>CBDCUE010000012.1:0-140374 GCA_965222515.1 Rickettsiales bacterium | reverse complement strand
AAAAAACATAGCAAAAGCTAGAAATATTGAAGTTGATTTAAGTGAATTAAACATAGGAGATTCCATTCACACAAGCAATGTTATCTTACCTAAAGATGTTAAAATAGACAAAAAATCTCATACAGAAACTATCGTATCAATAGTTGGAGCTGTTGAAGAAATTGAAGAAGAAACTCCAGCTGAGGTAGAAGCTACAGCTGAAGAAGCTAAAGAATCTGAAGAAGTAACGACTGAAGGCAAAGCAGAAAATGAAGAGGTAAACAAAGAAGAAAAAAAATAATCTTTATTAAAAAAAACCTATGCAATGGCTAGTTTGTGGTTTAGGCAATATTGGATCAGAATATCAAGGAACAAGACATAATATAGGTTTTGAGATAATTGATAGTTTTTTAGCAAAAACTCTAGATACTCCTATTATTTTCAAAGAAAAATTCAAGGCAAAATTTTGCCAAATAGAAATATCTGACAATAAGATTGTTTTTGCTAAACCAGAAACTTATATGAATAATTCTGGTATTGCAGTTAGTGAAATTACAAAATTTTATAAAATTATCCCTAAGCATATAATAATTATTCACGATGATTTAGATTTAAAATTTTTAGACATCAGAACAAAACAAGGAGGAGGTCATGCTGGACATAATGGTTTAAGAGATATTGACAACAGATTAGGAACAAAAAATTATCACAGAATTAGAATTGGCATTGATCATCCCAGAAACACAGATTTAAAATCACAAGATGTTGCAGATTATGTTTTAAGAAAATTTTCTTTCAAAGAGCAAGAAAAACTCCCAGAAATAATTGAACAAGCAATAAAAAAAATCACTGCCCTGATTTTAGTTTAGGACTCCATTATCTTATACTATTTCAAGTTGTTAATTGGACACTTAATCAAATAATTTTTGAGGCTATAGTATTTAACTAGTAAAATGATTTTAATATGTTTATAATTAAGAAAAGTTTTATAGAGGTAAAAAATATTTAGTGTATCTGGACGAAAGTGGTATAGATCATAATATGATAAAAGAAGAAGTATGGGCTAAAAAAGGTACAAAAATTATAGGAGAGAGAACAGGAAAAAAAAGAGTAAGAACAAGTGTCATAGCTGCTTTAAACGGGAGTGATATTATGCCCCTATTAGTTTACAGGAACTGCTAATACTTAGTTATTTGTATATTGGATCAAAAATATACTTATGAAAGAATTGAAAAAAGGACAAATAGTGGTAATGGATAATTGCTCCATACATAACTTCAATCCTATAGAAAACTATTGGGCTGTTATGAAAAATCAAATAAAAAAAATTAAAAATAAATTTGATCATTTTATTGAGGCTATTGACCATGTCTTGATACATAACAAAAATTACTTTACTAGTTAAAATACTATAGTATCAATTACTCCCTCTAATTTAGAGAATAAATTCTCCATTCCCCAAAAACAACCTCCTGAGACAATAGCTTTTTTATAATTTTTCTTCATTTTTTATATATTAACATTATTATTTGCAAAAAAAATTTATTTTATTTGAATAAAACAGAAAATGAAAGAAATACAAAATAATTTTTCTAATTCAGCAGAGAATTATAATAGATTTGCAATTTTACAAAAAGAAATAGCAAAAAGACTTTTTCAAAATAAAATTAAACCTTTTTTACAAGATGGGCAGAAAATTTTAGATTTAGGTTGTGGAACAGGGTTTTTAGGGAATTTAATTAAAAAATCAGGGTTCAAAGTTGAATTAGATCAACTAGATTTTTCACAAAATATGCTAGATATTGCTAAACAAAATGGTTATCAAACCATTTTAGCAGATATTGATAAATTTAATTCTTTGCAAAATTATGATCTGATCGTGTCTTCCCTAGCGTTACAATGGTGTAATTTAGAGTCATTATTACAAAAAATAAATACAAAATTAGCGATTGCCACCTTAGCAGATAAAACTTTTTCTGAATTAAAAAATAGTAATATTTCTTATTATCCATTATTATCTCTAAAGAGAATAAGAAGTATTGCTAGTGATTTTGAAGTTCAAGATTTTTTAATAAAAGAAGATTTTTCTAAAGATTTTTTTAAAAAATTAAAATTAATTGGAGCAAATTATTGTAATAAAAACTCTTTTATTACAAAATCTAATTATAAAAAAACACTTATGGTAAAAAAGATATCTTGGCAAATAGTTTTTATTAGCAATACTATTTTAGCTTTATAATTGACCTATAGCCAAAAAGATGTTTAGTAGAAATTGTTTTTTTTAATTATTTGTTAGCCATAGCTAACAGATTATTAAAAAAAGCAATTTATGCTGAGTAGATTGAAGGCTATAGATCAATTATAAAGCTAGATTAGTATATTATAACAAACATCACAAGAATATATTTAAAAAACAAGCTAATAATTAAAATTATTACTGATATAAACCACAGCCATTTATTAAATATTCTAGTTTTATTACATATTCTAGCTAATTTGGGGTCTACAGGGCAGGATTGAGGTTTAATAAAAATTAAATAACCTCCTATTGACAATAAAATTATTACCAAAACAAAAATATATAAACTTTTTTCTGCTAACCATATAATCGCAGGAAAATTTGTTGATAAAGAGGCAAAAACAGCTCCCATACCAAAAGTAACTAAAATTATTGGTAAAGCACAACAGAAAACAGTTGAAAGTGAAGAAAACAATCCTAAAAATGGCAATATTGTTTCTTTTATTCTCATCTATTTATTTTCTCAACATTATAACCACTATTTTTAACAATATTTTTAATCTCATCATCAGATAGGTTTTTTCCTTTTTTAAAATAAATAAATAGTTTTTTTGTTTCCAAATCTATTTTTACTTTTTCTACAAATTTCTTTTGCTTTTTGAATTTTTTTTCAATAGCAACAGCACAAAACTCACAAACCAAGCCATTAACATCCACTTCCACAACTTTTGCAGAAGCTATATTAATAATTGAAGAAAAGATTAATACCAAAATTATTTTTTTAAACATAATTAAAACCTAACAATTAAATTAAACAATACAGACTTATTAGAGCCAACTCCCAATTCTACTAAATTTGATTTTTTAAATAATCTAATTAAAGGAATAACAATAATTTCATCACCTTCTAACTTTGGCTGGTGAGAGACTTTTAACATCAACCAACTATGCACACCGCCATAATTTGCTATATAAGGTGCTATTCCAATTCTAGCATTTTGCTCAAATTGATTAATTATATTTTTATCTGATTTATAATATCTATTTTCATATGAAACAAAATATCTTCTAGTTTCAAAATCAGCAGAAAAACCAACAAAACCATAAATATCATTATTACCTGATTTTTGAGCATTACCAATATTTGATTTTAAATATAAATTTCCTTGAGAGTTTTTTTTATTCCATCTTTTTAATAAATTATTTAATTGCAACCCATTCAAAGAGATTTTATTTTTTCTAATATATTCCCCTCTATAACCTACTGAATATTTATAACTTGGAGAATAATGAATATGAAGAGAATTTTTAGTCTCTTCATTTCTTTGCATAACAGTTGTTCCACCAGAATATGAGACAGGTCTTGCCAAAGAATTTGTAGATAAAGTGCAAAAGATAATAGAAAAAATTAAGTATTTATTCATCTTGTAATTCAATAAAATGCCCCATTTTTCTGCCCTCTTTTATTGTTTTTTTATGATAATTATGAATAATAATATTGGACTTCTTTTTTAATCTAACTATTTTATTTATGTCATATCCAATTAAATTCTGCATATAGCCTTTTGCTAATAATTGAGGGTTTTCTGCCTCCCCTCCAACAGCAATATTTACTGATTGCAAAAATTGAGACACAGAACAGCTATCCAAACTATAATGACCACTATTGTGAGGTCTTGGAGCAAATTCATTGACTAATAACTCCTCATCTTTTTGAAAAAATTCTATAGCAAGAACTCCAACATAATCTAGTTTTTCTAAAATTAGATCTGCTATTTTGTGAGTTTTTTCTGATAAATTATCTATATTTTTAGCAGGAAAAATAGTTTTGTCCAAAATACCATTTTTATGAATATTTTCTACCAATGGATAATAAACTATATTTTTATAAATATCTCTAGCTACAATAATTGATAATTCTCGATCAAATTTTATTTTTTTCTCTAACAAAAATTTATGATTATTAGCAAAAATATTTTCTAACCCTAACAAATCTTTTTGCTCATCAATCACAAATTGCCCTTTACCGTCATAACCAAATTTACAAGTTTTTAAAATTGATTCAAATTCAAAATTTTTTATTTCTTTTTCTAAATTTAAAAAATTTTCTATCAATTGATATTTAGTAGTTTTAATTGATAAATTATTCAAAAATTTTTTTTCCAAAAACCTATCTTGACTTATTTCCAAAGCCTTACTATTTGGATAAACTGATATTTTCTGTTCTATATATTCTAAAGTTTTAGCTGGAATATTCTCAAATTCTAAAGTAGCTACTGAAATTTTTTTAATAAACTGATCAATTTTATCAAAATCATCATAATCCCCTTTGATATAGGAATATGCAACATCAAAAGCAGGAGAATCTTCTTTATCAGAAAAAACACAAATTTTATAGCCTAATTTTTTTGCCTCTTGGCACATCATCATTGCCAGTTGCCCTGCTCCAATTATACCCAAAACATCTTTTTCTTTAGAAAAATTATTATTTATCATTTTTTATCAAAAATAATTATAATTTTTCTGGTTCAAAAGCAATATCTCTAGTTTGCTCTTTTCTAAAATCATCTAAATTATCTGCAATGTTTTTATGATAATTTGCCAGAATAGATGCTGAAAAAATTGCGGCATTCTTTGCCCCTGCTTCACCTATGGCAAAGGTAGCAACAGGAACACCTGCTGGCATTTGCACAATAGAAAACAAGCTATCCATTCCTTTTAATGCCTTGCTTTTTATTGGCACCCCCAAAACTGGTAGACTGGTAAGTGATGCAACCATTCCTGGTAAATGAGCAGCTCCACCTGCTCCTGCAATAATCACCTCAACCCCCCTTTTCTTAGCCTTTTTTGCATATTCAAATAATCTTTCTGGAGTTCTGTGTGCAGATATAATTTTTATTTCACAAGGAATTTGCAATTTTTCTAAAATTTCTTGTGAGTGAGCCATAGTCTTAAAATCAGACTGACTCCCCATAATGATACTTACTAAATTTTTTGTCATTTTTTTTATAGTTTAAAGCAAAACATATACAATTTTTTTATAATCAGACACTCATCAATACTAAAATAGCTCTTTATTGTCAATTTTTTTTTGTTGTTTCAGTACTTTTAAATTCAAAAAGTATATTTGCTTCTAAAAAAGAAAAATTAACAATAAAATTTTCTCTCTTGTATTTCTTGTCTAAATAGATTAATAATCTCATTTGCAACAAAAACAAATCATAAATTTTTCATATGTTTTTAAAAAAGATAGCAAAATCATCTTTTATTCAATATTTAATAGCTTATGTTATTTATTTTTACATAAAATTAATAATTATATCTTCCAAAACAGAAATATTGGGATCAAAATATCTTTTAGATGCAAAAAATTCTCCTAGTAATAATATAATATTTGCATTTTGGCATGGCAGGCTCATATTATTACCACATTATTTACAATCTTATAATGAAAAATCACATTCTGTTTACTCCATAGCTTCTCTTCATAAAGATGGCAGAATGGTAGGAAAATTTGTTAATTTATTTGGTTCAAAAATAATTTATGGTTCTTCAAACAAAGGTGGGGTAAATGCTATTAAGAAAATATTAAAAATATTAAAAAAGAAAAACACTCATTTATGTATTTCTCCAGATGGACCAAGAGGTCCTAATATGCAGGTAGGAGGTACTATAATTGACATAGCAAGATTAACAGAAGCTAGTATCATTCCTATTAGTTATAGTGTCAAAAAAGCAAGATTTTTAAATAGCTGGGATAGTTTTATGCTACCTAAATTTTTTAATCATATCAAAATTCAGATTGCAGAACCAATAAAAATACCTAAAAAATCTAGCAAAGAAGAAATAGAAAAACAAAGAAAGTTTTTAGAAAAAACTTTAAATGGAATGACCTTTGCATTAGATGCAACATTTTCTTACAAAAAGATTAAAATAGGAAAAGAAAAAAAGAAAAAAGATGTTTAAAATTTATAATCTTCTATTAATTATTCTTACTCCTATATTTTTTATATTATTTTATTTAAGAAAGAAAAATGGTAAAGAAAACATAGAAAGATTTAATGAGAAATTAGGAAAATATAATATTAAAACAACACAGAAAAAACCAATATGGTTTCATACAGTGTCTGTTGGAGAATTAATGTCTGTTATAGATTTAATTCTGCTAATGGCAAAAGAAGAGAAAATTTTAATTACTAGCTCAACAAAAACTTCTTCCATTATTGCAAAAGAAAAACTTACAGACAAAAATCCAAATATAATTCATCAATTTTGCCCTTTAGATAAAAGAAAATATGTTAAAAGTTTTTTAGAATATTTTAAACCTCAAAAAGCTATTTTTATAGAATCTGAATTATGGCCAAATTTAATTAACGAAACTTACAAAAAAAACATTCCTCTGATTTTGTTAAATGCCAGAATTTCTGACAAGAAATCTTTTTTTAAAAAATATATTTTTAGAAATTTAGCTCCAATATTATTTAAAAAATTCTCTTTAATTTTACCAGAATCTAAGCAATCTCTTGATAGATTAAAAAGACTAAGAGTTTTAAAAAACAAAGTCATTTATTTAGGTAATTTAAAATTATCAGCAAAAGAATTACCTTTTAATCAAGATAATTTTAAAAAATTAAACAATGATTTAACTGATAGAAAGATTTTTTTAGGAGCAAGCACTCATAAAAAAGAAGAAGATATAATAGCAGATATTCACAAAAATTTAAAAAAAAATTTTTTTAGTAATTTACTTACTATAATAGTACCTAGACATCCACAAAGAGCAGAAGAAGTTATTAAAATATTAAAAGAAAAAAATCTAGAATTTGCTCTTCATAGCAGAAAAGAAAGAATCAGAAAAAGCACAGATATTTATTTAGTAGATACAATTGGAGAATTAGGGTTGTTTTATGCTCTTAGCAAAATATCTTTTATTGGTGGTTCAATTGCAAATATTGGTGGCCATAATCCAGTTGAAGCAATAAAATTAGACAATATAGTTATAACTGGTTCTAATATCCATAATTTTCGTAATCTCTACAATGATTTAATCAAAGAAAAATCAGTAATTAAAGTAGAAACTACTCAAGAATTAGAAAATAATATAAAAGAACTTTTGATGAATAAAAAATTAAGAAATATTCTTTTTAAAAGAAACAAATTATTCTTAGAAAAAAATTGCCCTAGTTTAGACAAAATAGCAAAAAAAATTAAATCTATCACCTATTAAAACTTTTGAAATATTGCCATAACCACAAAATATTGTGCAAAAAAGTAGTTTTTAACCAGCCATTTTTTTGATATTTTCTTGAACTGGATATTAAATAACTGTTAAGTTCTTCTAGTTTTATATTATTTTTTAAGCTTTTTCTTACTAGCATATGATCTTCTCCATAAGCTAAATCTTTTTGATATTTTCCTAATTTTATAAAAACATCCTTTTTAATAATAAATCCTTGGTCACCAAAAGGAGATTTTAGATATTTTGATCTAAAAATTTGCTCCAAAACTATTTAATTTCATTAAAAAATGACCATCATATTTTAATTTAAAATAATATAATTTATTTTCAATTTTTTCTGGTATTGCATCAATATTATCCTTTGATATTTTGCTATCGCTATGCAAAAACCACAGATTTCTTTTAGAAGTTTTGACAGCAGGAATATTAAGAGCTTCTGTCCTAATTTGTGCTTTTGAAAAAATTATTTCTGCTCCAAAACATAATTTTTCTAATTGTTTTTTTAAAAAAATATGTTCTGTTTCATTATTACCCACAGGAACTATGATTGCAAAATTTTTAAAATTTCTTGTTGCTTTTTTGTCCATAATTCTTGTTTGGTAATAACATTTCCTAATAATGATTTTCTACATAAATCAGGACTGTCAGATAAATCAATTTTTGATATTTCTTCAATAATTTTCAAAATATTTATAATATTTTCCTGATATGTTTTAATAATTTCAGCAACATTCGTTGAATCTCCTTCTTTAAAACAATCATAATCTGTTACAATAGCAATTGTTATATAACTAATTTGAGCTTCTCTTGCCAAAAATACCTCAGGAACATTCGTCATACCAACAATATCACAATCCATTTTTCTAAATAAATTACTCTCTGCTCTAGTCCCAAGTCTTGGACCCTCTACCGCTACATAAGTTTTTTTTGAATGAATTGGTAAAGTTAATTTCTTTACTACAGATAAAATATTATCTGTTAGATTAGGACAAGTGGGATCTGCCGTAGAAATATGAGCTACTAATCCTTCTCCAAAAAAACTATATTTTCTTTGTCCCTTGGTATAATCTAAATATTGATTAGCTATAACTAAATCTCCTCTTTTTATTTCTTCCCTTAGACTTCCACAAGCTGAGATACTAATTACTTTTGTAACTCCCAAAGATTTTAGAGCAAAAATATTTGCCCTATAAATTTATTTCACTAGGCAATAAACTATGATTTTTTCCGTGCCTAGGTAAAAAAAATAGAGTTTTATTGTTTAGTTTCCCTTCAATAATCTTATCAGATGGTAAACCAAAAGGAGTATTAACTTGATGTTCTGTAATAATTTCTAATTTATCTATTTGATAAAGACCAGTGCCTCCTATTATTGCTAGCATTTTTTTGTGTTTTATAAATTAAAGTAAAGATAGTTTATCAAGAGTCTGGCAATTTATTCAAAGCCTGCTCCAAATCTTTTTGAGTTTCTGAAACATCATTAATACCAATATGAAGTCTAATTAAAGGTTGCTTTTTTATATTATGAATTTCATTTTGTTTCTTAGTCAGATTTTTATAAATCATAGCTATATTATTTGTCCCTCCCCAAGAAAAACCAAGGGGAAAGGTTGTTAAATTATCTAAAAATTTTTCTATTTGTTTAATAGATATATCTTTTTTAAATGAAATAGTAATTAATCCCGTTGCCTTATTATTAAAATATTTCTGATATTTTTCTTTTTGAGGAAAAGAATCTAGTAAAGGATAAATAACCTTCTCTATATCTTTTCTTTCTTCCAAAAATTTTGCAATAATAAGAGTGTTTTCTTGATGTTCTTTTAATCTTAATTTTAAAGTTTTAATTCCTCGTAAAATCAAATAACAATCTTGAGGGCTTAATCTATTGCAAAAATAATAAGCCTCTTGATAAAATTTATGGTATAATTCTTTATTGTTTATAGTAATAGCTCCTGAAATAATATCAGAATGACCAGAAACATATTTTGATAATGATATTAAAGAAATATCAATTCCTAAATCTAATGGTTTAAATAAAGATATACCATAACTATTATCTATTACTGTAATAATATTGTTTTTTTTAGCTATTTCAACAATTTCTGCTAAATCTTGAATTTCATAGGTAATTGATGCAGGAGTTTCTAAATAAATTACCTTAGTGTTATCTTGGACTAAATCATTGATGTTTTTTCCTTCCATGCAATCAAAATAACTAACTTCTACATTATATTTTTTTAAAATATGATTAGCAAAATCATAAGTTGGTCCATATAAAGCATCACTTAAAATAATGTGATCTCCTGTTTTTAACAAAGAAAGCAAACAAGTGCTAACAGCAGATCCACCAGAAGGCAACAAAATACTATTATAACCATTTTCTAATTCTGCTATTTTTTTCTCTAATGCATCATTGGTCTCTGTCCCAGATCTTGCATAGACTCTTTTAGCCTCCTTTATATCTTCCATTTTATCAAAACAAATTGTTGATGCTTGATAAATCGCTTCATTTACATAATATGATTTTTTATTCATTTTTTTTTAATATTAATTTTATAAGAAAATATAATTAACATTCTTATATAATTTAGTCAAATAATTTTAATTTTACCAATTTTTCAGATAATGAGTTTTGCGACAATCTGTTTCTTAAGTGACTAAAATCTACTTTATCCATATTTTGATCTTGATTAAAACAAGAATAAACAAAATATTCATTACCATCATCATCAATATGTTTTTGCAAACAAGATGCACATATTTCTTTCATCATACATTGCATTGGTGAGTTTATACTGGCTATTGCTGTTGGATTTTTCTGTTTAAAATATTCTTTTAATATATTGTTCTTGGCATTTTGCATAGCTTTCATCATTCCATCACTCCCTATTGCGATAATATGATCTATTTCTTCTAATTTTATATCATTATTTTTTTTCCTGCCATAAGATTCAATTGCATCAATAATATTACCATCAAAAACTCTATCTTGTTTCCTGGTGATAGAAATATCACTTTTTTCATCACAAGCCCAAACAATAATATCACTAGCTTTTTCAATTTCTTCTATTTTATACCTATCAATATTTTGCTTATATCCTGCAAAATATAAAACTTTACTCCCTGCTTGTTTAAATGCCTGACCAATAGAAAATAATACTGCATTTCCTAATCCTCCTCCTACTAGCATAATATTTTTGTTTTTATATATTTTTGTTGCCTCACCAGTAGGACCCATCAACATAACTTGCTCTCCCTTTTTAAGGTTTTTGCATAAATTAGATGAACCTCCCATTTCTAAAGCAATTAAACTAATTGTTCCTTTTTCCTTATCAACTGAAGCACCTGTTAAGGCAATATTTTCCATTGCCAAAATATAATCATCTTTTTTCTTAGCATTTATCTCATAATTCTGCAATTTATAAAATTGTCCAGGTAAAAATTTTTTACTGGCAAGAGGGGCTAATATTATAATTTCTATGATTGTTGGGGTTAATCTTTTTATCTCAACAATTTCTGCTAAAAGATTTTTTTCTAAATTTCTAAAAAACTCCTCTTTATTATCTTGAGAATTAATGTTTTTTAATGTTTGAGTAATTAATGGATAGCCATTTTTAGCAGATGCCATAGCTTTAACCACATTACCACTATATGAAGGATGCATATCTCCAAAAAAACTAATAGCTTTTTTATCTTTGCTAAAATAAACAAATATATTATTTTTTTTTGTAGTTAATTCAATAATTTTACCCTTATTATTTATAGCTTTAAAATAATAATCTTCTTTTATATCCTCATCCTCTTTTGCTAAAATCACATTAGGCTTTGTTCCAGCTGCTACTAAAATCATTCTTGCTCTAAAATGCAAACTAGATTCTTGCAACAGAGATTTTACTGACAAAAATTCTGCAGAACTATATTTATCTAACTTAACTTCACTAGGAGTAATATTTTCATAAAACTGAATCCCTTCAGCAAAAGCCTTTTGGACTTCTTCTTTATTTAATCTATAAGCAGGACTTTCTTCCAAGCTTTTTCTATATAAAATTTTCACCCCTCCCCATTTATTCATTAAAGCCAAAATATTAGGTTCTTTTTTTTGATTTTCTTGCTCTAATTGACGATAATGAGCCAAAAACTCTTCTGCTATTTCTCTATCCTCTTTTTGCCACTCTTTTTCTACTTCTATTTTTCCATATTTCTTTACTAAATCTTGATATAATTTAGCAAATTTTTTTATTTGTCTTGGATAATAAGCAAGAGCTTCTGTTGCCGTGTCAATTGCAGTTAATCCACCCCCAATAACAATGACAGGCATTCTAATTTGCAAATTACTAAGAGAATTTTCTCTAAAAGCTCCTCCTGCTTGTAAATTCATCAAAAAATCTGATGCTTTTCTCACCCCTTTAGAAAGATTGTTTTTTATTGGAATAATTGTTGGACTGCCAGCCCCTGCACATAAAGCAATATGATCAAAACCCAATTCTTTGAAAGCAATTTCTTTATTTATTTGACTACCAAACCTTACCCCGCCAAATAATCTAAAATTAACATTTCGTTCTAAAATTAATCTTATAACATTGAGATAATTTTTATTCCATCTAACAGTAATACCATATTCTGCTACTCCTCCAAAACCATCTGCTTTTCTTTTATCTAAATTTTCAAAAAAATCTTTTTTTATATTTTTTATGGGTTGAAAAAAATGTTTTGATGGCTCTATTTTTAAACCATCAATAGCTACCACAATATGCCCTTCTTGCAATAAATGATGAGCTAAATTTATTCCAGAAGGTCCAGTTCCTACGATTAGAATTTTATAATTACTATTTTTTCTTGGTAAAAATCTTTTTAAATTCAAAGGATTCCATCTAGTTAAAAGAGAATAAATCTCAAAACCATAATTTATAGATAATATTTCATCCAAAACTTGGCTTTCAATGGCAGGAATATCAACCGCTTCTTGCTTTTGATAAATGCAAGATTGTGTACAATCATTACAGATTCTTTTTCCAGTCAAGGCAAGTAAAGGATTATCAATCATAGCAGTAGCCAAACCTCCTAAAACATAGCCTTTACTTCTTAAAAAATTCATTTCTGATATTTTTTCTTCTAACGGACAACCAGATAATTCTATGTTTTCCTCTGATATTTTAAATTTTTTTTCTTTATCAAAAAGTCCTTTTGAGCAAGAATCTTTGTTTTGTTTATGACAAATAATACAATAATTTGCTTCTGATAATGATTTTTTTAAATCAGGAGCTTCTTCTGTTAAAGAAAATCCCTCTCTTTTTTTAATATTCTTTAGCTTTGCTTTTATAACATTATCTTTTTTTTCAAAATTTTCTACTATTTCTTGGTTTTTTTTAGGAATTTGAAATAAATAAGATTGTTTTTCATCAATAAAAATTTGATAAGCACTATATTGATAAAATTCTTCGGCAATATCTTGCTTTTCATCCAATTTTTGACAAATATAATCTGCAAAAACCTCTTCACTAAAATAATAATCTCCTAAAATAACAGCTATTTTTTTGCTAATCTCTTTTATATCAAATAATTTAATTTCTGCTAATTGGTATTTTTTAGCTACCTTTCTTTGCACAAATAATCTTTTTGCTTTAAAAAAATTGTCTAAATTCGTGGTTTTCTTTCTAATTGTTTTTAATTCTTTTGCTAAAAGAAATAATTTTGTGATTATGAATTCTTCTAAATAAGGAGCTATTTCAATAATCAACTCACTTTCATCTTCTACCTCCCCTGCTCTTGCTTTTTTTAATTTTTGATAAATTTCTTGATTATTTTTTAACAAAAATGCACAAAAAATCTTATCTAATTTTTCTAAACTATATAAGTTATATAAATCTTGAAATAATATATTAAATCCTAACTGCAATTTTTTTATTTATATAATAATTCTTAATGTTCTCCTTAATCTTTTTTATATATTACCTTCCAATTGCTTAATATAAAAATTATAGGCTTTATTGAAACCAAGTAATGATTTGGTAATAATAGTATTATTTCTAATGTTTATTTCTAAAAAATTTCCTTTTTCCATTTGAGATAATAAAGTTTTTCTGTCATCATTTTTAAAAAAGGAGTTTAATCCTGTATTCATATAAGAAGGGACTTTTCCTTCTTTATCTACTTCAAACTCTACTCCATAAGATAAATTTATTTCATCGTGAGATACTGCTAAGTAATGTTTAGTAAAAATTATAGCTCCATTACCTTTTTCATCTTGAAAAGCAGTGCCTATAAAACAATCATTTTTATTATTATAACTGTTTTTTTTGCAAGATACCAGCCAATCACTAAAAGCTACTTCTTTTGTTTTGGCAAAAGAAGGAAAAGAGATTAATGTAAGTAATGTAATATAAAATATATTTTTTATCATAAGCAATACAGGTTGTTTTGTTAAAATTTTTAGTAACACCATTGTATCACAATTTTTTGATTATTGCAATCAATTTATTGCTAGTAATTTCAAAATACTTATATAAGTCTTTAGCAGGAGCTGAAGCACCAAAGCTTTTCATTGCCACTACCTCATTTGCATATTTTAATAATGCTTGTCCAGTGCTTGCTTCAATTGCTATAATTGAGACAATATTATTCGCTAAAATCTCTTTTTTATAAGATTTTTCTTGCTCTTCAAACAATTCTACTGATACCATTGAAACAATTCTAATCCCAAATCCATCTTTTTCTAGCTCTTTTTGTGCTTTTATGGCAATTTCCACCTCAGAACCAGTTGCTATAATTATTGCAAATAGCTTATTTTCTTCTTTTGCTATAATATATGCCCCTTTTTCTGATAAATTCTCTTTTCTGTATTTTTTTGTAGCAAATTCTAAATTTTGTCTAGTTAAACTCAAAATAGTAGGTCTTTTTTTGTTTTTTAAAGCAATCTGCCAACATTCGGCTGTCTCATAAGCATCGCAAGGTCTTAAAACCAATAAGTTAGGAATTAACCTTAAACTATCTAAATGCTCAACTGGTTGATGAGTAGGACCATCCTCTCCTAAACCAATTGAATCATGAGTCAAAACATAAATCACTCTTTGTTGCATTAAGCTAGATAATCTAATTGCAGGTCTCATATAATCACTAAACACTAAAAAAGTTCCTGAATATGGAATTATAGAGCCATATAATGCCATACCATTCATAATTGCAGCCATAGAATGCTCTCTTATGCCATAATGGATATATCTACCGAGAAAATTTTTACTAGTAAGAGACTCAAAATCTTTGGCTCTGGTATTGACTGATCCAGTTAAATCAGCAGAACCACCTATTAATTCTGGGATATATTTTGTTAGCACTTCCAAAACATTTCCTGATGATTTTCTAGTAGCTTCACTTTTTTGCTCTTTTACTAAATTTTCTTTAAATTTTTCTAATTCATTTTCCCAGTTATTTTTAGGTAATTCAGCATTTTTTAATCTTAAAAATTCTTCTTTATGCTCTGATTTTTCTAATTTTTTTTGCCATTCCTGATATAAAAAATCATTTTTTTTGCCAATTTTTTGCCATTCTTGAAAAACTCTTTCTGCTATTTCAAACTCACCTTCAGGACAATTTAATTGTTTTTTTGTCAAGATTATTTCTTCTTTTCCCAAAGGAGAACCATGAGAACCAGAAGTTCCTGATTTGTTAGGAGAACCAAAGGCAATTGTTGTTTTGCAAGCAATAAAACTAGGTTTTTTGCTCTTTTTTGCCTTATTTAAAGCATCTGCTATTTCGACAGGATTATGACCATCTACTGCAAAAACATCCCACCCACAAGCATCAAATCTTTTTGCATAATTTTCTGAAGTAGTAAGATTAGTAGATCCATCAATAGAAATATCATTATCATCAAATAACACAATCAATTTACTTAATTTTAAATGACCTGCAAAAGATATAGCTTCACTGCTAATACCTTCCATCAAGCAACCATCTCCTACTACTGCATAAATATTGTGATCAATTAAATCTGGAAATCTAGCATTTTGCATTCTCTCAGCAAGAGCCATTCCTACTGCATTAGCAATTCCTTGCCCTAAAGGACCTGTGGTAGTTTCTATTCCTTCTAGCATTTCTACTTCTGGATGACCTGCTGTTTTAGCCCACATTTGTCTGAAATTTTTAATGTCTGCTAAGTTAATATCTTTATATCCTGTTAGATATAATAAAGAATAAATAAGCATAGATCCATGTCCTGCTGATAAAATAAATCTGTCTCTATTTGCCCAATCAGGATTATTGCTACTAAATTTTAAAAAATCTTTATATAAAACAGTGGCAACATCTGCAAAACCAAGAGGCATTCCAGGATGTCCTGACTTTGCCTTCTCCACTGCATCCATAGATAAAATTCTAATAGCATTGCTAAGTTCTTGATTTGAAACAGACATAGGGGTTATTTATATATTTTTATTGTAATACTATTTTAGTTTTATAATTGACCTATAGCCTTCAATCTGCTCAGCATAAATTGCTTTTTTTAATTATCTGTTAGCTATGGCTAACAAATAATTAAAAAAAACAATTTCTACTAAACATCTTTTTGGCTATAGGTCAATTATAAAGCTAAAATAGTATAAGAGCAGCTTTTTCACAATAAATTACTGCTGATAAAATCCCTCTTACTTTTTCTAACAATAATTTTACAAAAAGTCAATATAAGACTTTTATACTAAAACAAATTATAGGACTGTTGCTAATTCTTTATCCTATTACAAACAAGGTTTGTTTTCTTTTAATTCTATCAGATGGACTCTTCGTTTATTATAAAACCCTATTTCTTCTTTTTGTTTATCGCTAGCATCTAAAAATATCAATGATAAAAATGCTGTAAATGGTGTTAATAAAACAGAAAGCCAGTTTTTTACTTTTTTATTTCTTTTTGAAAATTTAGCTTTTTTTAATTTTTTATCTACTTGATTAATTTCTGTTTTTAATTGCTCGCAAGAAAGGTTAATATCTCCTTTTTGCAAAATTGCAATATTATCCCTATTGCTACAATTAGTAACTAAGATAAAAATAAAAAACAAGGAAAAGATTTTTTTTGACATATAGTTTGTATGTAACATAAAGACATTATTTTGAGTGGCAAGTTAATTAAGTAATAATACTATTTTAGTTTTATAATTGACCTATAGCCTTCAATCTGCTCAGCATAAATTGCTTTTTTTAATTATCTGTTAGCTATGGCTAACAAATAATTAAAAAAAACAATTTCTACTAAACATCTTTTTGGCTATAGGTCAATTATAAAGCTAAAATAGTATAAAAAGTATTTTTAAGTTTTTTATCTTCGATTATTTGGCATTTTTTTCTAGCATAAAAGCTAGATTTTTTTGCTGGTTTTTTTGCCAAATCAAGCCAGAATTACTTTTGATTTCTTTTATCTCTTTAATATCTAAAGAAATATTACTAATGAAAATTAATTGGTATTTTTTTAACTCATTCAAAGAAATTGATTTTTCGATGATAAAATATTTTTTTAATAATTTTTGCCTAACAATTCCAGCCACTAAACTGTCTGTTAATGGTGGGGTGTAAATTTTATTATCTTTTATAGCAAAAAAATTTGCACAGCTAGTCTCGCAAATGTTATTTTCTTGGTTAATCAGTAAAGCATCATCACAATCATTTTCTTTAGCCTCCATTACTGATAAAATAGAATTCATTGACTGGCTTAATTTATTATGAGTCGGTAAAGATTTTTTAGAGATTTTTTGATATGAAGAAAGAAATAAAAAAAAAGGTGAGTCACTTATTTTTCTTAAATTTTCAGTTTCAATTATTAAATTAGCTATAATATTTTTTTTTGCTTTGTAACCAACACTACCCTCCCCTCTAGTTATGGTAATTCTTAAAAAACCCTCTTTTTGCTTATTTCTTTTAATTAATTCTAAAGATAATTTTTCTAAATTATTAATCTCTAAAAAAATGATTTTATAGTCTTTAAGTCCTTGTTTTAATCTTTTTAAGTGAAGAGAAAAATCTAGTAACAGAAAATTTTTTATTTTTATAGTTTCAAAAACACTATCTGCAAATCTAAATCCTCTATCTTTAATAGAGATAACTGCATCTTGCTCTAAAACAAATTTATCTTTTATATAAGAAAATTTCATATTTTTTGTTTTTTATAGTGGATTTATAAAAGCTTTTAAAATATAAATATACTTAAATTAACTAAATTACAAAGCAAAATGACTTTAACATTACCAAAACTACCTTATGAACTAGATGCCCTAGCACCACATATATCCAAAGAAACACTAGAATATCATCACTTAAAACACCATCAAGCCTATGTTACTAATGGTAATAAATTGATTGATGGCACAAAATATGAAAATATGAGTGAAGAAGAAATTATGAAAGACACTGCAAACCAAACTGATAAAGCAGGTATTTTTAATAATGTTTCGCAAATTTGGAATCATACATTTTATTTTAAATCAATGAAAGCAAATGGAGGAGGAAACCCATCTAGCAATTTAACTGACTTATTAAATAACAATTTTGGTTCTGTTGAAAATTTCAAAGAACAATTTGCCACAGCAGGAGCAACTCAATTTGGTAGTGGTTGGGTATGGTTAGTAAAAAATGCTGATAAGCTAGAAATAATCAAAACTGGTAATGCGGCAAACCCAATAACAGATGGTAAAAAACCACTTTTAGCTATGGATGTATGGGAACATGCATATTACATAGATTTTAGAAATGCTAGACCTAAATATATAGATGTATTTTTAAATAATTTAATTAATTGGAATTTTATAGAAGATAATTTATAAAAATAATAAAATGAAAAATTATATCTTATTATTTTCTTTTGTTTTGTTTGGTGCAAACTCTGCTTTTGCTAGAATAGATGATTTGTTTTTTAAGCCTGAAAAAAACTCTATTTATGCTTGGACTGATTTTTATCAAGGAACAAAAAAATACAAAGAATCTAATACCAAAATTAAAACTCATTCTATAACAGAATCTTTTAATTATGGAGTGAGTGATAATTTCTCTGTTATTACTGAAATCTCTTATCTAAAAAAAGATATAGAGCAAACATCTCAAACAAATAATATAGATATTAATTTTCAAGATGAGGGGTTTTCTAATCCTAATTTTATTTTTAATTATAGAATTCCTCAAAAAAAAATGTTTTTTGATTTAAAATTTGCATATTCTCCAAAATTTCAAAATGCAGAAAACATTGATTCTAATGTTAATAAAACTCAAAATGGGATTAAGTTAGATGGAACAAGTTTTGAATCTAAAGAATCAATTTCATCAGGAAATAATTTATATCAATTCGGTTTTTCTTTTGGTCAACATCGAGGCAGTTTTTATTCTCATAAAATAGTTTTTAATACTATTTATTTAGAAGATAGAGAGGTTAAAAACAATGACAATAGCAAAACTACTTTTGATGCTAGAACAGATTTTACTTATGGTTATGAATTCCAGCTAAAATTAAGTGATTATAATTCACTTGATTTTGCCATAAATAAACTAATAAAAGGGACTTATAGCGACAATCATAATAATATTTATCAAGGAGGCAATGAACTAAAATACCTAGCTCAATATAATATAACTGTCAAAGAAAGGTTTATAATTTCTTTAGCCTATCAATACCTTGAAATTGACAATAGATTAGCAACTGGAATTGAGCAAGGGAATCTAAATAGTGTGACTAATTTTACAGACATTAAAGAAAACATTATAAATCTTAAAATAGGTTATAAATTTTAATTGTTATTAATAAAAATTTATTTATTCTATCTTTTATTAATTTACTTAAAAACTCTCTATGATAAATAACTTATACAATCAATACAGAAAAGAGAAGAAAAATAATCACCAAGAAGAAGAGGAAGAGGAAGAGGAAGAAAAAAATATATATTTTGTTGAAGATGCTGATAATGAAAGTATATATATTAAAGAAACAGATCCTATTGTGAAAAAAGATAGAGGTAATGAAATAATTGCTCAACTAGAAAAGCAAGAAAGTGAGGATAAAATCATAACAAACAAAAACTCTGCTATAACAACGGAAGAAAAAGACCCATCTCGAACTGACGAAACACATGCTAACGATGATAAGCAAGAAGAAACTGACACTAATCAATTTGCAAATGATGATGATATAGAGTTAGACGATATGATTGAAAAAGAACAAGAATTTGAGATAAAGGAAGAAGTCAAAAAGAAAATTGAAGATAATAAAAAAGTTAAAATCAAAAAGACAATACCTCCTTTGGCAAAAAAAATCATTCTATTTTTGTTCTTTATAATTAGTTCAGTAGCAATTTTTATATTACCTCCATATTTTATTTCACCTTTAAATGAATTAATGCAAACAATAATTTATAGCACAGGTGCAGGGTTTATAGCACTTGCTATTATAGCTATATACTAAAACAAAATTGATTTGTAGGATTTATTCTTTCTAGTTTGAATTTTAATTTTTTAAAAAAAGATTAAATAATAGACGAGATACGATTGTGTAAAGTAAGCGGTGTTTTATCAGTAGTAATTAAAAAAAAGATGGCAGTTTTTACTCATTTTTCTAAAGAAGATATTAATAATATTTTAGAAGATTATAGTTTTTTAGGAGAATTAGAAACTTATCAAGAAATAGAGGAAGGAGTTTCAAATAGTAATTATTTAATTGTTACGAATAAAAACAAATATATTTTAACTATCTTTGAAAAAGACGAGACTGAGCAAGATTTGTTATTTTTTACAAAATTAATGAATTTTTTATCTAAAAAGAATCATTTTTTTTCAAGCGAGGTTTTTCAAGGAAAAAATGGTTTTTTATTTAATTATAAAAATAAAAAAGGAATTATTAGTTCTTTTTTAAATGGAAAACCAATAGAAAACAACATTCCCCAAAGATTTTGTTCTGATATTGCAGAGAATTTGGCAGAAATACACATATCCTTACAAAAAAGCTTTTTAGAAAAAAGAAAAAATCCTGTTGATTTAGAAAAAATAAAAAACTTGTTTTTTACTTTAGAAAAGCACATTGATATTAAAAGAAAAAACATTATCAATAACTTTTTTGATAATTTTTTACAGAAAGTAGGATTTTCTCAGTTAGAAAAAGGAATTATTCATTATGATTTATTCCCTGATAATGTTTTTTTTAATAAAGAGCAACAAATTTCAGGAATTATAGATTTTTATTATTCTTGCTATGATTATTTGATTTTTGATTTAGCTATCGTCATTATCTCTTGGTGTTTTGATGAAAATAATAAGTTTTTAGCAGAAAATTATTCAGTTATATTAGATGGCTATCAAAAACAACGAAAATTAACTAAAGTAGAAAAAGAATTATTACCATATTTTTGTATTTTATCTCTAATCAGATTCTATTTAGTTAGATTAAAAGATAAAATAAATCATAATAAAGATAATTTAGTAAGTGCAAAAGATCCTGAAGAAATGTTTGCTAGGATCAAACAAATAATTCTTTAATTTTACAAAGTCTTCTAGTAGTTTGTTTCAAGATTGTTAATAACTCTCCAGCACTATTTAATATTACCAAAACTAGAATATAAAGGTCCGAATACGGCTAGGGATATCCATAATAGCACTGCTCCCATAATGATAGTTAAAGCAGGTTGTATTATTCCTACTAAAGCATCTACCCCGTCATTTACCTCTTTATCATAAAAAAATTTTATATTCTCTAATGATTCTTGCATATTGCCTGTTGCCTCTCCTACCTCAAACATTCTTACCACTAAGCTAGGAAAAACATTTGCTTGTTTTATCGCCAAACTAATTGATTTTCCTTCTGATATATCATCTTTTATTTCTGCAATTATTTTTTTAATCACCTTATTATTAACAACTTTTTCTACAATAGAAAAACATTCTCTTATTTCTATACCACTTTTGAAAGTAATTAAAAAAAACTGACTAAATCTTGAAATGTCTAATTTTAACATAATCTTTCCAAGAAATGGCAAAGACAAGAGTAATCTATTAAAAAATAATTCATAACTTTCATTTGTTTTTATAATAATTTTGTGCAAAATTAGTATAATTATTGGAACTAGAACTATCCAGATCCAGTGATTAACAAAGAATTCAGAAGAAGATATTAAAGCATTAGTATAGAATGGTAATTCAAAATTTTGCTGTAATAAAAACTCTGATAATTTAGGAATTACCACATTCATCATTACAAAAATAACTACAAATAATACACAAATTAAAAAAATAGGATATCTAATTGCTTTTTTGGTTTGTCTTTTAATTTCAGATGACCATTTCAAATGCTCTGCCAAATAATTAAAAGATTGAGATAAACTACCAGTTTTTTCTCCTGCATTAACTAATCCAACAAAAACATCATCAAATATTTTTGGATGTTTTGCAAAAGCTTCTGACAAAAGATCACCTGCTTTTACCGAATCCAAAACATCTTGCATCAAATCTTTCAATGTTATATTTTCTGATGAATCTTTTAAATCAGAAATTATTTTTATAATTGAGATCCCTACTTTATCCAATTGCTCAAAATGAGTGCAAATAAGAATTAAATCCCTAGTGGTAATTTTTGTCCTAAAAGAAAAATTCCACTTTGTATCTTCTTTACATTTTATAATCTCTAACCCTATTTCTTCCAGTCTTTGCTCTAAATCTTCAATATTATTAGCATTCATCGAACCTTTAATAATTTTTCCTTTTTGATTTAATGATTGATAGTTATAATTTGTCATATTTTTAAAATCTATTAGTCATATCTATGGTATCTATTGCTTCACCTAAACTGGTTATTCCTGCTTTGATTTTATTTACCACATCATTATCCATTAATTTCATACCCTCTTTTTTGGCCTGCTCAATAATACTACTCGTTGATGCAGAAGCAGAAATTAGTTTGTTTATTTCATTTGAAATCATTATGATTTCCACCACAGATTCTCTTCCTTTAAACCCTGTGTGTGAACATTCCAGGCAACCTGTTTTTTCATAAATCGTAAAGTTACTATCTTTTTTTATACCCAAAATTTTGCATTCTGTAGAATTAGCTATTTTGGCCTTTTTACAATTCAAACATAGCACCCTAATTAATCTTTGAGCAACACAGCCTATTAAAGAAGAAGCTATTAAAAAAGGCTCTACTCCAATATCTACTAATCTTGCAATTGCACTAATTGCATTATTAGTGTGTAAGGTAGTAAATACTTGATGACCTGTCATAGCAGCTCTCATAGTAATTGATGCAGATTCTACATCCCTTATTTCTCCTACAAAAATAATGTCAGGGTCTTGTCTTAATACAGACTTGATTGCACTTGCAAAAGACACACTTCCTTTTTGAATAGAGGTTTGTCTAATTAAAGGAAGTTCATATTCTACTGGATCTTCCAAAGTCATTATATTCTTTTCAATAGAGTTGATATAACTTAATACAGAATATAGGCTAGTGGTTTTTCCACTACCAGTAGGTCCTGTAAATATTATTACACCTTCTGGTTTTTTTAGCATTTTTTTTAGTAATTTTATATTATTCTGATTATAACCTAATTTGTCTAAGCTTCTTAAGGAATTACTCTTATCCAAAATTCTCATTACCACATTTTCTCCATTAATAGTAGGCTGAGTAGCCACACGAAAATCTATTTCTCTTCCCAAAACAACAGAAGTTGCATGTCCATCTTGAGAGTTTCTAGATTCTGCTATATTCATAGATGCCATAATTTTTAATCTAACTAATACAGCAGACCAATAATCAATATGAAACTCTTTTTCTTGCCTCAATCTTCCATCTAATCTATACCTTACTCTCAAAAATTTCTTTTCTGGCTCAAAGTGAATATCAGATGCTTTTTTTCTAACTGCATCTATTAAAAAAGAATCTACTAATCTAATGATAGGATTTTTATAATTTTGTCCATTTTCTAATTCTTTGGTTATTCCTTCTTTATTATCTTCTATTTCTTTCAAAATACCATCTACTGACATTTCATATTCATAATATTGACTAATAATTTCTATAATTTCTGCCTTAGGAGCATAAATTGGTTCTATAACTAAATTTGCAGGAAAATATTTTTTTACAATATCTAAAGCAATCACATTATAAATATCATTAATCGCAATCATCACTCTTTTTTTTCTAATAAAGACTGCTATCATATTATGCTCTATGGCAATGTGTTTTGGTATTTTTTTTATTAATCTAACATCTAATTCTGTTTTAGTTTGATCTAATTTTTTTATACCAGACATATTTGCAATAGATTCTCCCAAAGCTTCTTCTGTTATAGAACCAAGAGAGACCAACATATTCCCTAAAGAATTACCTCCTATAATTTTTAATTGTTTTTTTGCTACTTCTAGCTGATCTTTGGTAATAACTTCTTTTTCAAGCAGAAAAGTTCCTAAATTCTTGCCTATATTAGATGTTTTATAATTTTTATTTGATATTTCTTCGATGTCTTTTTGATTCATAATAAATTTATATTGTTATAAAATGAGGCTGTTGATAATTATTAACATAACATAGCTAACACACAAGTTAAAAAATCATTTGAGCCAAGCAATCTTCTTTATTAGAAGAGCAATATTTTTTATTGCAAATACATATTCCATCTTTCGTTTCATCCTCCTTTTTTATAGCATAGAATTGACCGCTATAAGGCAAAGAATCATCTATTTTGTTATCAATATCTTGCAATGTGTTAGCTGAAATGCAGGGGGCAGTTAGGACTCCATGGCTTGAAGAAATATTTCTTTTTGCTATTTTAATAAAATTAGTATTAGTATTAAATATAGCTTCATTGTTATATAATTCTTGATAGGTAACAATACTAAAACCACAATCAAAAAATTTTGATTGTGGCATATTTTGATTTATTTTTGGAGAAGAAATATTGTCATCAAACTGAAATCTCAGAAAATATAATTCTGCTTTTTCTAAATGTTGCCAAGCAAATAAAGTTTCAACACCCTCCCCTGTCTCATTTTTGTCATAATGAATTTTATTATCGCCATTGCCATTATATTTAGTGCCAAAAAATTTTTTAGCAAAAGGAAAATCGCCAGCATAATAATGATATTTTTCTCTAAATGAATTATTAGCCTGCTTAATCTTTTCTAATTCACTAATAAAAGATAAATGTTTTGCATTTTGTTCTATGTTTTTTATAGTCATTATTGGTAATATAATAATTGCCATTATCAATATAACTATTAAAGTTTCTAGCAGTGAAAATCCCATTTTGTAATAATTTCAATAAATATTTGTTGCTTTGCTTTTTGAGCATAATAGTAATAATTATTTTTTTTAACAAAAAAGATATTTTTTTAACAAAAGAGTTAAGTAAAAAAAATTATATTATTTCTGGAAAAATTCAAGAAGTTGTCGATGGTGATTCATTAGAAATTAAAAATTACAAAATAAGACTAGCCAGTATTGATGCACCTGAATATAAACAATTATGTTTTGATCAAAATAAAAAACAATATAAATGTGGTATCAGAGCTTTGAGATTCTTAAAAACTATTACTCACAATAAAAAAGTTTTTTGCAAAATAATCAAAAAAGATTATTATAATAGATATTTATCAAAATGTTTTATTGAAAAAAATATTGATATAAATTCTTTAATGATAGAATATGGTTGGGCCATTAGATATAACAGAAAATCAGCAGAATATCTAAAAGAAGAAAATTCTGCAAAACAACAAAAATTAGGAGTCTGGCAAGGAAAATTTGTTACTCCCAAATATTGGAGGAGAAAAAACAAGAGAAAAACTAAGCTTGATAAAAAAAAATAATAATAATAATATGTTTTTTTAGTAATAGTATAACTAACTTAATTTCAAAAAATATGTTTAATTTAACAGAAAAAAAGACCTTAATAACTGGTGGTTCAAGAGGAATTGGTAAAGAAATCGCTACAAAATTTATAGAAGCAGGAGCGGAAGTAATTATCACAGGAACTAATCAAGAAAATCTTGATAAAGTTGCAAATGATTTAGGAGATAAATGCTCTGCAATTAGATGTGATTTATCTGATGATCAAAGTCTAGCAGATTTTCTAGCAAGTAATATTTTAATTAATATTGATATTTTAGTATGTAATGCAGGAATTACTAAAGATAATCTCTTTGTAAGAATGAAAGATGATGAATGGAATGATGTAATAAAAGTAAATTTATCAGCCAATTTTAAAATCATAAGAGCTACTATTAAAGGAATGATGAAAAAAAGATATGGTAGAATAATAAATATTTCTTCTGTGGTTGGAACTTCAGGAAACCCTGGACAAGCAAATTATTGTGCTTCTAAAGCAGGAATTATTGGTTTAACTAAATCAATTGCTTTAGAAATTGCCTCAAGAAACATAACTGCAAATTCTATTTCTCCAGGATTCATCAAAACTGATATGACAAACAAGTTGAATGAGCAACAAATGGAGGCAATTTTAAAAAACATCCCGAGCAAAAGAATGGGAGAAGCAAGCGATATTGCAAATACAGCTTTATTTTTAGCCAGCTCCGAAGCAAATTACATCACTGGACAAAATATACATATTAATGGTGGTTTATATTTAGTTTGATTAAAACAGAATTCCTAGACTAAAGGTAAATGCATGAATGTTTAGATCATATTCTACTATTCCTTGCTTATTATCTCTTAATTGTACCTCAAATTCTGATTTAACAAACGATATTGTATTACTATAATCAAACCCAAAAGATAAATTTTTTGCCACCTTATAATTAAACCCTCCACCAAAAGAATAATATTCCTCATAACCAGTCTCTCTTACTGAACTATCTTTGGTAATGGGAGATGTAGTTTCTTTATTATAAAAAAGTATTTCATAATTAAGTAATCCAGCACCAGCAGAACCATAAAATGTCCATTTATCATTAAGATAAATTCCCAAATTAATACCTATCCCATATTTGTCTTGAATATTAACTCTATCTCTTTCTGCGTCAGATATAGATAAACCAATTCCATGATACCCTATTTCTGAAGAAAAATATAAATATTCATAGATAAATTTTCTTCCATATTTAATACTTGTCCCAGAAGAAGTAGTTGCAAAACTCTTTCCATCCTTTGTATCATAGTTAATACCTGAAGTACCATAATAAAAACTATTACCAAGAGCAAAATAATACCCTCTATCACCCTTATCAGCTTTTGCCAATTGATATTCTTTTAATAATTTATACACTTTCTGCATAGCTTTATCATTAGAATTTACTGATTTATTTGTTTTATCTTTAATATTTTGATCAAAAAACTCTCTTTTAGCTGCAAAAGAAAAATTAGAGAAAAGAGCAAGAAACATTACCAAAGTAATAATAATAGATAATTTTTTCATTTTTTTTACCATTAAATTAATTCATTCATTCATTTTTTTTTAAAAGCCCTTATCTATTAATGGTAACATATTTTTTAATATCTTGCAAATATAAAATTTATTTCTGCAATAATATTGTAACTACTGACATTTTATTTGGATTAATAAAAGGAATTACGATGACTTCTCTAGTTTCTTTATCTATTGATGTTACTCCTATTGGTATGTTTCTTGGATAAGTTTTTCCATCACCTGATGTATATATTATTTCTTCATTTATTATATTATGTTTTTTAGATAAATATTTTAATTTTAGAAAATTATTATTTTCCCCAGTTAAGATTGCTTTATTATCACTGATGGAGCTATAAACAGGAATCCTTGAATAGAAATCATCAATTAGCAATATATATGAATGATAATTAGATGTTTTTATTACTCTGCCTACCAAATTATTTTTAGCAGTTACTACCTGACCTATTTTGATATCATCCTTCTTTCCTTTTGAAATAATTGCCAGATTCTGATTATTTGTCTTAGCAAACAATCTTGTTGTAATATGACCTTTAATTTCTTTTTCTGTAAAGTTTAATCTATCTCTTAACAAATTATTTTCATTCTCTAAATATGCAATAGATAATAGTTTTTCTTTAAGCTTGATATTATCAGTTGCAAGAATTTTATTATGCTGATAAACAAAAAAATAATTTTTAACATAGTTAGCAATATTTTTACCAACATATATAGGAAAATCTACTCCCCAAAATATTGGTTCTACTGCAAATAATATTATGTTATGAGTGTTTTTATTAAAATCTATTTTAGTTTTTGCAATAGATAATAAAACTAAAGATAAAAAAAGAGCAATAATTATAGAATTTCTAACAAAAAATAAAACAACCTGACCTAAAACTGTAACATTGCTAATTCTATACATAACAATAAACTCAATAATTAATCTTGTCTGAATAAGACATGTCTGTATTTGGTATGATTTTCTAATACTTTACTACTACCATTTACTACACAAGATAAAGGATCTTCAGCAATAAATACAGGTAATTGTGTTGCTTGCCTTATAACATAATCTAAATTATGTAACAAAGCCCCTCCACCTGTTAAAGCAATACCTTGATCCACAATATCTGATGATAATTCTGGAGGAGTAGCCTCTAATGCATCTTTAGCAGCATCTATTATTTGAGAGATAGGCTCAACCAAAGATTCTGCGATATGAGATTCACTTAAAGTAATTTCTTTTGGAACTCCTTTGATTAAATCTCTTCCCTTAACCTCCATCACTTTTCCTTGACCATCGCTTGATGAATGAGCAACTCCAATAGTTTTTTTTACTTTCTCAGCAGTGGATTCTCCAATTAATAAATTATGTTTTCTTCTAACATAAGAAATAATTGCCTCATCCATTTTATCTCCACCTACTCTTATTGATCTTGAATAAACAACCCCTCCTAAAGAAACAACAGCAATTTCAGTTGTCCCTCCTCCTATATCTATTACCATAGATCCAGTGGGTTCAGTAACAGGAAGCTCAGCTCCAATAGCAGCTGCCATTGGTTCTTCAATTAAATATACTGGATTACCACCTGCATTTTCTGCTGCTTCTTGAATGGCTCTCCTATCAACTGGAGTAGAACCAGAAGGAACACAAACAATAACCATAGGGCTTCTAAATGTTCTATAATTATTTACCGTTGCAATAAAATGTTTTATCATTGCTTCAGTAAATTTAAAATCTGCAATAACCCCATCTTTCAACGGTCTTCTAGCATCAATTTTAGCAGGAGTTTTTCCTAGCATCAATTTTGCCTCATGACCAAAAACCATTTGTCCAGTATCTTGTATTTTAGCAACAACTGATGGCTCATTTAATACAATACCCTTTCCTTTTACACATACTAAAGTGTTAGCAGTTCCCAAATCAATAGCAATATCATCAGTGGAAAATAAATTAAATAATTTTTTGAACATATTTTTATGTTATGGTTAAAAAAGTTTGTTATAACAGATCTTATACTTAAGACTCTTAAAGAAAAAACTAGATGATTTTTTTCAAACTACAAGATAAATTTAGATAAGTCATCTAATTTTTCTAAATCAGTGTTTTTAGTGTTTTCTTTAATAAATTTTTTATCAATTGCTATGTTTTTAATTACCAAGCTATCTGCTTCAAAACTAACATCTGATAATATCTTTTCAACAATAGTATATAATCTTCTTGCTCCTATATTTTCTACTTTTTCATTGACTCTAGAAGCGATAGAAGCAATTTCTTTAAGCCCTTCTTCAGTAAAATCTAAGGCAATTTTTTCAGTTTTCAGTAAAGCAGTATATTGAACAGGAAGACTTGCTATAGGTTCTGTTAGAATTCTTACCAAATCTTTTTTAGATAATGGATTTAACTCAACTCTTATTGGCAATCTACCTTGTAATTCTGCAAGTAAATCAGCTGGCTTTGCTTGATGAAAAGCACCTGAACAAATAAATAAAATATGATTAGTTTTTATATTACCATATTTAGTAACTACGATTGTTCCTTCTAAAAGTGGTAATAAATCTCTTTGCACCCCTTCTCTACTCACTTCTCTACCAGAAGATCCCATTTGCCTTACAGCAATCTTATCAATTTCATCAATAAAGACAATACCTTCATTTTCAACAGCATTAATAGCATTTCTAGTGATTAAATCATCATCTGACATTTCCTCTGTTTCATCAGCAATTAAAGCCTCCAAAGCTTCTTTTATTTTCATCTTTTTCTTTTTCTTTTTACCAGAACTAAGTGCTTTACCTAACATATCACTAACATTAATCACTCCAATTCCAGCACCTGCTGATAGATCAAAAGGAGCAGAGTTTTTTTTTGCATCACTAACCTCAACTTCTATTTCATTATCATCTAATTCACCTGACAATATTTTTTGCAAAAAGCTCTCTCTTGTTTCATAGCTAGCAGTGTCACCTACTAAAACATCCAAAATTTTCATTACTGCCTTTTGCTTGGTAACTTCTTTAACACTTTCTTGGTGTTTAGATTTCTCAATTTGAATAGCCACTTCCATTAAATCTCTAATGATTGACTCTACATCTCTCCCTACATAACCTACTTCAGTAAATTTTGTAGCTTCTACTTTAATAAAAGGAGCATTAACTAATTTAGATAATCTTCTAGCAATTTCTGTTTTTCCAACTCCAGTAGGACCTACCATCAAAATATTTTTAGGCATAATCTCTTCTTGCAAATCTTCTGGAACATTTTGCCTTCTCCAGCGATTTCTAAGAGCAATAGATACAGCTTTTTTTGCATCATCTTGACCTATTATATATTTATTTAATTCTGCAACAATCTTTTTAGGAGTTAAATTTTCTATCATTTTTATATTGTTTTTTTAAAAGTTTATAATTTTTCTATTACCAAGTTATTATTTGTATAAACACAAATATCAGAAGCTATTTTCATTGCTTTCTTAGCAATTTCAACAGGGCTTAAATCACTATCTTTTAAAGCTCTAGCAGCAGCTAATGCATAATTACCTCCTGATCCAATAGCAACAATCCCATCTTCTGGTTCAATCACATCACCTGTTCCTGATAATATTAAAGAGATATTTTTATCTATCACAATCATCATAGCTTCTAACCTTCTCAAATATTTATCCGTTCTCCAATCTTTGGCTAATTCCACACAAGCCCTAGTTAATTGTTTAGGATATTGTTCTAATTTAGTTTCTAGTCTCTCGCATAAAGTAAAAGCGTCAGCCGTGGCACCTGCAAAACCAACAATAATAGAGCCATCTCCTATTTTTCTTATTTTTTTAGCAGTAGATTTCATTACAGTATGCCCAAGACTTACTTGCCCATCTCCTGCAATCGCAACATCCTTACCTTTTCTAACAGAAAGGATAGTAGTTCCATATATAGTATCTTTTTTATGTTCAAACATTTTTTCCTAAATTTTTATTATTTATATTGCTACCAATTAATAATTTATTATTATATAAAAATCAACTTGAATAAATATATATTAAAATGAATAAAAATATTACCATATTATTAATAATTTTTCTTGAAGGATTCGTAGTCCTTGCATCTGAATTATTAATTTTAAGAAGAATTATACCTTATGCAGGAAGTAGTATCAGTGTTACTGCCATAATTATCTCATTTGTTTTATTACCACTTGCTATTGGTTATTATCACGGAGGAAGATATTCTAAAAATACTATCAGAAAAAAGTTAAACCAAAATCTTATAAATGCCTCTATTTCTCTTATGATAGGGTTTTCTTTATGGACATTTTTTACTGTTTTTGAGCTATTAACAATGATTAGCGATAACAATATTTTACATACTTCTTTATATATGACTTCATTTTTCATATATCCCATCTATCTTCTTGGACAAACTATCCCTTTAACTTCAAATTATTTTACCAATGACACACTAACTCATATAACTGGAAAAATATTATTTTTTTCCACCCTTGGCTCTCTCATAGGTTCAATCTTCACTACTTTAGTATTAGTAAATTATTTAGGTGTGTCAGTTTCAATAATTTTTACATTATTTTCTATTTTTCTTATAAGTGTTATTTTAAACAAAAGAAAACAACAAAAATACACAATCATTATAGCTATAATTATTACATTATTTGCTATAACAGAGCAACAAGCACATAAAAAGTTTGATATAAAAAGCGATAAATTATATTCTACTATAAGAATTCATAATATAAACTTGGATTATGAAAACTCTAAAATATTAAGCATTAATAATTCTAGTTCTGCAAAAACAAGCGACAATCCAGAAAAAAGATTCAAATATCTAACATATATTGAAGACAATATCATTGACATACAATATCAAAACAGAAAAAAAGATATTTTAATTATAGGATCTGGAGGTTTTACCATTGGCTTGAATGATAATTTCAATAATTACACTTATATTGATATAGATAAGGGGTTAAAGAAAATATCAGAACAATATTTTTTAAATAAAAAACTGCAGAAAAACAAGAAATTTATTGTTCAACCTGCAAGAGCATTTTTAAATAATCACAAGAAAAAATACGATATTATTATAGCAGATACCTACAGTAATAGACATACTATACCCTCACAATTAGTTACAATTGAATTTTTTCAGTCAATCAAGAAACATCTTAAAAAATCTGCAATAATAGCATTTAATATTATTTCCTATCCTAGATATTTTTCATTACACAGCAATAGAGTTGACAACAGCCTTAATTTTATCTTTCCAAACATAACAAAACACATCATAGGAGAATATTCTTATCAAAAAAAAGATTCCCTAAGAAACATATTATATATTTATGTAAACAATAAAATTGATAATAAAATTTACAGCGACGACCTCAATAACTCTGATTTTGATAGATTAAAAACAAAATCATAAAGATAGCAAATCATCTAAAATAACCTTTGCAAAGCTTTTATAAATTATTAGATAAAAAACTTAATGACTAGCAAAAGTTAAAAAATAAATTGGAGATGTCTTTAGTTGTAATACTATTTTTAGTTAAAAATATTTATTTTTATGCTTATCAGAAAAAAATTTTGCTATTAGCTTATTGTCTTTTGCCTTACATAAAATTATCAACCTATCTCCTGATATAAGCTTATCTTTTAAAGTTGATATTATAATTTCATCATCTCTAATTATCATACATATATCCAAACCTTCTGGCAATCTTAGATCTAAAATAGTCTTGCCAATGGCATAAGCCTCTTCTGGTAGAACTATTTCAGTAATTTCTACCATCGCATTACAAATTGAATGAATATTTACCAATTCAAATCTTTTAATATGCTTTAAAATTGTAGATACTGTGATTTCTCTAGGAACCACAATCGCATCTATACCTAAAGAAGAAAAAAGAGGGGCAAAAGAAGCACTGTTAATTATGGCAATAACTCTTTTACAACCACTTTTTTTAGCAAGCAAAGCAGATAAAATATTTACTTCATCATCATTAGACACAGAAATTAAAGTATCTGCAGAAGAAATATTTGCTTCATCCAAAATCTCTTGCTCCAAAGCATCTCCATTAATTATTATTGTAGAACTCAATAATTCTGCAATTTTATTTGCCCTCTTAACATTTCTTTCAATAATTTTTACACTGGAAGAACTATCGTTTTTTTCTAATTTTTTAGCCAAAGAAGTCCCTATTCTTCCTCCACCAATTATTTTAATTTTTTGAGATTCTTCTTCTTCGTGTCCCAAAAATCCCATTGTTTCTTTTAACGATTTTATATCTGAAATTAAAAATATCTCGTCATTTTCTACTATTAAGTTTTTTGATTTATACATAAAAAAAGAATCTTCTCTAAAAACTCCAATAAAAGTTGAATTAAGATGCTCTATTCTCTTATTAGCCTCTTCTAAGGTAAGCTTTTCTACTTGAGAGTTTTTTAATATTTTTAAAGAAATAACTTTTACCTTATTATCAGCAAAAGATATGGCCTCTATGGCACCTGGAATATGTAATTTCTCATAAATATGCTTAGCCACCTCTAATTCTGGAGAAATTATGACATCTATGGGTATATGGTTGTTAGAAAATATTTTTTTTTCCATACCTCCAATTAAATAGCTTTGAGTTCTAATTCTAGCAATTTTTTTAGGAATATCAAAAACAGAGTGAGCAACCTGACAAGCTATCATATTTATTTCATCAGATTGAGTAACAGCAATAATCATATCTGTTTTTTCTGCACCTGCTTTTCTCAAAGTATCTGGATGAGAAGCATATCCAATAATAGCTTTTACATCTAAATGCTTATTAACCCTATCTATTAATTCTTCAGATTGTTCTATAATAGTAATATCATTACCCTCAAACACCAGTTGCTTGGCAATACTTCGGCCAACTTCCCCAGCCCCACAAATTATAATTCTCATATTTCTTAAAGTTAAGGTTGTTATTCGCTGTTTGCAATCTATTTAACATTTACACAGACTTTTTTGTTATTTTTAATTATTTGCTAGCCATATAGCTAACAGATTATTAAAAAAAGCAATTTATGCTAAGCAGATTGAAGGCTATAGGTCAATTATAAAGCCAAAATTAGTATATAGTAAAAAAATTGCTAAAAAAAAATTTTAGGCAATCAGCAATTTCCTAATATTCTTCTAAAAACTTTATTAAGTCAGCAATTTGTTGTGGTTTTCTAATTCCAGCAAAAGACATTTTTGTGCCTTTAGCAAATTTTCTTGGTGATGTTAAAAAAGAATATAAATTTTTATAATTCCATTGTTCAGCTGATTTGTCTTGCAAAGCAGATGAATATTTAAAGCTAGTATTGCTGGCAATATTTCTATTTATCACAGAATATAAATTAGGGCCTATTTTGTTTTTTTCTCCTTGACCAAAACTATGGCAAGCAGTGCATTTTTTTGCAATTTTAGCACCTCTTATTTTATCAGCACTTTTAATCAATAAATGAATATCCACAATTTTAGCTACTTCCTTTTTTGCAGATATACCTTGCTCTTTCTTTTCCTCAACCTCTATCACATAGCCTCTTTTAAATTCTTTTGGTTGAAATAAAATGTCAGTAATAAAGCTAGACATCATTGCAATTACACCTGCTAATAAAATTGCTGCAGAAATTTTGTTGAACTCTAAATTTTTCATAATATTATTACATATATAAATTTTGACAAAAAATAATATATAATTACTTTTATTACAAGATAAAAAATGAAACTTCATTCAAAAACAATATCCCTAATCATTCTAAGTGCTGTAATTATCATAACCGCATTCATTTACACCATCAACAAAACAAAAAAACCATTCAATGCCGAAGAATATCAAAATAGATTTATCGGTGGAGAATTTAATTTGATTAATCAATATGGACAAAAAACAAACCTATCTCACTTAAAAAATAAATTCAGCTTGCTATATTTTGGTTTTAGCAGCTGTCTTTCCATCTGCCCAAATAGCTTAAACTTAATTACAACAGCAACTAACAAGCTAAAAAAGAAACAACAAGAAAAATTAAATTTAGTATTTATATCAGTAGATCCCGACAGAGACACGGTTGCTGTTTTGCAAAAATATATCAAAAATTTTCACAAGAATTTTATAGCATTAACTGGTAGCAATAAAAATATTAAAGAAATTACTAATAAATACAAAATATATGCTAGCAAAAATTACTATGATCCTGATAACAAAAACAGTTATATGGTAAATCACTCTAATTTAATTTATTTACTTGATGAAGATGGTATATTTATTGATCATTTTTCAGGAAATAGTGAATTAGCAGAAATATATAATAAATTAAATCACTTGCTATGAAAGAAGAAATTTTAAAAAAACTAGAAATATATTGCAACAATAATTCTCATATCAAAATGACTGAGCAAAGAAAAATTATTGCTCAAGTAATTGCAACTTCTACTGACCACCCTAATGTAGAAAAAGTTTTTGAAAGAGCAAAAAAACTAGATAATAAAATATCCATTGCAACAACTTACAGAACTATCAAGCTTTTAGAAGATGCAGATATTATAGAAAAACATGATTTTGGTGGCGGAAAATCAAGATATGAATTGGTGACCAACGACCATCACGATCATATAATAAATGTAAATACAGGCGAAATTGTAGAATTTTTTAATCAAGAATTAGAAGATTTAAAAAAATCCATAGTTCAGAAAATGGGTTATGAATTGATAGATCATCGCCTAGAATTATTTGTAATCAAGAAAAAACAACCTTAAAATATTTATGAATATGCAAGCAAACATAACTTTATCAAATGATGCAAAAAATCATTTAGCCAAATTAATTGACTCTAGCAAAGATCAAAATTCTTTACTTAGAATATCAGTTACAGGAGGGGGCTGTTCTGGTTTTCAATATCATTTTGATTTTGTGGAAGAAAAGCATAATGATGATTTGGAAATCACCACAGAGAAAAAAACATTTGGTTTAATAGATCCATCATCGCACAAATTATTAAGCGGTTCTGAAATTGTTTTTGTAGATTCTTTAGGAGGAAGTTATTTTAAAATAGAAAACCCAAAAGCATCCAGCACTTGTGGTTGCGGGAGCAGTTTTAATATATAAAAAAACAGCTATTGTAATTTTTAAATTTACAATTTTTATAAATATTAGTTGACATTTTACTTTAGATTTTATAGAAAAGCATATAATTTATACTAAAACAAAAATTACTAATTTATTTAAAAAACCACTATGTCTTTTATTTCTCAAGCAGTATCTGAAACTGCTCAAGCTACATCCCCTATTGCCACACCTCAAGGAGGCATTATGAGTTTTTTACCTTTAATCTTAATTGTTGTAATATTTTATTTTTTATTAATTAGACCTCAGCAAAGAAAGGTAAAAGATCATCACAAAATGATTGGTGCATTATCTAAAGGAGATATAGTAATCACTTCTGGTGGAATTTTAGGAAAAATTTCTAAGTTAGAGAATGATATAGCACATTTGGAAATTTCTGATAGCAACATCATACAGATATTAAAATCTACTATTTCTAGTAAAACAGATAAAAAATGGACTAGTAGTAAAAAAGTTATAAAAAAAAGTAACCCCTCTAAAAAATAATAATGATACACATAGCTAGATGGAAATTTATACTATCATTCTTGGTGTGTGTTTATGCCATCTGGATAATATTGCCTAATATCCTTACAGAATCTAAAGGTAGAAAAATAAATTTGGGACTAGATTTAAAAGGTGGAGCTTATTTGTTATTAGAAATTGATTTTAAGTCTTATTTTAACGAGAAAATCAATATTTTAAAAGATGAAGTCAGAACAAAACTAAAATCTGCACATATTAACTACAATAATTTAACTATTGATAATAATCATATTTCATTAATAGTTAATAATCAGAAAAATCACAAAAAATTAGAGGAAGAACTCAAAAATTTAAGCAATGATATAGAAATAAATTATCAAAAAGAATACAAAATAATCATTACTTACAATGCTCGTTATATTCGGGAGCAGAAAATAAAATTAAGACAGCAATCTTTAGAAATTATTAGAAGAAGAATAGATGAAACAGGCACAAAAGAACCTTTAATACAGCCTCAAGGATTAAACAGAATAATCTTGCAAGTTCCAGGCATAAAAAATCCAGAGAGATTAAAAACTATTTTGGGTAAAACGGCAAAATTAACTTTTAGCTTTTTACATCCCACAACCCCCATTGCAATCAATCTGTTTGACATACCACAAAATTATGAAATATTTCTATCAGATGAAGATGAAAAAACTTATTATTTAGTGAGTAAAAAAGTAGAATTAACTGGAGAAACATTAAATGATGCTAGTGCCAATATTTATCAAGGGCAAGCTCAAGTTACTTTCAAATTTGATTCACAAGGAACAAGAAAATTTGGAGAGATAACCAGCAAAAATGTTGGCAAAAGACTAGCAATTTTATTAGATAACAAAGTAATTTCTGCCCCTTCCTTAAGAGAGCCAATTCTGCAAGGATCAGGGGTTATTTCTGGAAATTTTTCAGTTGAAACGGCCAATGATTTGGCCCTACTTTTAAGAGCTGGTTCTCTCCCTGCTCCATTAAACATCATAGAAGAAAGAACTGTTGGTTCTACTTTAGGAGCTGATTCAATTGCAGCAGGAAAAAAAGCAGTTTTGATTGCCTTTATTTTGGTAATATTATTAATTTTAGTAATATATAAAATTTACGGTGTTTTTGCAATCACTGCTTTAATAATGAATATTGTTTTTATTTTTGCAATATTAACTCTAATCGGAGCCACTTTAACTCTGCCTGGAATTGCTGGAATTGTTTTAACCATTGGTATGGCGGTTGACACTAATGTTTTGATTTTTGAAAAAATTAGAGAAGAAGCAAGAACAGGGAAATCAATTTATGCTGTTATTGATACTGGTTTCAATGATGCATTCAAAACCATTTTAGATAGCAACATCACAACCTTAATAGTTGCCTTAGTCTTATTTAATTTTGGTTCTGGTCCGATAAAAGGATTTGCTTTCACCTTATCTGCTGGAATAATCTCATCTATGTTCTCAGCAATATTTTTGACCAAAATATTAATTTATAGCTGGGTAAAATACAGAAATCTAAAAAAAATTAGTTTGTAATAATAAATATGAGAGATAAATTACAAATTAGCACATATAGCGACAATTTAGGTGAAATATTGTCTAATGGCAGAAAATATTTTGTGCCTAAATTTCAAAGAGATCATTCTTGGAAGAAAAAACAATGGGATGATTTATGGGATAACATAATAAATTTAAAAGAAGAAGAATCTTATCATTATATGAATGTTATTTGTAGAAAATATACAAGAGAGCAAGAACAATTATATAATAAGGTTTGCTTAGCAATTAACAAAGGCACCTCTTTTGGAGACAATATAGAAATGATTTAACAATAGATTAGGAAATATGGCATTACTATCTCCCTCAGACAACAAAATATTAGGACGAGAAACATTCAAAAAAAAACTCTTGAATCAAATAATTTGTTAATTAATAAAGCTCTTCAGGAATATGAAGAATGGAGTTCTGCTACTGTAGAAAAAAGACAAGTATAGATGGCCGAAAAAGCAGTTGAATTATGGAAAATAGCTAATACTACACCAAAACAAAATTGATTTGTGGAGTTTCTTCTTTTTAGTTTGAATTTTAATTTTTTTAAAAAAAATTTTAAGATAGCTAATGATTGTCAATATACTACATTCAATATAAACTACAAAAAAACAATTCGTGTAAATGTTAAAATGATTGCCAATATGCTAAATACAAGCTTAACTAAAAAAAAAATAATTTTTATGGGGAGTCCGGATTTTGCTCTGCCCTGTTTTAAAAAATTAATAGAAGATCATAATGTTGTTGCTTGTTTTTCTAGGTGGGATAGGCCTAAAAATAGAGGTCAGAAAATAACTGCAACTCCTGTAAAAATTTTAGCAGAGAAAAATGATATTCCTGTTTTTACTCCAAAAACTTTAAAAGATTTAGACATTATTGAAAAAATCAAAAGCTTTCAAGCTGATTTTATTGTGGTAGTGGCTTATGGTATGATTTTGCCACAAAAAATATTGGAGGCTACAAAATATTGTGCTTTAAATTTGCATCCTTCAAGTTTGCCAAGATTTCGTGGTGCTGCACCATTGCAAAGAACTTTGATGGCAGGAGATAAAGAAACTGAAATTTGCATTATGAAAATGTCTGCTAGATTGGATGAGGGAGATGTTTTTTTAAGAAAGAAAATAAATATTCCTCAAAATATGAATTTTTTGGAATTACATAATCAAACAGCAGAAATGGGAGGAGATTTGATGTTGGAACTAATAAATAATTATAAAAATTCAAAAGCCATTCCTCAAAGCAAAACAAGAATAAATTATGCTAATAAAATAACTAAAAAAGAAGCTGAAATTGATTTTTCTTCTTCTGGAGAAAAAATTTTGAATTTAATCAGGGGTTTAAATCCCTTTCCTTGCAGTTTTTTTTATTTCAAAGAAAAAAGAATAAAAATATTTGTTGCCAAATTTATAGAAAAAGAGCATCAAAAAGAATGTGGAGAAATAAAACTAGAAAATTTCTCTATTTATTGCTCTAACGGACTAATACAACCTATGGTTTTACAGAAAGAGGGGAAAAAAAGAATGAGTATAGAAGAATTTTTGAAAGGTTGTGAGTCTATAAATTTAAGTGTCTAAAGGAGAGTATTATACTATTTTTATAAATTATACTATAATAGTATTAGAGTGCCTTTTTATAAAAATAGTTATTAGAAATAATATTAGTAATTATTAGGATTATCATAATTATGAATTACAATGCCACCTCCAGATGATGATAGAGAGTTTGGACTAGAGAATGCACTTGAATTATTATTAAAACCATTTGATAGGACAGTACCACTCACTATGTCGATATAATAAGCTCCAATACTATTATTATTGCTAGCACTATAAGATAGTGAATTTGTTGCTGAACTACTATTAATAACTCTTATCATATTAGTATTTGTAGTTATACCATCAGTACCAATAAGATCGTTATGATTTACAGCTATGTTTGATGTTGAACTATCAGAAATATTTACAGAGAAAGTAAATGTAGCAATGTCAAAATCATCATCATTCAATAAGGTATTATTTGCTATTCCTCTTAAATAATTATAAGATATATTAGTAGCTAGATTAGCACTATTACTTGATTCAATAGATAAAGCATTGTAATTATCAATAATTTCATTATTTACTATGGTATTTGTTAAAGGATTGTTGGAACTTCCTCTAATTCTTATACCATAATTACCAACTGAATTATTTCCTTGTCCTACTATTCTATTATTATTAACAATAACTCCTGTTGTATTATTAATATCAATTCCAATTGAATTATTATTAACTACTATATTCAAACCTTGTATTCTGCTATTATTAGAAGCTATAATACTTCCTATTGTAGAAACTGCTGTTGATTTTTGACTAAAAGTGTTGCTAAGAGTATTACCAACAGTGTTGCTATTGCTTGTGTTGTTAGATGAAACATCAATTAATATAGTATTATTTAAACTTGCATCACCTAAAATCTGTCCTAAAGTTACATCAGAGCCAGTTCCAAATAATTTTTGATTCTCATATAGAGTTGTTACATCACCATAGTTAGCTCCCCCTGCATATTCTAAATAAATAGCAGAATATGCTCCTCCAGCCTCCACTGCTTCTTCTAAGCTATTGTAAGGATTAGCTCTTGTTCCATTTTGGTCTTCTTCTGCTGTTGTTGTAGTAGAATCTACAAAATAGATTGCTTGATTTTGGGCCGTGCCTCCTAATACAACATTTTCATTAGTTTTGACAGCATCTATAACATTACCAATATTATCTGTTATGGTAGTGGTGGTTACTTTATATTGTTCAGTTCTGTCTGGTCTATCTTCTGTTGCTATTCTTGTAGCTACAATATTACTATTGTTAATAATTGTTTCACTTCCATCAGATATAAATCTTTCCTGAGTATCAATTACAATATCAATATCTCTAATTATAGCCTCTGTCATTCTTTCTTCTAATTTTGATAATTTATTATTATTTTTAATATTACCAAAATTTAGACTATATTTAAGACCAAAAAAAGTAATCTCATTTCTTAGTTTATCTTTAGAATATTCTGCTTCTAGAAACAATTTATGTCTGTTGTTTTTTTCTACATTATCCAACAAGTCAATTTCTGATCTTACTCTAAAACCATCAACATCTATATTTGCATCATTATTATAGAAATTATAATATGCTAATGATATTTTTATATCTTCTAGAACTGGTTCTATTTTATGTAAAAAATATTTATATTTAAGAAAAGGAATATCCCTTAAAGCAGAAAGTTTTGTTCCTATTTCTAAATCAAAACCATCCAAACTATATTCAAAATTATTGAATGAACCAGATTGTGTAGTATCTTGATTATATGTATAATATTCAATTTCTTCGTTATATGTAACTGTTAATTCTTGCTCTGTAATATTTCCGCTTACATTACCATTGGACTCATATATGTCATTTCCTATTACACAAGCACCCACACAAGAAGTGCTTGCAACAGCACTTGTACCTAATGTTTTTGTGTTTCTACTAGCTTGATTAAATCTACCAGTATTGTTACCAAAGCTACCTTCAAATGTTATGTTTTGTTGTAAAATACCAATTGCAGAAGAGATAAGTATTTTTTTTTGCCCAGTATAATAATAATTTGCTCTAAGATCATATTTTTTAGTTAAAATCTCCGCTCCAAAAGTTTGTTGTTTAAACTTTTTCTTATTTTCTGTATTTCTTTGATCAAAAAAACCATAAGCACCAAAAATAAATTTATCACCATAAATATCACCATATAAATGTCTATAACCTAATCCTATATTTCCTTCAACTGTATCATTATTATCACTCCAACCTCTTATATCCGAAAAGATTATATTTTTATTATCTTGCCATAAAGGAACAAATAATTCTGTTCTAGCTAAATTTCTTTCATTTCCTAATTTATAATTAAAATCTATTCTTGGAGCATAGTAAGAATTTATGCTTTTATTATAATAATCTTTTGTTGCCATTGAAGTTTTCTTTATAGCTTGAGCAGTTTCTTTTATGAGTTTAGAAGTGTTTTCTTTTGCAATTTCTATATTACTTCTATCTATTGGCTTGTTGAATTTTGCTAAAAATATTATTTGCTCTTTTAATATAGATTTATCATTTTCTAAATCAGCCCTTTCTTTTGTTAATAAAAGAGTTTTTTTTGTTAATTCTTTTTTCTTTCTAGCAATTTGAAGTATTCTTTTATTAAATTCCTCTCTTCTTAAACCAAACCTTTTTATTTGTTTCCTTGGTTTTTGCTTATTTAAGCTAGCAATTCTTTGTATAATTTTTGCTTTTTCTACATTTAATTCAATTCTTTGTTTATTTAATCTTGCTCTTGCCTGACCTATTTTCGCTTTTTCTTTAGCGAGTTTTTGTGGGTTTATTTTAGCTGTAGTAGGTTTTTTTGTTCTTAATTTTGCTTTCTCTTTAATTAGAAGAGTTTTTTGTTTAACAATTTCTTTTTTTACTGTTTTTAACTTAGAAGTTTCTTTTTGTAATTTCTTTTGCTCTTTTTGTAGATTTGATTGTTCTTTTAAAATCTTTGCTTTAGCAGTTTTATTTTTTGTTTTAAAAACTCTCTTTTTATTTTTTACTAAAACAGAAATCTTTTTAGACAAAGTTCTTCTTTTTTGAGATAAATCTAGTTCCTTCTTATTTACATCCTGCTCTTTTTTAGCTAATTTATTTGCTTTATTTATTAATTTAATTCTTCCTTTATCTAGTTTTTTTGTATTTCTAAAAAAAGATAATTTTTTTTTAGCTAATTTATCATTTTGTTTTTTTATATCTATTAATTCTTTATTCAAAATAGTTAATCTAGCATTAAGTTTTTTTTGTTTCTTAGAAAATTCTTTTTGAGTTAATTTTTTTGGTTTATTTGTGCCAAATTTTAATTGTTCTTTTCTTAATATTGTTTTTTCTTTTTTTAATGCTCTTTCTTTTTTTATTAATTCTTTTTCTCTAATAGTTATTTTGTTTTTTACCTGCAAAAATCTTTCTTTCTCTTTTGCTACCAGAATTCTGTTTTTAGCTTTTTTTTCTCCTAGTTTTATATTTCTATAAACTTCTTCACTGACTCCTTTCATTGCTACTCTATTTTTTGCAAAAAATGTTTTTTGTTTTTTTAACCTAGCTTTATCTTTCTTTAATACTACTCTTTCCTTTTTTGATATAGTTATTTCTGTTGATAATGTTTTATCTTGTCTAGTGATCTTAGCTATTTTATTATTCAATTCTAGTTTAGTAAGACCAAATGTTTTCTTTATTCGTGGTTTTACTGATTTTTGCTTATTCAATCTAGCTATCTCTTTTATAATTTTTCTTTTTTCTCCATTTAATTCAATTTCTTGTTTGTTTAACTTAGATTTTTCTTTTACTATTTTAGATCTTTTTTTAGCTAATATCTCTTTGCTTATTTTTCTAACTGGTTTTTTTAGTTTAGCTTTTTCTTTAATTAAAAGTTTTTTTAGTTTAGCTTTTTCTTTAATTAAAAGTTTTTTTTCTTTAGAAATTTCTTTCTTCTGTTTTATTAATTTAACAGTTTCTTTTTGTAATTTATTTTGTTCTTTTTGTAATTTTGTTTGTTCTTTTACAATTTTTGCTTGAGCCACTTTGTTTTTTGTTTTAAAAACTCTTTTTTTATTCTTTTTTAAAATAGCTATTTTTTGGGATAAGTTTTGTTTTTTCTTAACTAAATCTTGCTCTTTCTTAATCACCCCTTGTTCTTTCTTAGCTAGCTTTCTTGCTTTATTAATTAACTTAAAACTTTTACTTCTGTCTATTCCTGTTACTTTATCACCTTCTACTAAAAGTAATTTCTTTTTATCTAGCTCTTCTTTTTGTTTTTTTACCTCTGTAAGCTCTTTGTTTAATTTTGTTAATCTAACTTTTAGATTTGTTTTTTTCTTAGCAATATCTTTTTTAGTCAATTTTTTAGGTTGTTTTATATCAAATTTTAACTGATCTTTTTTTAATGTTATTGTGTCTTGTCTTAATATTTTTTCTTTTCTAAAAAATTCTTTTTCTCTAATTATGATTTTATTTGTTGCTTGAATTAATCTAGTTGTCTCTGCTGCTATTTTATTATCTGCAATGATTTTTGCTTTTCTTTTTTTTTTTATCTCTAATGATTGCTCTTTTGCTAATTGTTCTTTTTGCTCTCTAAATTTATTTTTTCTTTTTGATAAATTTATTTTTGCCTTACTTAAAAAAGCAGTTTTGCTTACTAAGGATTTTTCTTGTTTAGCAATTTTAGATATTTTAGCATTCAATGCTGCTACGGTTAGACCAAATTTCTGTTTTGCTACCAGCTCAATAGGTTGCTCTTTATTTAAGATAGCTATTTTTTTTATAATTTCTCTTTTTTCTGTATTTAATTTAATCTCTTGTTTATTTAATTTTGCTCTTTCTTTATCAAATTTTTCTGTATTTACTTTTGCTTTAGTTGTAACAGGTTTTGCTATTTTTAATTTGTTTTTTTCTTTAATTAAAAGATTTTTTTGTTTAGCAACTTCTTGCTTAGCTGTTTTTAATTTAAGATTTTCTTTTTGTAGTTTCGTTTTCTCTTTTAGTAATTTTGCTTTTTCTTTTAGAAGTTGAGATTTTTTACTTTTTACCACTTTTTTTCTTGCTAACACAGCTATCTTATTAGATAAGCTTTTTCTTTTTTTAGCTAGCTCTTGTTCTTGCTTAATTATAACTTGCTCTTTCTCATCCAATTTTTTTGCTTTTTTTATTAATAAAGCTCTTTTTTTATTTAATTTTCCTACATTTGTTTTGGTTGGTTTTTTATTTATTAAAGATAATTTCTTTTTATCTAAAGTTGCTTTTTTTTCCTTTATCTCTTTTATTTTTTTATTTAAAGTAATTATTTTTTTTCGAAGATTTGTTTTTTTCTGAAGCAATTGTTTTTTAGTAAATCCTTGTTTAATTCCAAATTTCAATTGTTCTTTTTTCAAAAATATTTTTTCTTGTGCCAATGTTTTTTCTTTCTGGATCACATTTTTTTCTGTACTTGCTATTTTATTTTTTAACTGGCTCAAGTTTCTTTTTTTATATATTATCAAAATTTCACTTTTAGATTTTGTTTTCAATATTGCTTTCTCTCTTTGATTATTTTTTTTCACTCTTTCCTTCGCTAATTGCACTTGCTGTTTTTTTAACTTAGCTTGCTTTTGTGCTTGCTGTTTTTTTAACTTAGTTTGTTGTTTAGTTTTTTTTGGCTGAGTTGTTTTTTTACTTCTTTTAACTTTTGTTGGTGCTTTGGATTTTTTTGCTAATCTTTCCTTTTGAGCTTTTTTAATTCTTTTTAATCTTTCTTTCACTTTTTTCTTTGCTATTTTAGCTTGTTGTTTTTTCAATTTAGCCTGTGCTTTTTTTTCTATCTTAGCTTGTTTAGCTTGTTTTTTTACTAAAAAAGTTTTTTTTGCATTCTTCTTTTCTTTAGCAAAAGATATATCAACCAAAGACAAAGATAATAATAAAGATATTATACATATTCTGGATATTAACATATCCAACATTTTTTTTATAGACTTCATATAAACTACTTTTAAAAGTTAATAGTTACTACTTATAGTAACATTTTTTTTAAATCTTGTCAAAAAAAATGAGATTCTTATTAAGAATCGCATAGAAACTATGGATTCTATTAATAAATTCTTACTTTTTATCTAACAACCGTTACTACAATCATTGGTAGCATCATCAAAATTATCAATGCTACCTGATTCTATTAAAACATCTCCAATTACAACATTATTACCATCAGTACTTAATGTTATAGTACCAGTAGCAGTGAAATCAGGGCCAATTATAGAATTAATAGCATTAATAGAAGTGCTAACACCAGCAGGCTCGTAATTGGTTGGCATAGTAATTGTATTGCTATTTACATCATATGTAAGAATTGCATTACTAGAAAAATTATTGACTGAGAAATACAAAGCATTTGTTATTGTTACATAATTTCTATTAGCTTCTATGTCAGCTGTATTTACATTAATTAGTTTATACATTGTTGCTCCACTAGAGTTTAAAAGGTAATCATTGCTATCTAATGTATAAGAAATCGTATTTCCTTCTATATCTCCATTAGTCTGTGCATTAATATTAGCTCGTAAAGCAATAGAATTATTTCCATTGTTATTTAATGTATTATTTAATACATTAAATGTAGAAATAGTGTTGTTTTGCCCCTCTAATAATATGCCAGAATCAAAATTACTGTTGATAATATTATTTTCTATAGTAACTAGATTAACAGAACCAGTTGTTCCTTTAAACCTATTCACAATACCATATTGCTCATTATCAATAATAGTATTTCCTGATGTATTAATTGTTACATCAAAATCTAAACCTGTTTCAGTTGTGTTAATAAACACACCAGAATTCTCATGACCTGCAATATAATTATTTGAAATATCATATTCATATGCACCTGCTACATCATTACTAATATATACTCCATAACCAGAATTAGTAATCTTATTATTTTTAACAGCTAGACCAATCTTATTCTCAGCTAAAATTGCCTCTGTGCTACCACCTATAATTTCTAATCCTTGAATCAGAATATTATTAGCATTATTAGCAAATCTAACGGCACCTATTTTACTGACATTTCCTGATATGTCTGTTCCTGCATTAGGGTCTATAGTTGTTGTAGTACCTAGCCCTTGAGCAATTATTGCTATAGAAGCATTAGGATCTGTAGAAGAATTTCCAATAGGGTCACTCAAAACATCTCCTAAAGTAACTTCAGTTGCTGAACCAAATATTTTTTGATTATCTTTCAAAGTTATTCCTCCATAGTTATCTCCATTTCCATAAGCAACATAAATTATATCATATGCTTTTGAATTATTTTGAGCTTCCTGTAATGTTTTATATTGTCTTTCTACGGTTCCAATTCCACTTTCTTCAACTGAACTATCTACATATATAATTCTTTGATTGTGTACTGCTCCAGCAACAGTAGTATCATTGTTTTGAACTGCAGCTACATCATTCCCTGAAGAATCTTTAACACTTGTTGTAATTACTGGAGTACTTATGATAGTTGATCCTGGTCTATCTTCTAAAGCAACAACCATATCATCTCCTGTGTCGGTGCTTATAATAGCACTATCATCAGCTACAAATTTAATTTGACTAGTATCTGTTACAATATCAATATCTCTAATAACTGCTTCTGTCATTCTTTCTTCTAATTTTGACAATTTTCTATTTTTTCTACTATTACCAAAATTTAAACTATATTTAAAACCAATAAAGCTTATATTATCTCTAACATTATCATTAGATAATTCTGCTTCCAAAAATAATTTATGCTTGTTATTTTTTTCTATATTATTTAATAAATCAATTTCTGTTCTAACTCTAAAACCACTAATATCTATATTAACATCGTCATTATAAAAACTATAATAGGCAAACAATATTTTTATATCCTCTAAAATAGGCTTTGCTTTTTTTAAAAATTTAGATTTTTTAAAAAAACTAATATCTTCTAAAAAAGTAAAATTTGCCCCTGCTTCAAGATCAAAACCATCTAAGCTATATTCATAATTATTGAGTGATCCAGTTTGCTGATTAACATATATATCAGATGAATATTGTTCTCCAAATCTAGTGATTGTTCTAGTCTCAGCAACAGTAACATCAAGATTTTCTGTTTTTGTATATATGTTATTTCCTGCTACACAAACTCCAATACAATTTACAACAGTTTCTTCTGTAAGAATTGCCTCACTACTACTAATAGCTATCTCACCATTAGAAAATCTTTCTCCTAAAGTGTTATATATACTAGTATGTTTTGCACTAGTTATAAGTTTTTTATCTTGACCAGATAAATAATAATTAGCTCTAAAATCATATTTTTTTGTTAAAAGTTCTGCTCCAAAAGTATTTTGTTTGAACTCATTCTTATTTTTTGTAGTTCTTTGGTCAAAAAATCCATAAGCACCAAAAACAAATTTATTATTATATAAATGTCTATAACCTAAACCCAAATTTCCTTCATCTGTATTATCATCATCACTCCAACCTCTAATATCTGCAAAGACTAAGTTTTTTTTGTCTTGAAGAAGAGGTAAAAATAATTCTGTTCTAGTTAAATCTCTTTTGTTTCCAACTTTATAATTCCAATCAATTCTTGGAGAATATGTTATATCTCCTACATATCTATTATAAAGCTCTGCTGTTTCTTCTTTAGCAACTCTTGTGTGATAATTCATAGGCTTGTTATTTAATGCCAAAAATTTTCTGTGTTCCCTTAAATCTGCTTTATCTTTTTCCAAGTTTTCTCTTTCTTGTTCAATTATAACTATCTTAGCAGATAATATTTCTTTTTCTTGTGCTAATTTTTCTTGTAAAAAATTTCTTGTAGTAAATGATTTACTAGATTTTTTTTGTTTTATTAAAGATATTTTTTCTTGTTTTAATTTAAGTTTTTTTGTATTTAGTTTTTTTTGTTTATTACTATCTTTCTCTGGTCCTTTTGTTAAAAATGATTTTCGATTAATCACAATTTTTTGTTGTTTTAGCTTATTTTTATCTCTTCTTAATTTTAATTCTTCTTTTTTTAATTTATTTTTTTCTTTAAAAAGTTTCTTTTTGCTTAATTTTTCCTTTTTTAAAAATATTTTCTTTTTCTTTAATTGAGCTAATTTCTTATCCAAAATTATTTCTTGTTTGGTAATTTTTGCTATTTCTTTTACACTCTCTTTTTTTTTTTTAATCTGTGATTTTTTACTATTTTTTAAATCTAAATCTCTAAAAGATCTTTTTTCCTTAGCTAATTCTTGTTCTTTTTTTTCTAATTTTTTTTCTTTTTGAATAATTATAGCTAATTTCTTCTTAAACTCAGCATTACTTAATACCACTTGTTTGATTGTTATTGCTTTCTTTTTACTTAATTTTGTTCTTTCTTTTATAATCTCTAGTTTTTTTATTTTTAATCTTTTTTCTTCCCTATTTAGTCCTTTTATATCTGCTTGCAAATTATCTTTTGCTAAAGTTAGTTTATTTTTAACTGTTTTTGTTTTTTTAGTTATAATAGTTTTATTTTTTCCTAATTCATTATATTTTTTTAGTAATTTAATTTTTGCTTTAGTTATTTTCTTTTCTTTTTTTTCAATTTTAGCTTTTTTGGCAAGAAATTTCTTTTGACCAAGTTTTTTTCTATTTTTAATTAAAGAAGATTTTTGTCCATCTAGGATTTTCTTTTTATCATTTAATATTTTTTTCTTTTTATCTAATATTGCTATTTTTTTATCTAAAAATGTTTTGTCTATTATTTTTTTTTGATCTTTTTTTTCTTTTTCAAAAAACATTTTTTTCTTATCTAATTCTACTCTTTGTTTTTTTATATATACTAATTCGTTATTTATTTCTATTAATTCAATATTAATTCTATATTTCTCTTTTGTTAATTTTTCTATTGTGAATTGTCTAGGGTATTTTCTGTTAGTTTTTAATTTTTTCTTGGCAAAAATTATCTTTTCTTTTTCTAATGCATTTTCTTTTCTGATTAATTTTCTTTCTCTGAACACTATATCTTTTTCTATCTTGTTTAATCTTCTTCTTTCCTTTCCAACTATAAGTCTAGTATTAGCTATGTCTTTTCTTGTTTGTACATTATCAATTGCTTGTTTTTTTCTTTTCTTAGCTATTTTTTTTTGTTCTTTAGTTTTTTTTATTTGAGAAAGTTGTGCTATTTTTTTAGATTTTTTTTCTAATCTTTCTTGTTTTTTTTGAGTTTGTTTAATTCTTTTCAATCTTGTTTTATCTAATTTAACTTGTGCTTTAGCTTGTTTTGATTGAGGGGATTTTTTTATTTTTCTTGGTTTTCTAGATTTCTTTGCTAATTTTTCTCTTTCTTTCTGAATTTTTTTAATTCTTTTTAATCTTGCCTTTGCTTTTTTCTTTATTAGTTTATCTTGTTTCTTTTTTAACTTTGCTTGAGCTTTTTTTTCTATCTTAGCTTTTTTTATCTTATTATTTTTTTGTGCCAAAAAAGTTTTTTTGGAATTTTTCTTTTCTTTAGCAAAAGATATCTCGGTCAAAGACAAAGATAATAATAAAGATATAATACATATTCTGGACACTAGCATATCCACTATTCTTTTTGTTATAGACTCCATAAAAACCACTTTAAAATTAATAGCTATGTTCTTATGGTAACATTTTTTTAGAACCCTGTCAAATATTATAATATTAATTAGTCGTCCCTAAAAAACTGTGTTTTTACTAGAATGGCAAATTATACTATTTTAGTTTTATAATTGACCTATAGCCTTCAATCTGCTCAGCATAAATTGCTTTTTGGCTATAGGTCAATTATAAAGCTAAAATAGTATAAGGATTTCTATCCAATATTCGCATATCTTTTCATCTGATTGCTTCTCTATTTCTTTTAACATCAATAAACCACACATTAATCTTATTGGAAGACCTCCTCTTCCAATATTACTATATTTTGATGAAAACTTTTCTTCTAAACTTTTCCAATCCACCAATTTTGATAATATTACTAGTTTATGTCTCATATTTATGATATTTACTAATTCATTTCTGAACATATCCATATCATTTCCTGTTTGGTAAGTTTTTTGTAACATTTTTGCAAGGATTTTTAAGTTATAGATAAAAAACTTGTGTTTTTTCTATATAAATTATACCAACAAACCCTTATTCTACAAGATTTTTCTTAGTTTTTTAGGGACGACTAATTATGAAAAAATAGAGAAAAAACTTTAAAAAAAATAGAAACCACTTATTCTCCATATTAGCTAAAATAAATATGAAAAAAAATGCCTATAAAAAACCACAAAAATATATTTGAATCATTTAATTCAAAATTAGGAAGGTTATTAGTCAACATTCTAATTATGAAAAAAATAGGTCCCCTTTCTCCGTTACCCCTGCTTCGGTGCAGAATCTTATTGCCAACAGAATGTGATAATAATTATGCTTTTGAAGGCTTTTTTACTAATTTCGTCATAGCGGTGGACAGTTGCTCCGAGAAAAACATCTTAACCAAACAACAAATTTATAACAACAATGATTAATTATAACTTTTATCAAAAAAAAATTTTTGGAATGAATTTATCAGAAATTATTAAAATATTAAATTTAAAAAACATAAATTTTCAACAAGATATTTCTATATCTGGTGTAAATAATTTAGAAAATGCTCAAAAAGGTGAGGTTGCCTTTATAATTAATCAAAAATATTTGCCTAAAATAAAAGATAGCAAAGCATCTGCATTTTTAATTGAAGAAAAATTTTTAGATATTGCTAAGCAATATAATGATAAATCAATTTTATTATATAGCCCATCTGCTCATTATCATTTTTCTTTATTGCTAGATTTATTTTATCAAGAAAAATCACCAGAAAATAAAATTTCTGAAAAAGCCACTATTGCAAGCACTGCAAAAATAGGAAAGAATTGTTACATAGCAGATAATGTTGTGATAGAAGATGGTGCTATCATTGGAGATAATAATAAAATATTTGCAGGAACTTATATTGGAGAAAATGTTCAAATTGGTAATGATTGCCATATTGGAGCAAATAATGTAATAACTCATAGCATCATTAAAAATAATGTAGAAATTATGCATAATAATTCCATTGGTCAAGATGGCTTTGGCTTTGCGGTAGACAAAAAATATAATTTTAAAAAAGTTCTGCAATTAGGCTTAGTTATTATTGAAAATAATGTTGCAATTGGTTGCAATAATGGTATAGATAAAGGAAGTATGGAAAATACTGTTATTGGTTTTGGTACTAGGATTGACAATTTAATCCATATTGCTCACAATGTTCAAATTGGCAAAAACTGCATTTTCACTGCCCAAAATGGTGTTGCAGGAAGTACAAAAATAGGCGATTATGTAACTTTTGCTGGACAGAGCGGAGTTGCTGGACATATAAAAATTGGTTCTTATAATAGATTTGCTGCTCAATCAGGAGTTACTAAAAACATTCCCGATAATTCTGGAGATTTCTATGGTATGCCAGCTATTGCAAAAAAAGAATGGCAACAAGAAAAACTAGCCTTAAAAAAAATTAGAAAACAATATTTTAATAAAAAAAACAATGACAAATGAAATAATAAACATTAATGACATTATAGATTTAATTCCTCATCGTTATCCAATCTTATTAGTTGATAGATTAATAGAGTTTGAGATTAGAAAATCAGCAACAGGAATAAAAAATGTTACTTTTAATGAGCCACATTTTATGGGGCATTTTCCTAAAAAATCAGTAATGCCTGGGGTGTTAATCGTAGAAGCATTAGCTCAAACTTCAGCAATTCTTACTGCAAAATCTATAAATGAGACAGAAAGCAAAGATAAATTAGTTTATTTTATGTCCATAGATAATGCAAAATTTCGTAAACCTGTAATTCCAGGAGATCAACTTTATTTAAAAGTAAATGTTGTGCAAAATAGAGGGGCTGTTTGGAAATTTAATGGTGTTGCTTTGGTAGATAATAAAGTTGTAGCAGAAGCAAAATTTACTGCAATGGTGCTTGATAAAGATAAAGTATAATGAATAAAATCCATAAAACAGCCATAATAGAAAATAATGTTATCTTAGGAGATAATATAGAAATAGGAGCATATTCAGTAATCTCTGGCAATGTAACAATTGGCGACAATAACATCGTTAAATCTCACACAATTATTTCAGGAAACACTAAAATAGGAAAAAACAATATATTTTATCCTTTTTCTAATATCGGAGATGTTCCTCAAGATTTAAAATTCACAAAAGATGAATTATCTTTTGTAGAAATAGGAGATAATAATATTATTAGAGAAAATGTTACAATTCATAGTGGGACTGCTTTAGGAAATGAAGCTGCTGGCATAAAAAATCTAACAAAAATAGGTAACAATAATTTACTTATGGTAGGAACTCATATAGCCCATGATTGTTTATTAAAAAATAATATAGTAATTGCTAATAATTCTGTGTTAGCAGGTCATGTATCTATTGGTAATAATGTTATTATTGGTGGCTTATCTGCTATAAAACAATTTATTAGAGTTGGAGATTATGCAATAATTGGAGGGATGTCAGGAGTAGAGAGCGATGTCTTGCCTTATGCTTTAATTATGGGAGAAAGAGCTAATCTTGCTGGTATAAATATTGTTGGCCTAAAAAGAAATGGTTTTTCTAAGCAAGAAATTTCTTTAATTAAAAAAGTAACAGATAGTTTATTTGCAAATAATGATATGGTTTTTCAAGATAAAGTTAATAAAATTACTCAAACATACCAAGATAATAAAACAATTTTATTAATCACAGATTTTTTATCTTTTAATTCTAAACAAGCAATCTGTAAACCTAAAAGGGCCTAATATGAAAATTTATGGAGTCCTTGCTGGCAAAGGAGAATTACCTAAAATTTTAAAAAACTATGTCAAAGAAAAAATCGTTTTTGCTTTTATTGATATTCCTGCCAGTTTTTCATTAGAAGAAGAAGAGCATATAACTGCCAGCATCGGAGAAGTAAGCAAAATAATAAATTTTTTCATACAACATAAAGTAACAGACATTGTTATTGCTGGAGCTGTTACTAAGCCAAATTTCAAAAATCTAAAAACTGATTTTAAGGGAAAAATATTGCTAGCTAAAATTTTAAAAAACAAAATTTTAGGTGATAATAATTTGCTTTCAACAATCATTACTTATTTAGAAAAAAATAATTTTACGGTTGTGGCTATTAATCAAATAGTTGCCAATCTTCATTTGAAAAAAGGGTTCAATAATAAAATAAAATTCAAAAATAATTTAAAAACTGATATTGAGCTTGCTCAAAATATTATTAAAACTTTATCAAAATATGATGTTGGGCAAGCAACAATTGTACAATATGGTAGAGTAATAGGCATAGAAGGTCAAGAAGGAACAGATAATCTGATCAAAAGATGTAGAGATTATGTTGAAGATAACAGCAATAAACCTGCTTTTTTACTAAAAATAAAAAAAGATAAACAGGATAAAAGAGTTGATTTACCTACCATAGGGATTAAAACTATAAAAAACTTATTATTAAGTAATATAAAAGGGATTATCATAGATAGTTCGAATGTTATTGTTTTAGAAAAAGAAACATTATGTGCTTATGCAGAAAAAAATGATATTTTTATATATGGAATATGATAGATTTAAGTAAAAGAAATTTTTTTAGTTTTGCTAACTGTAAACAGATAGATCTTTGTTTATCTTTGTTTGTTATTTCTTTATTAATTATAGGTTTTTTTATGCTTTATTCAGCAGCTGGAGGTAATTTACAACCTTGGAGTTCTACACAAATATTAAGGTTTATTGTTTGTTTACCAATAATTTTTATCATTATCTCAATCAATCCCATAATATTTTATCAATCTGCTTATCTTATCTATGCTTTGGGATTAGCCTTATTAATTTATGCCAATTATTCTGGATTTTCAGCTTTAGGAGCTAAAAGATGGGTAGATTTATATTTTTTTAATTTACAGCCTTCGGAATTAATGAAAATATCATTAATTATTGGTTTAGCCAGATATTTTCACAATGTTCATATATATAAAGTATCTAATCCACTTTATTTAATCATTCCTATTATAATGGTAACACTGCCTGTTTTGTTAATTCTAAAACAGCCTGATTTAGGAACTTCTGTCATTTTAATGATGACTTCTCTAATAATATTTTTTGTATCAGGAGTGCAAATTAAAAATTTTTTCTTTCTTGCCATAGGTTTATTATCGGCAATACCTATTATATGGAGTAATTTAAAAAATTATCAACAACAAAGAATTTTAACTTTTTTAAACCCAGAACACGATCCATTAGGTTCTGGTTACAACATTATTCAATCAAAAATTGCAATTGGTTCAGGTGGTTTTTTAGGAAAAGGATATTTGTCAGGAACTCAAGGTCAATTAAATTTTTTACCAGAAAGTGAGACTGATTTTATTTTCACGATGTTTGCAGAAGAGTTTGGTTTTGTAGGTTCTGTTTTTATGATAATGTTATTTACTTTAATTTTCACTAGATGCTATTTTATTTCTTTGCAGATTAAATCTCAATTCTTTAAATTATTAACTCTTGGCTTATCTTCATTTCTATTTTTTCATTTTATTATAAATATTGCTATGGTAATGGGTTTAATTCCAGTAGTAGGAGCTCCCCTACCCCTTATTTCATATGGAGGAACAATGTTAATAATTACCCTTGTTTCATTTGCTATGATACTTAATTTAGATATTAACAAAGATATATTGATAACAGAAAATTAAAAAATTATGAGAAAATATAATATAGTAGTAATTGGTAGTTCTGGTTATACTGCTAGTGAATTAATAAAAATTACTATTAATCACCCCAACATAAATATCAAAGCATTGGTTGGTAACAGTAAAGCAGGTAAAGAGCTTAAGGAGGTTTACCATCATTTTAAATTTGCTCCATTACCTATACTAAAAACTCTCAAAGAAGTAAATTTTTCTAAGATAGATGTAGTATTTTCTTGTTTACCTCACTTCGAGACTGTAAAAATAATTGATGAATTGCCAAAAACTATAAAAATATTTGATTTATCTTCAGATTTTCGTATCAAAAACAACGATTTATACAAAAAATATTATAAGCAAAATTTAAACACAAAATATAATAAAGAAATTACTTATGGTCTTTCTGAAATTTATACTAAAAAAATAATAGAAAAAAGAATTATAGCCTGCCCAGGCTGTTATCCTACCTCTATATTATTACCTCTTATTCCGATACAGGATTTAATCAATAAAAAAGAAATTATTATAGACAGTAAAACTGGAATTAGTGGTGCTGGAAGAAAAGCGATAGAAAGTAATTTATTTTGTGAAATAAATGAAAATATTATTCCATATAATATTACATCCCACAGACATCTTGCTGAAATTATTGAACAATTAAATATCACATCAGAAAACATTCAATTCACACCACAAATAATATCTGCATCAAGAGGAATTTTATCTAATATTTATATAAAATCTAAATATAGTGTAGTTGATTTAAGAAAAAGACTATCTATTTTTTATAAAAACAACCATTTTGTTAAAATCAATTCAGGCAATGACATACCAAGATTAAGAAATGTTACAGGTACAAATTTTTGTGAAATTTCTGTATTAGACACTAATATCAAAAATCAAAAAATAATTATTTCAGCAATAGACAATTTAACCAAGGGATCTTCTGGGCAAGCTGTACAAAATTTCAACATAGCCTTTAATTTACCAGAAAACACAGGATTAAATAATGTAGCCAGCTATCCTTAAATTATTATTGAAAAATATAGATATAACTATAAACTAAAAAACTAAAAAACTAAAAAAAATATTATGTATGTAACCGTTAATGTTGAAAGACAAGATTATAAATTTTATTCTTATCAAGATTTAGTAGATTTTCTAGTTCAGCATAAGTTAAACTTCTCATGTAATAATGGCAAATTAGAACATTCTGCTATGTTAGTCCAAAGATTTTTACAAAATTTAAAAGGAACTTTATGTATAAGTGCCAAAACATTTAAAGAAGTGATTTTTGGTAGCACAGAAACATATAAGGTAGTAAAAGATTTTTTAAATATTGAAAATAATAAGTTATTATTAGAAGTATAATTGTAATGAAATTTACACCACTTAAATATAATGGCATTTTGCCGAAAATTGATAAATCTTGTTTTGTAGCACATAATGCTATTATTTCTGGAGATGTAACTATTGGAGAAAATACAGGAATTTGGTATAATGTAGTTATTAGAGGAGATGTTGCTCCTGTTACTATTGGTAAAGGCACTAACATTCAAGATGGCACAGTAATTCACACTACAAGAGCAGGACATTTGCAAAATAAAACCACAGAACAATCACCGACAATTATTGGTGATTATGTAACTATTGGTCACAAAGCATTGATTCATGCTTGTATAATAGACAGCTTGGCTTTTATTGGTATGGGGGCAATTATTTTAGATATGGCTCATATTGAAGAAGAAGGAATGGTGGCAGCTGCTGCTTTAGTTACCACCAAAAAAACAATCAAACGAGGTGAGATTTGGGCAGGAAACCCTGCTAAACTCTTAAGAAAAATGTCAGAAGCAGAAATGTTATATATAAAAACATCTGCTGACAATTATATAGAACTAGCGAATGAATATAAAAATATTTCTTTGTAGAAAAGTAAGCGGAGTTTTATCAGCAATCTCTTTTATGAAATAGAACATTATGTTCATAGAAACTGCTCCCCCCCATTTTGCAGACTGTGTTGCAATTAGTAAAAAAGAGGTTATTTTTATTTATAACAAAAATAACCTCTTTTTTACTAATTGCAACACAGTCTGTTGAGGAAGAGCTATTACCCCGAATATAACTTTCTATTATAACACAGCTCTCAAGGAAGGGATATTTCAAAAATTTGTATATATTCAGCAACCTGCATCAAACTTAAGAAAAGATACTAGTTGGCTCAGAGTAATGCATATTAAAAGCATCTGAAACTGCTTTATATGTTACTTTATCGTAATAAATATTCAAACCTTTCAAAAATCCTTTATCTGATAAAAGAGCTTTTTTATAACCATCTTTTGCTAATTTTAAAATATAAGGAATGGTAGCATTCTCTAATGCTCTTGATGCTGTTTTAGCAGCTACTGCTGGCATATTTGTTACACAATAATGGATAACATCATTCACAACATAAATAGGATTTGAATGAGTTGTTGGTTTGCTAGTTTCAAAACATCCACCTTGATCAATTGATACATCTACTATAACCGACCCTTTGTTCATTGATTTAATCATTTTTTTAGTAATAACCTTAGGAGATTTAGCACCTGGAACTAATATTGCTCCAATAACTAAATCTGCCTCAGCTATTGATTTTTCTAAAACATCTTTACTAGAATATAAAACCTGAACATTATTACCAAAAACATTTTTTAATTTCCTAATTTTGCTTAAAGATTTATCTAAAATAGTTACTATTGCTCCCATTCCAGAAGCAATAGTAGCAGCATTTGCTCCAACTACTCCACCTCCTATAATAACTACTTTGGCAGGTTCAACTCCTGATACTCCTCCTAACAGGACTCCTTTTCCTCCAACATTTTTTTGTAAAGAATATGCTCCTGCTTGAGTTGCAACTCTTCCAGCCACTTCACTCATTGGAGTAAGTAATGCTAAAGTTCCTTTATCTTCTACGGTTTCGTAAGAGATGGCTATTACCCCTCTTTTCAACAATCTTTTTGTTAATTCTTTTTCTGCTGCTAAATGCAAATATGAAAATAGTATTTGATCTTTTTTCAACATATCAACTTCAATTGCTTGAGGCTCTTTTACTTTTACAATCATATCAGCTGCTTGGTAAACCTCGTCTTTAGTAAAAACAATTTTTACTCCTGCCTTTTCATACATTTCATCAGTAAAGCCAATAGCATCACCTGCCATTCTCTCTAAAATAACTTGATTTCCTGATGCAATTAATTCTTTAGCACCAGAAGGAGAAATAGCCACTCTAGTTTCGTTATCTTTTATTTCTTTTGGAATTCCTATTAACATAATTTTATATTGTTATAATTAATTTGATTTAAAAATTGCCATCATAATAAGTATAATACTAAAATCAATAAAGAAGTTTTTAACTACAGAGTGTCCCCATCATAGAACTGTTGCACAGGATCTTAATTTAATAATTGAAATTATTAACATTTTTAATATAATAAGGATTATTATACTATTTTAGCTTTATAATTGACCTATAGCCAAAAAAATGTTTAGTAGAAATTGTTTTTTTTAATTATTTGTTAGCCATAGCTAACAGATTATTAGAAAAAGCAATTTATGATGAGCAGATTGAAGGCTATAGGTCAATTATAAAGCTAAAATAGTATTAGTTACAACTTTACTCATAATAACATAAACCTCAAAAAAAATGGATTACTATAGAATGAATGGATTAGGTAATGATTTTAATGTTTTTGATTTAAGAAAAACAAAAGAATTATCCTTTGCAGAAATTATAGAATTAACTAAAAAAAACAATTTGAATGAGATTTACGATCAATTACTGCTTATTTTACCTAGTAAAAAAGCAGATTGTTTTATGAAAATCTATAATATAGATGGTAGTTTAGCAGATGCTTGTGGCAATGGAACTAGATGTGTAGCAAGAATAATAGCTAGCCATCTCAAAAAAGAAATTGTTGAAATAGAAACAGAAAACAGGATTATTTCAGCAGAATTATTACAAGGTGGCGAGATTTGTGAAGTAAGTATGGGAGAAGCAAAAACTAAACCAGAAGAGATTCCTGTGCTTAGTAATAGCAATTTAATCAAAAACCTTCTACCTCAGAAAAAATTTGGTATAGGATTTGCGGTAAATGTTGGAAATCCTCATATTGTATTTTTTGTTAAAAATTTAGATAAAATTAATTTAGAAAAAGAAGTTTCTTTTTTAGAAAATGACAATATCTTTCCTAAAAAAATTAACATAAATATTGCAGAGATTATTGATCAAGAAAATATAAAATTAATAACTTGGGAAAGAGGAGCAGGAGCAACTCTTGCTTGTGGAACTGGAGCTTGTGCTACTGCTTATGCAGCTTACAAGCAAAAATTAATAGGTAATTATGTTGATATTTCAATGCCTAGAGGGTTTGTAACTATAATTCCAGCAGATAATAACATCATTATGATAGGAGATGCTAATTTAGATGAACATAAAAAAATAGAATTATGAAATATATTAGCACGAGAGACAACTCAAAAACATATTCTTTTAAAGAAATATTTTTACAAGGCTTAGCTCCTGATGGAGGTTTGTTTGTAGCTCAAAATATGCCTAGATTTTCACAAGAACAAATAAATTCTTTCAAAAATTTATCATATCAAGATTTATGTTTTCAAATAATCTACCCATTTGTAAGTGAGAATATAGGTAAAACTCCTCTTGAGAAAATAATTAATCAAGCATATCAAGGTTTTTCTCATAAAAAAATAGCTCCTGTGAAAAAATTAGGCCAAGATTCATATTTATTAGAATTATTTCACGGTCCCAGTGCTGCTTTTAAAGATTTTGCTTTGCAATTAGTAGGTGGTTTTGTAGGTTATTTCTTAAAAGAAGAAAATAAAAAAGCAGTAATTTTAGGAGCTACTTCAGGTGATACAGGTTCTGCTGCAATTATGGGCTGTAAAGATCATTCTAATGTTGACATTTTTATCTTGCACCCATTAAACGGCACATCAGAGATTCAAAGAAAGCAAATGACCACTATTGAAAACAAGAATGTTTTTAATAGTGCGATAAAAGGAAATTTTGATGATTGTCAGAATATTGTAAAAAATATTTTTGCTAATCAGAGTTTTTTGACTGAAAATGACAAAAATCTAATTGCTATAAACTCAATTAATTGGCTTAGGATTATTGCTCAAATAGTTTATTATTTTTATGCTTATTATCAAATTGCAAAAAGAAATGAAAAAATAAATTTCTCTGTGCCAACTGGAAATTTTGGAGATATTTTGGCAGGTTATTTGGCAAAAGAAATGGGTTTGCCTATTGATAAATTAATTATTGCCACCAATAAAAACGATATTTTAACTAGATTTATCAATAATAATTCTTACAAAAAAGAAAAATTAGAAAAAACTTATAGTCCTGCAATGGATATTCAAATTTCTAGTAATTTTGAGAGATTATTATTTTTAGCTTTGGATAAAGATAGTGATAAACTAACAAAATTGATGAATAATTTTCAAGAAAAAGGAGAATTATCAGTAGCTGAAGAATTATTAAATAAAATAAAAAAAGTATTTTTGAGTCATAGCACCAATAATCAAGAAATTATTAACACTATAAAAGAAGTTTTTGCAACAAATAATAAAATTATTGACCCTCACACAGCAACGGCAATAAATTCTAGTAAAGTTTTGGGTAAAGATTTTTTGGGAAAAATAATTAATATAGCAACAGCACATCCTGCCAAATTTCCAGAAATATTAAAAAAAGCAAATATTTCTTTAACAGAAGTACCAAAAAATCTAACAAAAGTTTTAACTAAAAAAGAAAAATATAATATTTTAGATAATTCAATTTCTCAAATCATTGATTTTATAAAAGATAAATCATTATAGAAACCTATCTTCCTCTATCAAATCCTGATAATAAACCAATTCCTTTTGGAGGGAATATTCTTGATACCATAGAAGTGCTTTCAAGTCTCATTTGTGACAAAAATTTTGCATTACCCATTGCAGTAAATATGCTACCTGCATTCATTCCTTTTAAATTTAAAAAAAAAGCTAAAGACCCTCCTGCATCATCCACCCAACCGATAACATCTTCCATAGATTTTGTACCTAGAAAATTTTGGTTATCAAAACCTCCTCCGAAACTAATAGAGTCTAATCCTTGAACCACATCATCATTTAACCCTGGAGTTACAAATTCTCCTACAGGTCCACCACCACCTCCTCCATTGTGAAAACTTGAAATTAATTGAGAATTATAAACTGGGGAACTAGGATCCATTTTGATTGTGATTATAAAGATTCTTGGTAGCGAGGGGGAGATTCGAACTCCCGACACACGGATTATGATTCCGCCGCTCTAACCAACTGAGCTACCCCGCCTAAATATTATAGGATTATTATAAAAAATCTTATAATGTTTGATACAATAACTATAACAACAAAAATATTATTGTAAATAATTTAACAGCTCTTTATAAATATAATAATTTTCTAGAATTCTCTGTACATAGTTTCTTGTCTCGGTAAAAGTTATTTTTTCTATCCAATCTATTACATTATATTTATTATCAAATTTTCTTAAGTCTCCATTCTCTCTAAGCCACCTTTTGCTATGATTAGCTCCTGCATTATATGAAGCTATTGCCAAAATTTTAGAATTATCAAATCTTTTAAGAAGATATTTAATATAATATGAACCTAGTTTTATATTATAACTAGCATCATTTCTTAATTTTCTTTTGCTATATGGTATTTTTAATCTTCTTGCAACTTCTTTTGCAGTAGATGGAATTAATTGCATAAATCCAACAGCTCCAGCACTACTTATTGCCGTTTTATTAAAGCCACTTTCTTGCTTTATAATAGATAAAATTAAAGCAGAAGATGCTTTTTTAGGAGGTAAGTTCTTTAATATAGGATAGCTATTAATAGTTACTACATTATATCTTGCTATATACCTAGAAAGATTGCTAATAAGTGAAATGGAGTTGCTATTTTTGCTAATTTCTATTACCTCTTGCAAATCTTTTTTATTTTCATTATTTAATGTTGCATATTCTTTAAAAAACAACAAAGCATCTTTATTTCTTTTTAAATAAGACAAGTATAATGCATGTTTTAATGTTTTGCTTTTTACTATTTTCTTTCTTAACTCTCTTGGAGTAAATTTGATTATTTTAGTAAATTTGATATCATTACTTTTTAACTCTTTATTTGCTAATTGACCATAAAAAGTAGTGCTATAACTACCTGCAATTCCATACCAATAATTCGCTTTCTTCTGCTCTTTATTTTCTTGGTAACTTCTTGCTAACCAATAAGAAGCTCTTGACCTACTTAATGAAAAGCCAACATTATTATATAATTTTCTAAAATGTTTTATAGCAATATTAGGTTTTTTTAAAAATCTCAAAGCAAGCCAGCCACTAAACCATTCAGTATTAGCAAACTCTTCTCCTTCTTGATTCTTATGTTTGGACATCACATTGTATGCTGTATAATATTTTTTTTGCTTTAATAAATATCTAGCATTTCTTAATCTAACATTTGCCCATTTTTTAGGTTTTTTTTCATTTTCTAATTTTAACAAATACTTGCTAACCTTATGATCTCTATTATGTTTTTCGTGCCACTTTACGATATTATAAAATAATCCTTCATTCGTTTTTTGAGCTGTTGCTAGCTTTTTTAGATTATTAAGTGCTACTCTAGAATGATTCCTTGCAAAAGCAATTCTTGTCTTAAACAAAACTCTTTGTTTCTTTGATGAATATGGCAATAATTTTTTAGCACTAAAAAAATGATTCTGCCAAATTAATTTATTGATTTTATCATCTACAACTTTTTTAGAAAAAATATTTTTATAATTTTTGTAATATTTAGAAAAATCTTTTATTTGAAAATAATCAGATAAAAAATATTCCTTTATTATTTTTCCTCTATATTCTTCTTTTATATTATTAATAATTAACAAAAAAGCCTGTTTGCTATTCTTGTGAGCTAATAAAAATTTAAAGTTCTCTTTATTCAAATCTTCTTTTTCTAAAGAAGAAATAAAATTCTTTGTTATTTTCTGATAAGAAATTGTTGCTTTGTTATTTTCTAAAAAATTAAGAGCTATTTTATGATTGTTTTTTTTCTTATCATTCAATGCTAACCAAATCAACAGTTCTTGAATATCCTTTTTACAAGCTAAAGAAAAAGCTTTTGAAAAATTATTTTTTTTATAAAATTTATAACTATTATCTAAACATTTTTTTTCTTTCTTACTAAGCAAATCATCTGCAAATATATTATTTGCAAAGATAAAAAAAAATATAATGAATAATAATGTATTTTTAAAAAAATAACTCATCTATTTAATGTAATTTAAACAACAAAGCACAGCTTTTGTTTTTATTAGATTTTGCATAATCAGATTTTTTTCCTGATTGTGTTGCAGGAGTAACACAATTATCAGAAGGTTCTTCAGTCGTTCCGCCAGTTGTTCCTATTGCCAAAATTACTCCTGTATTATGAGAACCATCATCTAATTTTTGATCAATATTAAAAGCATCAACAGCTTTTATAATAGGTAAATGATTATAACCGTTTTTATTTGTTGATCGTGAAATATTATCAATTTTTCCAAACAATAAATAATTACCTGCTGTTATCTTGCTCTTATCATCTAATGTATTTTCATTACAAGTTGCAATATTGTTTGATATTCTGCTTAAGCTAGAATTACAATAAATAAAAGATAATTTTCCATTATCTAATTTAGTAGAAAAGCTATGATTATTAGTTAATTTATCAATTTTGCTTTTAATAGGAGCAATGGAATTTGGATAAATTTCACTTACCGCCAAATGATGCCAAGCATTCACTCCCTCTTTATTCCAAGATATTTCACCATCCCCATTACCATCTATCAAAGAAGTTGTATAAAAATTATTTATACCATCTGCATCTCCTGGTAATTGGTAATTGTGAATTCCTTGAAAAGTAGCAACAGAAGTTTTTAAACTATCAACATTTTTCAGCAATTTCTGCAATCTAGCTTGATGAATCAAATGCCCACCACTAGTAACCCCTGCAATAAGCAATCCTATAATAATAATTACTATTGAAAGCTCTATCAAACTAAAAGCTGCTATTTGTTTTTTATGCTCCATATTATTAATTAGTTAGTTAGTTTTAACTCTCCTTTTTATAAATTTCACTACCATCTTCTTTAAATTTTTTAGACATTTCTTGCATTCCCTGCTCTTTTTCCTCCATTTTTCTTGCATATTCTCTAACATCTTCAGAGATTTTCATAGAACAAAATTTTGGTCCGCACATAGAGCAGAAATGAGCAGTTTTAGCTCCTTCTGCAGGAAGTGTTTCGTCGTGATAAGAAATTGCAGTTTCAGGATCTAAAGAAAGATTAAATTGATCGTGCCATCTAAATTCAAATCTTGCTTTTGATAATTCATCATCTCTAATTTGAGCTGATGGATGACCTTTGGCAAGATCAGCTGCATGAGCTGCTATTTTATAAGTTACAACTCCGTGTCTTACATCTTCTTTATTTGGCAAGCCAAGATGTTCTTTTGGAGTTACATAACAAAGCATTGCCGTTCCATACCAACCAATCATTGCTGCTCCAATTGCTGATGTGATATGATCATAACCAGGGGCAATATCTGTGGTTAATGGTCCTAAAGTATAAAATGGTGCTTCTTTGCAATATTCCAACTGTTTATCCATATTTTCTTTAATTAAATGCATTGGCACATGTCCTGGACCTTCAATCATTGTTTGACAATTATGCTTCCAAGCAATTTTAGTTTGTTCTCCCAAGGTTTTTAATTCAGAAAATTGAGCTTCATCATTAGCATCTGCAATAGATCCAGGTCTTAAACCATCTCCTAATGAAAAAGAAACATCATATGCTTTCATTATTTCACAAATTTCTTCAAAATTATCATATAAAAAGCTTTCTCTATGGTGAGATAAACACCATTTAGCCATAATTGAACCCCCTCTTGAAACAATACCAGTAACTCTTTTGGCTGTCATTGGCACATAAGCTAGTTTTACTCCAGAATGAATAGTGAAATAATCAACCCCCTGCTCTGCTTGTTCTATCAAGACATCTCTAAAAATTGGCCAAGTTAATTCTTCTACAACACCGTCAACTTTTTCTAAAGCCTGATAAATAGGCACTGTTCCAACTGGCACTGGAGAGTTTCTAACAATCCATTCTCTAATGGAGTGAATATCTTTTCCAGTAGATAAATCCATTATGGTATCTGTTCCCCATCTTATTCCCCAAACCATTTTTTCTACTTCTTCTCTTGCAGTAGAGGTAACAGCTGAATTTCCAATATTAGCATTAATCTTTACTAAAAAATTTCTACCGATAATCATCGGTTCTATTTCGCTATGGTTAATATTTGCAGGAATAATAGCTCTACCTAAAGCTATCTCATTTCTTACAAATTCAGCATCTATAAATTCTGGAATGTTAGCACCAAATGAATTTCCACCTTTAAAAAACTCTGACTTCTGCATTTTTTCTCTTCCTAAATTTTCTCTAATTGCTACATATTCCATTTCTTTAGTAATAATCCCTGCTTTAGCATAAGCCATTTGAGAGACATTTTTACCTTTCTTTGCTTTTAAAATTTGTATGTTATTTCTCTCAAATCTCTCCATTTTTGAAATATAGCTCAATGATTGTCCATCATCTTTAGGATTATATTTTCTTCCTTCAATAATTTCTACATCACCTCTTTCTTTAATCCAATTTTCTCTTACTTTGGGAATACCTTTTTTTATATCTACTTCAATATTAGAATCAGTATAAGCACCTGAGCTATCATAAATTCTATGATTTCTTTTATTACCCTCTTGATCAATAGCAACTTCTCTAAAAGGAACTTTTATGTCTCTATGTATTTTGCTTTGCACATAAGTTTTATGTGATGCAGGAAATTGCTTATCTGTAATGTTTGTTACTATGTTTTTTTGATCTTTAGTCATATTTTAAAATAATTAATAATGTTTATACTTAAACAGGATAAATAATTATATTTAAAATAAAAGTGCAAACTATAAATTACAAAAGATAATTAATTGATGCTTTTTAATAAAAAGATTGCTAAAAAACATAATATAAAATTATATAACAATATTAAAAATATAAAAAAATATGAAAATACCATTCACTACATTTTTAATTATTATGTTTATAATAATTTTATCTAGTTCTTTATTTAAGATGGTAATTTTAAACAAAGAAAAAAGACAAAATGAAGCTATAAAAAACAAGCAAAAAGTTATTATCCCTTTAAATAAAGAATAATTAACCTTAATGCTAAAAAATATATTCGTGTGGATGTTGTTTAGCTTACATACCCACTCATAACAAACTTAACTTACAAAAAAATGATTTTAGATAAAATTGTCCGAGAATATGATATTAGAGGAGTTTATAACAAGACTCTTTTTGCTAATGATGCTTATTTAATAGGTAAAGCTCTTGGCACCAAAGCTTTACAGAATAATTCTAATGTAATAAATGTTGCCTATGATGGCAGAAAATCATCTCCTGTTTTAAAAAATAATTTGATAAAAGGTATTTTGGAAACAGGGTGTGATGTTAATAATATTGGTTTAGTTCCATCTCCTGCTTTATATTTTTCTATATTCTATTTAAAAAATATTAATTATGGAATTGTAATAACAGCATCTCATAACCCCAAAGAATATAATGGTTTTAAAATTATTTCTCATTTAGAAAATTTTTATGGCAAGGATTTAAAAAAATTTATAGCTTTTGTACATAAAGAAGAATTTTTAACAGGTGAAGGTAAAGAATATAAAATCGATATAAAAACAGATTATTTAGAAAAATCTTTATTAGAGATATTAGGTAATCAAAAAAATCTAAGAAATTTAAAAATAGCTTGGGATCCTGCTTGTGGAGCAGGGGCAGAAATAGTTGATATTTTGAGTAAAAATTTATCAAATAAAAATTTTACTATAAATACTAAAATTGATGGGGACTTTCCTGCTCACGATCCAGATCCTACAATTGAGGCTAATCTTGAGCAATTAAAAACATTAGTCAAAGATAATAATTGCGATGTAGGGTTTGCTTTTGATGGAGATGCCGATCGAATAGGAGTGGTTACTGCAAAAGGGCAAATTATGTGGGGAGATGAGTTGGTAACTTTATTTGCTAGCGAAATTTTAAAAGAAACTTCTGGGGCAAAAATCATTGCTGATGTTAAGGCTAGCAGAATATTTATGTCAAAAATCAAGGAATATGGAGGTATTCCAATAATTTGGAAAACTGGGCATTCATTAATAAAAGCAAAAATGAAGCAAGAAAAGGCTTTGCTTGCAGGAGAGATGTCTGGTCATGTTTTTTTTAAAGACAAAAATTATGGATATGATGATGGACTTTATGCAGCTATCAGATTAATTAAAATTCTAGCAGAAACAAATATTAATTTAGATGATTTCAAAGAATCTTTACCAAAAACCTTTTCTACTAAAGAAGAAAAAATAGCTTGCCCAGATGAGCAGAAATTTACAATTATAAAAAAATTACAAAATACTTTAGAAAAAGAAAAAATAAATTACCTTGATATTGATGGGGTAAAAGTAGAAAAAGACAAAGGCTGGTGGTTGATTAGAGCATCAAATACCTCTCCTTACTTAACTACCAGATGCGAAGGAATGACAGAAAGTTTTTTAAAAGAAATGCAACAGGAGATGAATGATTATTTAAAAAAGATTAATTTTTAAGGAATTGAGACATAATTATAGACAATAAAGGGAATAGTGTGTAAAATAGTTATTTTAACAAATCTAATAATAAAAATAATTCTTATACTATTTTAGCTTTATAATTGACCTATAGCCAAAAGATTTTCCAAGTCCCTTGATATGATTTATGCTAGTTTAAATCTGTTATTCTATAAAAAACATCTTAATCTTAACTTTTATCTATAGTTATGTTGCAGTGCCTGAAAAAAACTTATTTTTGCTATCATAAATATTAGTTGCAGATTCTTTCAAAACCCTTACCCATTTATGAACAGCTGTTTTGCTTACCCAATATTTATTACATATCTCAATGCAACTCATATCGCCCTCTAAAAATTTTAAGGCTATTTTTAATTTTAAATTACTATTGTAACTTTTTCTTATTTTGGTCATTCTTTTACCATTAAATTATTTATTAATATAATAGTAATTTTCTTACAATCTGTCTACAAAAATCTACAAAAAACTGACTGAATTTAGGGGTGCATCATAGGATGTTTTTTATTTTTTTTTGCAGAAAATCTCTTTCTCTTTGCCAATTTATCTTTTTTTTCCAAGATACTATATTATTTTGCTTTTGGATATTATTATTTTTATTAGGTTTTTCTTTTTTTTGGAGTTTAATTTTTTGAATTTCTAATTTTGTTTTATTATTTGAATTAAGTGAACAAATATTTATCTCTTTGATTGGTGTTATGGTTATAGAAGCATCTTTTAAGTCTCCTATATTAAGAATATGACCATATTTTAGACTATGAAGATGCAATACAGGTAGCTCTTTGTTTATAGGAAGATCTGTTCCAGTAATAACTCCTACAAGTTTTATTGCTTCATAATCAGAAAATTCTTTTTTTAAGATAATTGGTTCTTTAATTGTGTATGTTTTTTTATTTCTTATTATAGTTCCTCCATTTAGCATTATTTTTAATGGTGCTGCTGGAGTAATCTTTCTATTTGTCTCTACTATTATAGGACATATGCCTCTTGATTCTATATATTTTGTTTTTGCTTTGATTGTAATCATAAAAGATTCCTTTTTTCCTATAATATTAAGAATTTTTTGAAACATAGGAGGGAGATAAGGTTTATAAGTATATGTTTGTTTTGAAGATGTTTTTATATAATCAAGAGATATAGTTTTTTCTATGTAAGGGCTTCTTATAGAAACTTGAGCAAAAGATATCTTTGTATTGGGGGAGGCTTCTTCTGTTATGACTTGGTTACCTAAAGAATATGTTTTTGAGATTTCTTTATTGTCATAAGTCATTTCACTATGCATATTTACCTCTGCACCAATGCCTATTATATATTTGGATTGCTTGTTATTAGAATCCTTATTCTTATTAATTGCCATTTTAATTAAATTTTGTGATGTAGTAATATCTTTATAACCACCTCTGAGAAAATTATTTACTGATAACATTTGTATTAATTTAACTCCTATTTTTTTTTTGATTGTTGGCATTTAAGAATTAAATTAATTAGTCGTCCCTAAAAAACTATAAAAAGCCTTGCAGTATAAGGTTTTTTTTGTATAATTTGCATAGTAAAAACACAAGCTTATTACCAATAACTCTTAAAAGCTTGAAAAAATGTTACACAAAACTCACCAAACAGGAAGTGATATGGATATGTTCAGAAATGAATTAGTAAATATCATAAATATGAAACATAAATTAGTAACCCCAGTTATGCTTTTTTTTAATAAAAAGCCTTGCAAAAAGTTAGCATAGACATTTTAATATTTTTTTTAACCTAAATAAAAAAAGCTATGCTAGTAAGTGATATTGAACTAATAAAACTATATTGTCAAATAGATAATTTTTGTAAATTATTTTTTAAGTACTTCAATCAAAAATTAATATCAGAAAAGAGTAGTAAATTAAGGAAAGAAGGGAAGGACAGGCTTAAATCTAGTGATATAATGTGTATATTAATATTGTATAATAATAGTAGTTATGATTGTTTTAAAAATTATTATATTGAGTTTGCAAAGCCTAATTTACAAAAGTATTTTCCTAATATGCCTTGTTATGCAAGGTTTACACATATTCAAAAGATAGCATTTATGCCACTTAGTTCTTTTTTATTAGAAATAATTAATAAAAATGAAAAAACAGGGTGCTATTATATTGATTCAACATACATTCCAGTATGTAAAAATCAAAGGATAAGAAGGCATAAAACATTTAAAGGACTAGCATCAAGAGGAAAGTCAACTATGGGCTGGTTTTTTGGTTTCAAGTTACACTTGCTTATAAATCATAAAGCAGAAGTAGTTAATATGTCTATTACAAAGGGTAATGGTTCAGATCTAGATACAGTGCTTGCTTTAGCTAAAACACTAAAAGGAAAATTGTTTGAAGATAAAGGATATATAAGCAAAAAAATTAAAAATAATTTATTATCTCAGGGATTAGAATTATTTACAAAAACAAGAAAAAATATGAAAAAACAAGAAATAAGCAATAAAAATAGATTTTTATTATCCAAAAGAGGTATTGTAGAAACTGTTATAGGTTCCATAAAAGGGTTTTTTAGCATTATTTCTCATAAATACAAAACTCCCGTCAATTTCTTTATGAATATTATTTCTGGGTTAATTGCATATGATTTTAAACAGAATAAACCTAAAATTAACTTTAACATTCAAAAATCAAGGGGTTATAAGTTAAAAAAAGCATAACTGGGGTTAAGTTAACTAAAAATGTAATTATTTAGGTGCGACTAAATAGTCCTCCCTAAAGAACAGCTTTTTTACTAGAATAGCACATTACCAAGCAAAAAAAAGTGTTTTTTTCTTAAAAAAAGATATTTTATTGTAAAAACTGCTCCTGAGATTATGGCAAAAAGATAACTATCTATGCAGTTTAGTAACTTTCTTAGATTAAATCCCATAGCTGTTGCTATTGTATTCATATTGATCAATAACCTTGATTGGAATTTTTTTAGATAAAACTATTGACAATCAGTAATGTTATGCTCTAAAATTTATTTTTACTAAGGGTTTTTATTGACTATAGATCAATTATAAAACTAATATAATAAAGGTAAAAATATATGTCAGACAAACCAAAAAAAATCATAATAATATCCTCTAAAGAATCTATGGGAAATGGTCCATATGAAGGAAAAGAGATTAATTATCAAGATATGGATCGTATTGGAAAGATACAGCAACCTTGGATGTCTCTTCTTATACCAGAGCTAGTTCAGTTAAATTATGAAGTAGAGGTTGTAAACTGGAGAAATACAGAACTTAATTGGAGAAAAGAAAATGATGAGTTAGTTGTTATGGGACCAGTTTGGGATTACTTTAGTAATATTCCTGAATTTCAAGATTTTTTAAGCAAGTTAGAAACCTCAGGAGTAATTGTTGCTAACCCAGTGGATTTGATGAAATTCAATATAGATAAAAACTATTTATCTGACTTTCAAGGAACTAAATTTTTAAATGATACAAAATTTATACAAAGTAATTCACAAAAAACTTTGAAAGATGTAATAGAGTCAATGAAAAAAGAAGAATCTTTGAAAGATGAAGATAGCATTGTCTTAAAAGGGATTATAGATGGTAATGCAACAGCTACTAGAAAAATTAAAGTATCAGAAATATCAGCAGATTTTAGCAATCATTTTAAAAAAGTAAAAAAAGAAAATCAAGGTGTAATTATACAGAAATTTATTCCAGAAATCTCACAAGGAGAATTTAGTTTTGTATTTTTTGGAGATACTTTTAGTCATTCTTATTTAAAAGTTGGAACTATAAACGATTATAGAGTTCAAGCTTCTTTTGGAGGAAAAAGCTTTCATTTTCATACTGGAGATAAGGATTTGAAGAATTCTAAAAAATTAACGGATTCTATTAATGATATAAATAATCATAATAATAAATCTCTTTTTGATGTTAGAATAAGCAAAGATATATTTTTACAAGCTTTGCAGGCTGCACAAAAAATTCATACATGCACCAACCAAAAATTAACTGAAAGTAATATAAAACACCCTTGTTACCAGAGGATTGATATTGTAAGAAATGGCAAGGATGCAGATAATAATATTCTATTTTCAATAATGGAAATAGAAATGATAGAGCCTTATATGGAAATCAAACAAGCTCAAGAGAAAAATCCTGAAGCAAACACTGTTAGCTTGTATATTAATCATTTAGAGAAATTATTTCAAGCTAATAAGAGAGAAAGATCACCTAATTATCTTATACTTAACCCTAAGGTATTATCTCTAAAAGATTCTGGTGTTATGATATAGATTTGCTTGTATTTTAGAGAGTATTTTTACAGCTTACCAAAAATCTTATCTATTCTGTCAATAGTTTGCTTGTTCATTTCTAGTTTTCTGCCCCATTCTCTTTTTGTTTCAGTATAAATTTTGTTGGTTGCATCAAAACCCATTTTTGAGCCTAATCCTGATTCTGGAGAAGCAAAATCTAAGTAATCTATTGGAGTGTGCTCTATAGTTACTGTATCTCTTGCAAAATCCATTCTAGTAGAGATTGCCCACATTACATCTTTCCAATCTCTAACATTAATATCATCATCTACTACAATAATAAACTTGGTGTATAAAAATTGTTTTAAAAAACTCCAAATACCAAACATAATTCTTTTACTATGTCCTGCATAAGATTTTTTAATAGAAACAACAGCAATTCTATAAGAGCATCCTTCAGGTGGTAGCCAAAAATCTACAATTTCAGGAAATTGTTGTTTTAATAAAGGATTGAAAATTTCATTAAAAGCCTCTCCTAAAATACTAGGTTCATCTGGAGGTCTTCCTGTGTAAGTGGTTAAGTAAATAGGATTTTTTCGGTGAGTAATTGCAGTAACATTGAAAACGGGGAATTTTTCTTTTTCATTATAATATCCTGTATGATCGCCATAAGGACCTTCCTCTAAATATTCATCAAAGCTAACATATCCTTCTAATATTATTTCAGCATTAGCAGGAACTTTTAAAGGAATAGTTTTACATTTTACTAGCTCAAGAGATTTATCTCTTAAAAGACCTGCAAATTTATATTCTGATAAAGTTTCAGGAATAGGGGCCACTGCCGCTAATATGGTAGCAGGGTCTGCTCCAATAACTACTGCTACTGGAAACTTTTTGTTTTTTTGTGATTTTCTATGATGCTCTGCTCCACCTCTATGTTTTAGCCATCTCATTATTAGCTTGTTTTTACTTACTTGTTGCATTCTATAAATTCCTAAATTGAAATCATCTTCAAGATCTGTTTTAGGATTTGGTCCTTGAGTTACAACCAATCCCCAAGTAATAAGAGGGGCAGGTTCGTTTGGCCAGCAAGTTTGTATTGGTAGTTTGTTTAGATCAACTGCATCTTCTTTATAGATAACTTCTTGAGCTATTGTTTTATTAACAATTTTTGGTTTCATTTTTAGCAAAGTTTTTATTAAAGGTAACATTTTTATTGCTTCTTTAAAATTGCTAGGTGGGTTTGGTTGTCTTAAAAAGGCTAAGGTTTTGCCAATTTCTGCTAAATTATTTGAGTGAACTCCAAGACCTAAGGCGATTCTTTCTTTTGTGCCAAACAAATTAGCTAATACAGGGATGTCTGATGGTTTGTTGTGGTGCGAAATATTGTTAAATAATAGAGCAGGACCAGACTTTTCTAAAAATCTTTTATGAATTTCTGTTATTTCTAAATTAGTAGAAATTTCTTGAGAAATGGTTTTTAATAAATTTTTCTTTTCTAAATCTTGTAAAAAATCTCTTAAACTATTATAAGCCATTAACTTCTTTTTTTGTGTTTATAAAAATAATAATTGTAAACTATATATTTTTATTATAAACATTAATAATCTTAAACTTATAAAAAATAAATATGAAAATTCTAATAACTTTTTTACTTGTAATCTTCTTGTCAAGTTGTGTTGCAGGAACAGATGATATAGCAGATGATGCTTTATTGGTGCCACAAAATGTTGATTTGGAGGTGACTAATAAAAAGAATTATAAATATGAAGAATTGTCAAAAGAAAGAAAAATATACTTTTCATTTGATAGTAGTTCATTAACTAGTTATAGCAAAGCATATCTTATTGAATTAGCTCAGCTGTTACAAAGCACTGAATATAAAAAAGTTGTTGTTTCAGGTCATTGTGATGAACGAGGAAGCAAAGAATATAATCTTGCTTTAGGGCAAAAAAGAGCTTACCAAGTAAAAAGTTTTCTTGAATCATATAATATAACAAACATTAAAGCTATAAGTTATGGAGAAGAAAAACCCGTTGCAGTTGGTGCTAGTGAAAGATTTTATAAGTTAAATCGTAGGGCTGAAATTTTTATTAGATAGCTTCATTAGATAATTAAATTTATTTCATATATGAATAAAAAAATAATAATTAGCTCATTTTGTTTATTATTAATATTAGTTTTAAATGTCTCTTTGTCGCAAGCTAAAAAAAATGATGAGAGAAGTATTTCCATAAGTGATAATAATCAAGCAGCTTTATCGCCAGAAGAATTAGAGTATAAAATTCTCAAATTGGAAGCTAAGTTTAGTGAATTATATGCTCAAATAAACTCTTTATCTGAGAAATTAAAAGTTTTGGATAAGGTTATTTTAGAGGTAAGCCATAAAGTAGAAGGAAAAGAAGTAAAAGAAGGTGATGATTCTGGCTTAAATGCTAATGAGTTTTTTTATGGTTTTAATATGCTGAAAAAGGGGCATTATGATATAGCAAAAAAATCTTTTGAATTGTTTTTAATAAAATATCCTAAAGATAAAAAAGTAGGGGAGGTTTATTTTTGGCTAGGAGACATTGCTTATGTTGAAAAAAACTATAAATTGGCAGCAAAAAAATATTTAATTTCTTATAAAGACCATCCAATAGGCCCCAAAAGAAATGAAGCTTTATATAAATTATCTTTATCTTTAAATAATTTAGGAAAGAGACAGGAGGCTTGTGGTGGATTGCAAATTTTAGTGACAAAAGGTAAAGGTACCAGTGCTTCTTTAAGAAATAAATCATTAAAAAAACTAGCTTCTTTTGGTTGTAGAGCTAAATAATTTTATCAAGTTAGAATATTAATATGTCAGAGATATTACTAGCCCAGTTAGAAAAATATAATCATTTCTTGTCAGAAAAAAAAATATTAATAGCCTTGTCAGGTGGGGCTGACAGTATGGCATTATTATTTGTTGCCAAAGAATTTTGTCAGAATCACAATAGCGATCTTTTTTCTTTAACCATAAACCATAATTTAAGAGATAATTCTGCCAGTGAGGCGAAAGAATTGCACAAAATAATGAAAGAATATGATGTTAATCACAAAGTGCTTTCTTGGCAGGAAGGAAAGGAAATTGAAACTAATATAGAGGCCAAAGCAAGAGAAGGAAGATATCAAATTTTATTAGATTATGCAGTAGAAAATAATATAAATGTAATTTTAACGGCTCATCATTTTGATGATCAAATTGAGAATTTTTTTATTAGATTATCAAGAGGAAGTGGTATTGATGGCTTGGCTAATATTTCGGCAGTAAAAAAATTAGATAATAATATTACTTTAATTAGGCCATTTTTAAATATTAAAAAATCTGTTTTGAATGATTTTATTGAAAAAAACAAAATAATATATTTTGTTGATGAAACTAATGATGATCAAAAATTTTTAAGAAATAAAATTAGAAAATTATTAAAAGAAATAATAGATGATGATTTGACTGAAAAAAGAATTTCGGTATCAATGTCCCATTTTTCTAGAGCAAAAGATTTTTTTACTCAATATGTAGCAGAAAAATACCAAAAATTAGTTAAAGAAAATGAAAAAAAAGAGTTGTTTTTATCGTTAGATGAATTTAAAAAACTTCATAGTGAAATAGCCTTAAGATTGCTTGTTTATATTTTTAATAAAATTAATGATAATCATTATAAACCTAGATTTGAAAAATTATGGGTTTTATATCAAAACATTATTAATAACAAAATTAATAAAAGAGTTAGTTTTTCTCATTCTATTATTGCAATAAAACAAAATAGGATTATTTTTATTAAAGAATTTTTATCAAGAAAAAATGAAAAATAATATTTTTGATTTATATCAGAAAAAAAAGAAAAAAGAAAAAATAGTAATGACAACGGCTTATAGTCATAATATTGCTGTTTTGATTGATGAATATTCTGACATTATGCTGGTTGGAGATTCTCTTGGTATGGTAGTATATGGTATGGATAGTACTTTGCCTGTTACTATTGATATGATAATAAATCATGCTAAAGCAGTGGTAAAAGCCACTAAAAAGTCTTTTGTTATTGTGGATATGCCTTTTGGATCTTATCAAAAAAGTAAAGAGCAGGCTTTTAAAAATGCTTGTAAAATTTTAAAAGCAACAGGTGCAGATAGTGTGAAGCTAGAAGGAGGGATAGAAATGGCAGAAACTATTGATTTTTTAAGTAACAGAGGGGTATTGGTAGTAGCCCATATTGGTTTACAACCACAATCGGTGAATATTTATGGTGGTTATAAAGTGCAAACCGATAAAGACAAAATTATCAATGATGCAAAAGCTGTTGCTAAAGCAGGAGCAAAAATTTTAGTGTTAGAGGCTATAAAAGAAAATATTGCAGATCAAATAGTTGAAGAATTGCCAGAAATAATTACTATTGCTATTGGGGCATCAAAAAAATGTGATGGGCAAGTGTTAGTCACTGACGATTTATTGGGTATTTGTGATAAAACAGCAAAATTTGTTAAAAAATATGCTGATTTATCTAAAAATATTAAGCAAGCTGTAAAAAAATACAGTGAAGAAGTAAAAAAAGAAAAATTTCCTGAAAAAAAACATTTATATTAATGAAAAAGAAAGAAATACATAAATTAGTTAAATTAGCTTTAAAAGAAGATGTTCCAAATGGAGATATTACTTCTAATCTTACTGTTTCAAGAAAAGTAAAAGCTGATTTTCAAATTATAGCTAAAGAAGATTTTATTTTATGTGGAGTAGAGTTTGTAAAATATACTTTTTTATTAAAAAACATTAATATTTTTGAATTTTTTTTTAAAGATGGTGATAAAATTGAAAAAGGGCAAGTGATTGTGCAGGGAAGAGGTAGTGCTAAAAATATTTTGTTGGTTGAGAGGGTAATTCTAAATTTTTTGCAATATTTATCTGGTATATCAAGCAGAACACATAAATTTGTAGAAAAAACAAAACATTATAATACTCAGATTTTAGATACTAGAAAAACCTTGCCTCTTTACAGAAATGCCAGCAAATATGCGGTTAGAGTTGGGGGAGGAAAAAATCATAGATATAATTTAAGCGATCAAATATTAATTAAAGATAATCATATTGTAGCAAGTGGCGGGGTGCTTGATGCTCTTGAATTATGCAAAAGAAGTCTACTTATAAAGGAAATAGAATGTGAGGATTTTGATCAAATTAAGGAGGCTCTAAAATCATTGCCTGACATTATTATGTTAGATAATATGAACTTAAGGCAAATAAAAGAGGCTATTATTTTGATTGAAGGAAAAACCAAAGTGGAAGTATCTGGTAATATTAAAATATCTCAAATAGAAGAATTATGTAAAATAGATGTAGATTTTATTTCTGTTGGAGAGCTGACTCATTCTGTGCAAGCTACTGATATTTCTCTAAAATTAATAATTAATTAAAAAAATATTTGAGCTTAGAATATATATATATATAATTCTTAAAAAAAACATCGAGGATTGTTATCCTTGTGGAACAGGCTATATAAACAGTTTTGATATAGTTTGTTATTATTAATTAATTTAAAAAAATATGTTATACAAAATAAAAGAAGCTTTACATAAATTTATGAAGTTTCAAGCTACTGGAGGAATTTTGTTATTAATTGTTACAATATGTGCAGTATTTCTTGCAAATAGTTCTTTTAGTGGCCTTTACCATCATTTCTTAGAGTTACCTATTATTGGTACTGGACTTCATATGGAGCATTTTGTTAATGATGCTTTAATGCCTATATTTTTCTTGCTGGTATCTTTAGAGGTAAAAAGAGAAGTTTTAGAAGGTCAGTTATCTACAAAAGCACAGAGAATGTTACCTATTGTAGGAGCATTAGGAGGGGTAGTTGTGCCTGCTGTTTTTTATATATATTTTAATTATGGAATAGTAATTTCAGAAACACAAACGATAAGAGGTTGGGCAATACCAACTGCCACTGATATTGCTTTTGCATTAGGAGTTCTTTCTTTGTTTGGAGATAGGGTGCCATTATCTCTAAAAGCATTTTTGACTGCACTTGCAATTATCGATGATTTAATTGCGATAGTCATTATTGCTTTAGTATATAATAATCATATTGATTATTTATCTTTAATTACAGCTTTATCAATATTTGTAATATTAATAATCTTGAATAAGAACAAAATTTACAATATAATACCTTATTTAATATTAGGATTTGTAATGTGGTATTTTATTATGAATTCTGGAATTCATGCAACTATTGCAGGAGTTTTATTAGGTCTTACAATTCCTTTGAAAGGCAAAAATAAAAAACAATCACCTTTAAAAAGTTTAGAGCATAAAATTCATCCTTGGGCTTCTTTTTTTATCTTGCCTATTTTTGCTTTTTGTAATGCAGGAATTTCTTTAGGGGGAGTTAGTATAGAATCAATTTTCTCTAATCCAATTTCTCTTGGTATAATTTTTGGATTATTTATAGGAAAACAATTAGGAGTATTTTTTGCTGTGTATATTTTGATTAAAACAAAAATAATAAAAATGCCAATAGGATCAACTTGGCCACAAATTTATGGAATTTCTGTATTAACAGGAATAGGTTTTACTATGAGTATTTTTATAGGAAACTTAGCTTTTACCACTGGTAATGGTATTGAAAATAATGTGAGAGTAGGAATTATTGTAGGTTCTTTATTATCAGCTGTTATAGGTTATATTGTGTTAGCAATATTTTGTAATAAGAAAAAAACTAATAAATAGTAATTTGACAATGATCAAAGATTTAGAGCAATCTATTCTAAAAAATCTATTTTCTATGAGGTCTGATTTTTTGCATCCATATATTGGGGTAAAATTAAGATCTTATCAAAAAACTATTGATTTTATAGAAGAAAACCTACCAAATGCAACAGTTTGTCACAATAGAAATGAAATTTTTAATTATGCTCTACAAAACTTAGAAATAGAAGGTTTGATTTTAGAATTTGGAGTTAAATCTGGAACAACAATTGATATTCTTGCTAAAAAAGAAAAATTCAAGAAAAAAACTCTTTATGGTTTTGATTCATTTGAAGGACTTCCTGAGAATTGGTCAGGAACAAAAACTTTAAAAGGGCAATTATCAAATGAAGGAAATCTACCTAAAAACCTTGCTAAAAATATAAAATTAATTTCAGGATGGTTCAAAGATGTTCTGCCAGAATTTAGCAAAAATCATAAAGAAGACATAGCATTTTTACATATTGACTGTGATTTATATAGTTCAACAAAAAACATTTTTGATATTTTGGGAGATAGAATTGTAGCAGGAACTGTAATAATTTTTGATGAATTTTTTAATTACCCTAATTGGCAAAATCACGAATATAAAGCTTGGCAAGAATTTGTGGAGAAAAGAAAAATAAAATTTGAATATTTATGTTATGCTCATACTCAAATTGGAATTAAAATTATAGAAAAATAAGCTTCCCCTTCACTTTAGAGCTGTGTAGCATTAGTAAATTTGTGTATTTGAAATGTTATTTTTGCTATTATGACACAGCCTGGAAGGAAAAAGCAATTGATCTTGAATTTTTTTGTAATTCATCTTGTTTGCAAAACGATTTCTAATAAAATACCGCTTACAAATAATTAGTCGTCCCTAAAAAACTATAAAAAGCCTTGCAGTATAAGGTTTTTTTTGTATAATTTGCATAGTAAAAACACAAGCTTATTACCAATAACTCTTAAAACCTTGCAAAAATGTTACACAAAACTCACCAAACAGGAAATGATATGGATATGTTCAGAAATGAATTAGTAAATATCATAAATATGAAGCATAAACTAGTAATATTATCAAAATTAGTAGATTGGAGAAGCATGGAAGAGAAATTTTCATTAAAATATAGTAATTTAGGTAGAGGTGGGCTTCCCATAAGGTTAATGTGTGGATTATTGATGTTAAAAGAAATAGAAAAGCAATCAGATGAAAAGATATGTGAGCTTTGGGTAGAGAATCCATATTATCAATATTTTTGTGGAAGTAGATATTTTGAGCATAAGTTACCAACAGTTCCAGAGAATTTGGTGTATTTTAGAAAAAGAATAGGAGAAGAAGGAATGGAATATTTATTGTCAGAAACAATAGAAATAGCAAAAAATACAAAAGTTTTAAAATCAGCTGATTTTAAAAGAGTAACAGTAGATAACACAGTTCAAAAAAAGCAATAACTTATCCTACAGATACTAAGCTGTACCATAAAGCAAGGGAGAGTTTGGTAAAGTTGGCAGAAGCAGAGGGTATAAATTGAGGCAGAATTATAGAATAGTTGGTAAAAAGAGTCTTTTTATGTCAGCGAGATACAGTATGTCAAGAAAGGGTAGAAAAGCAGAACAGAAGAAAGTAAAGAATTATTTGGGTAGAGTAATAAGGGATATTGATAATAAGAAAGGAGATTTGAAAAACAATAGTAAATTATTTCAAGCATTGCTAAGAGCAAAGTTAATTTACAATCAGCAAAGAACGGATAAGAATAAGATTTATTCATGGCATGAAGATGTGAGTTGCATAAGTAAGGGAAAAGCTCACAAGAAATATGAGTTTGGTTGTAAAGTAGGTTTTGTAGTAAGTTCTAGGTCAAATTTTGTTTTAGGAGCAAAATCATTTGATAACAATCCGTATGATGGACATGCATTAAAATCTAATTTGGAACAAGCAGAAAGGTTGAGTGGCAAGAGTTTTAGGGAGGTTTATGTTGATCAAGGCTATAAAGGTCATGGAATAAAAGATAAAAATGTTATTGTGGCAAGAACAAGAAAGAAAACATTATCTATTTTGCAAAAGAAATATCAAAAACGAAGAAATGCGATAGAGTCAGTGATAGGTTATATTAAAAATGATGGCTCAAGGGGGGCAAGATGTTATCTTAAAGGAAAAATGGGAGATAATATGAATGCAATAGCAACTGCTATGGGATTTAACTTAAGAAAGCTGTTAAACTGCATAGATAGTTATCTTTTTGCCAAAATCCAAATGGTAATTTTTGTAATAAAAAGTATTTTTTTAAGAAAAAACACACTTTTTATTATTTAATAATTGTTAATTTAACTAAAAATGTAATTATTTAGGTGCGACTATTTATTAAATTCTTCAAATTCTGCTAGTGCATAAATTTCTTTTTTTATAGTATTAGATGATTTTCCATATCTGTATTTTAATATTTCAATATATTTGTGCTTAATTCTTTCATTTTCTGCATAAAAAAAACTCTTTTTTTCTGCCTGAAATATACTTTTTTTACTTACCCCCTTAAAAGTTGTTGAAGAGGAGGAAGTTGAAAAACTTATTATTCTGCTCATTACTTGCTTTCAAGATATATTACAAAAATCTTTTACTTGGGAAAGGCTTTCATTAGAAATGATGTCTTTATCCGCATATATAACAACATATTTAAAGCTATTTTCATCTATATTTTCTAGATATTCAACTGCTTTTCTTTTGGCAATAACATTATCATCTGTTTCTTTATTCCTTGCCTTTATTTCTACTATCAAAAACTCTCCATTATTTTTAGTAATAACAAAATCTGGATAATAATTTTTATATCTTCCATCAATATCTTTATATTCAAAATATATATCTGTTTTTTTAGAGTCATTTATTGAGCCTGTGAAATATATATCCCGCACCTCTCCTTTATTAATATTAAGTATATTAAATATTTTTTCAAAAAAACTTTTTTCAGGGGTTGAATCAAAATCATAAATACTTAAATGAAAACCTATATCTGTATCTTTTTTATTAGCTTCATATTTATATAATAATTTTTCTTTTAAACCATCCTCTTTAAACCTTATTTTATGATAGAATACTCCTTTTTTATCTTTTTCAAAGTTATAATTACCTTCATCATCCTTCAATTTTATTATAGCTAATACTTCCTTGATCTTTTCTTCAATAACTTTGTAATTATTGCTTTGGTTTTCTATTTGAAAGAACAAATCATCTAAATGTGTTTTATATAATATTTTATATGGATATATATTATGCAAGGCATGTAATATATTTTTATAACTAAGGTGATATCTTTCTGCAATTAAACAAGAGGCATTATAAATACTGATAATATCTTCGTCCTGAATATCTATGTTTTCACTAAAAGATGCTTCTTGTAAGCCTTTCTCGCTTATACTATAATTAGTTTTTGATAGATTGTTCTTTTTTAAATCACTATTAGGAATTTTTAATAATAATTTTTTATTATTAACCTCATCACTTCTGATGATTTTCTTTATAATCTTAGTGATTTCTAGTTTAGGAGGATTAGGTTTTCTAATAAACACAGTTTCCTCTTTTATTTTCTCATTATCTGATCTTTGTAAATCAGAGATATCCATATTGAAATTTTCTTTTAATTCTTTATTTAAAATAGTTGTATTTTTAGTAGATAAATAGATTTTAGCTTTTTTATTATTACCTATTACTTGTCTTAAACATCTTGTACTTGCCTGCAAAATAAAATTATTAGATGAGCTCGCCTCTCTAATTAAGGCAGTAGCAAATAAACTAGGGCAATTCCAGCCCTCTTTTCCTTTATTAATTAACAATATAATCCTTTTTCTGCTATCCTTATGATTTAACTTATCAAATTCTTCTTCATCTTTTTTTGAGGATTTTTGAGTATTAACTAAAATCTGTGTTATATCTAGTGATAATTTGATTAGAGCTTTTTCTATATATAATTTACAGCTTTGTAAATGCTCTTCATTTTTAAAATAAAATGCAATTTTTGCAATTTTTCCTTTATCAACAGTTACATCTTTATAATTATCAAAAAAATCTTTTATTACATCAAATATTATCTGTTCTTCTTTAAATTCATTAGAACTATAAGATACAATGTTATTTTGTAAGGATTTTAAGATATTGTCTTTGATTCCTTGATCTAAAGAATACCAAAAAACGACCTCTTTTAAAGGAGCTTTTTTAAAATATGGAGTTCCTGTTGTATTTATTACACAGATAATGTTTTTTTTTCTATGAATATGGTTTATAGTCTCCCTAACTCTTTTTAAATTATCTCCAAGAGCATTTCCATAAGTATTATGAGCTTCATCAGAAAATATTGCTAAATTAGGCAGACTTACAATTTTCTGCAATCTTAAATTTTCAGTTAATTTTTCTGCCTCTTCTTTTTGTTTAAACCAATCATTTTTTTTGCTATGCTTCCTTAAAATAATTTTCTCTGTATTAGTAACTAATATATTATAAAAACTCCCTTCCATTACTCCGTCACATCTTTTATCTGTATCTGTTGTATAATTAATTTTAACATTGCTAGAAAATTTTTTAAATAATCTAGCAGGCAATATATTTTCAAATTTTATATCTGATATTTCTCTAAGAGATTTTATAATTGTTTTTCCAGGTGCAAAAATAAGAGCATTTTTCATTAATTTAAGATCATTACTCTCCTCTTTATCTAATGATATAGCAAATTCAATAGCAATGATAGAAGCAATTAAAATAGTTTTTCCAGCTCCCATTGCTAAGGCTAAAATATAACTAGCATAATCTAAATTTAAGGCCTCGTATAATGTTTGATATTTATATTTTTTAACAAGTTCTGCATCTGTTTTTATATCTTCTAAAACATCATCTATCTTTATATATTTTAAAGAATTCCTACCTATATGAGTGATAGATAATGCTCTTAATAAAGCCTCTTTATCACCTGCAAAAATTTCTTTATAAATATCTATTGCCTGCTTAGTTTTTAAAACAAACCTTAAATATAAATAAACCTCTATTGCATCAAATTGTGGTTTTCTTAAAAACCTGAAATTATTTTCATCTATTTTATTATAATATAAAATCTCTGCTATTTGTGGATAATTCTCACAATAGTAATTATCACCTCTCCATATTTTTACTCTTTCTTGTAATTTTTTAAATAAACTCATAGCTATGCAATATTTATTAGATCTTGTTTATATTCTATTTGATTTCTAAATTTTGCTAAATCCATTATTATGGCAATATCTTGTAACGATCCTAACTCTAAAACAAGTGGTTTTTTATTATCAATACCATAAATGGCATATCTATACTCATTTTGCGATTTATATTTCATAGGTTTAGTAAATACATCCCATTTCTTATCTTCTTTATACTTAATTAAACCTTTCTCAAATTTTCTTTTTTTCTTTTTTAATGCATTCTCTAATTTTTCTATAAATAAATTAGGAGAGATAATAAACAAAATAGTATCTCCAAACTCCTTATAATTTCCTTCTAAGAAATTTACATTAAAGGGTAACTTTTCTTGACTTGCCTCCATTATCATCTCTTTATAAGTCATAGAATAAATATGTGTTTCTGTATATTCTAGTGCTTTATCATAAGTTATAGTTATATTATCTGGCCGATTATCAGGTATATCTATTCCATTTATATAAACAGGGGTATTGAGTGGAACTACTTCATCAACTCCCTCTTTATTATATCCAATTTCTGGATTTTTATGTTTTCTAAAAAAATCAACTGTATTTATAAACACTTTACCTTTATTATATAGCTCCTCTATGTATTCTCTTTTTCCTATTTTAATAAAAAATTGCTTACTTTCCTGATTCATAATTTACACCTCTTCAATAATTAATGATTCTTCTCCTAGCATATCTATAATTTTAAGTGCAATTTTACTACTATCTGTAAATTCATATTCTCCTTTTATTAAATCTTTTTTCTTTTTAGGAATATCAGAATCACAAATATTAAAAACCTTACCATTATAGTCAAAATCAAATAACACCATATCTATTTGACTTCTAAAATCTGTTATTTGCTCGCTAAATAAGTTTTTATCCATATTTAATCTTTTTAAAATTGTAGGTGATAGATAATTTTCTATTTTAATAGATATTTTATTATTATTTCTTTTTATATTTACCTCACAAATTGCTGGCTCAAACATTATTAAACCGTCTTTTTGTATATCTCTAATTTTAATTTTATTAATAGGAGTTTTTTTATTATATTTTTCTAATTCACTAGCAAGTGCTAATTCTTGACCACTACAAATAATAATTATATTTCTAACTTCTTCAGTTTTGGTAGTTTTTAACTCATTTTTCAGCTCTTCAATATCTAACTTTGTTAAAGGTTTATTAAAATCTACAATTTTTACTAATTCCTCCCCAATTACACCATCAAAAAGACTATCTTTAATTTTGTCTATAGAATATTTATCAAATATAATCTCTCTTAAAGAATATTTCTCCTGAAAATCATAATTATTTACTCGAAAATGCAAAATATCATTATCATTTTTTGTTATTAAATCTTTTTCTTGTTTTATTTTAGTAAGTCTTTTGATAATAGTTTGAATTGAACCTTTATTACAATCAGCACCTATCCACCGTCTATTTAATTTTTCAGCAACCGCCATAGTTGTTCCACTCCCTGCAAAACAATCTAACACTATTGAATTTTCATTTGATGATGCTTTTATTATTCTCTCTAATAATGCTTCAGGTTTTTGAGTGGGATAGTTTTCCATTTCATAGCCATGAGAAGTTGCCATAGAAGGAATATCATTAAAAACATCTAAACATGGTTTTCCTAATAAATTCCATTTACCATTTTTAAATTCTTGTTTAGGGTAGTAATCACCTACTTTTTTACTCCAATATTTATAATACTTTCCATTATTATCTTTTTTAAACCCGTCATCACTTTCAAATGGAATTCTAATATTATCAAAATTAAAAATATAATCTTTTGTTCTACTGTAACAAAATAATGTATCGTGTTTTCTTGCAAAGGAGGAGGTAGTGTTTGTTGTTCCTTTATAATTCCATATAATTTCATTAACAAAATTACCTTCTCCAAAAACTTCATCAAGTAAAAATCTTAAATAATGTGATTTATGCCAATCACAATGTAGATAAATACTACCTTTTTCACTCAATAACTCTCTTAAAAGAATTAATCTTTCATACATAAATTGTAAATATTCATCATTTTTCCATAAATCTGTATATTGCACTTGTTCAAAAAATGATTGCTCTTCTGCTGTTAATTTTTCTTTTTCTCCTCGGAGTTCCACTTTTTTAACATAGTCTGCCTTTGAATCAAAAGGAGGATCTATATAAATTAAATCTACTTTACCTCTAAACCCACTTGTAAGCAAAGTAGATAATATTTCTTTATTATCGCCATGAAATAATAAATTATGCCAATTATCCTTTAAAACAGCATAATTAGGCTTTAAAATTTCTTCTTTACTGCTATTACCTACTTTTTCAACCAATCCTGCTGGATAATTCTCTATTGTTCCTAAAGGCTTCTTACCAACCCACGAAATCATAGGCCTTCCTTTTACTTGCTGTTTTATATTACTCATTACATTTTTTATTTTTTTACTATAAGAAACTATATTGGGACTGTTGATTTTTTCAAGAAAAATGCATATTTTTGCAAAAGATCTGGAAAATTGTAAATTTTTGCTAAAAATTCTAAAATTGGGGATAAATTAGAGCTATTTTAATCATTTTTTATCTAAATCTTGCTAAAAAAGCACAATTTGAATAGACTTCTCCCTATAACATCATACAAATTGAGAAGATTCGTCATTTAAAACAACCAATCTTTTTAAATTAAAGCTAATTGCATTCATAAATTCTGTAAATTGATTTTTGGCTATTCCTAAATATCTAACTCTATGGTTAGATTTTGAAAAAATTCTTTCATATGGTGATCTCATCTTACTATAAAACTTATCTAAATCCTTGTTTTTATCTTTCATATTATTTTTTTAATAGCAGCTAAATGAAAGCCTTTTTCTGCCGCAGCTCGTTTTGCATGCTTGTCACAATAACCCTTATCAGCATATACGGCACCTTGTTTTGGGGCTACTTTCTTTAATCCCTTGCTATCTATTAAATTTGCCTCTGTTACTGATACTTTGTTTATTAATCCTGATTGCATATCTACTGATGTATGTTTCTTAAAAGCATGCCAAGATTTATTTTTTCCTTTTGAACCAAATTTTGCTTCTTTATCTTTAGCATATTTGGGTAATAATTGATTATTTAATTTCTTGTGCTTGTCTGATATTGCCCTATCTCTTTCCTCCCATAATGTTGATTTGCTTATCAAATGGGATGCATCTACAAATGTAAATACTTCATTCATATAACCTTGTGATTGAAGCTGACTTTTTAGATTATCAAATATATTTGATAATCTTTTTGTCCCTAACTTCTTTCTGAATTTACTAAACACACTATAGTGAGGAGTATTAGATGTTAAAGAAAATCCACAAAACCATTTCATACTATTATTTTCTTGTAATGCTTTTTCTAATTCTCTATCGCTTAAATTCTCCATAAATTGCAAAAGTGAACATAAAAATAAAGTAAATGATCCAAAACCTAGCTTGCTTCTAGATATATCTAGTTTTGACATACTTTCTTCTACTTCTCTTAAATCCCATAATTTTTTAAATCTTCTATAAAGATGAGTGGCAGAAACTAATTCTTCTAAAGATATTATTTCTGTTTGATATTGAGAGCTTGACATAAAAATTTATTATTTTGATTTAATATTTTGTTACTTCAATATAACAGAAACTTTATTTAATTTTAACTTATTTCTTGATTTTTTTTAATAAAAAATCAACAGTCCCACTATGGGTTTTTCTTATTTTTTTACTTAACATTTTTGTGATTATTAATTTTGTTTTTAAAAATTATTTTAATCTTTTTTTAACCAATAAATCAAAAAATATTCTACCTTATTTTTTCTCAAATCCTGTCCAACTTTTTGGGCTCATCATATTATAATTTTTCTAATAATTGTAATAGAGGTAGAAAAAAAGAAAAATTATATCAAAGCGGTTAATTATTACCATATAAAGGTTATGTATTTATAGGTAATTTAGAATATAAAACAGCTCTAAAAACTCTTAATAGCTTGCCTGTGTTTAAAGGTCTTGATATGAAATAAAATTTTTTACATTATTTTTATTGATATTTAAGTATAAACTAATATTAGTTAAATATTGGATTTTTAGCTTAGTTAATTAATTTTATGATTGTAACAATAAAAGAAAACTTTTTTGATGATATTAAAAATCACATATTTAATATTTTTAAGGAGTTCAAACAAGAAATGGCAAATGAAGATATAGTTAGCCTTTTACTTATATACAGTAATTATGTTAATAGGCTGGTTTATAAAAATCCTAGAAAAGTTTTTATATCAAATGAGTTAAAAGCAAACCCCTTATATAAGAATTATAAAAAGATATTAGATATTATTGTAAATGGGCTTTGAGCAAGGATTGAATATGAATTCATATCTTAGTGAAAAAGTTGTAAAGCATCCTACAGTTTCTAATCCTAAAAGTGGGACAGGTGATAAAGACTCTTTTGTTAATGCATATGGTATTCATCACCTACATCTTGGCCGTAAAAAAGAAAATGGCAATACAAGAAGAACTAACGATTTATTATTTGTTAAAATTTGTGATAATGAAATTTATTTTATTGATATAATTGACCATAAAAAAGGTTTTACAAAGGTAGGATATCTTTTAGAAATTTTGCATAAAAATTTTCCTCAACTAACCCCTTTTTCCTATCCATTCCCACCAATAGAACCCAAAAATGATTTTGAAGAAAAAGAAAAATTAAGTTTATCAAAGATGGGGATATCTTTATTTCATACAATAGGCAACTCTACTTTTATTTATCCTATTACTAAAAGCGGACATAGTCTTGAAGAAAAAAGAAGTGCAGAAAATTTTTGCAATACCATAATTAAGTTAAAAAAATTTATGGAGGAAAATAAAGAATTTTATCACAATGAAATTTATAAAGAAAAAGGGATTAGATATAATACCTTAGAATTAAAAGCTATTTTTATAAATTTCCCTTATCTAAATCCTTTATGTATTATAGAAAAGAATTCATCTTTAGTTCTTTATAAAATGTCTTAATTTACTTTTTGCTATCTTTTTGCGGAAAAAATGCGGAAAAAGTTATTTTAGAAAAACATCTAAAACTCTACAAACCCTTGTAAACACTGGTGCCATAATCGGGAATTGAACCCGAGACCTCTTCATTACCAATGAAGTGCTCTACCGCTGAGCTATTACGGCTTTTTGTTTTCTACTTTGGGTTGCAAAGTGCTGTTCTAGAATTATGAAATGATTTTGACTTTCTCTTAGCAGGCTGTACAGCAATAAAAGTAACTCTAGTAGAGAGATTATCATCTAAATATAATAATTGCTATCAAATAATTATTGTTCTATAATTATCTTTGGGATATGATTCTTTGGGATATAATTGAAATTCTCAATAGCCCCCAACAAGAGAAGAAAGGTAGAAGCAATAACTTTCTAGTTTTTTAGTCTTTAATAAAAATGACAGGCTAATACTATTTTCACTTATTAACTGAATATGGTATTAATAAAATCTGTGTAAATGTTTTTTAGCTTACATACCTGTTAATAACAACCTTAACTTTAAAAAAAATGAAAAAATATTTGTTATTTTTTTTGTTATTTATACCTAGTTTTTTGCTTGCTAGTGATCAGGATTTTGGACAGGTTAATGAAGCTTCAGAAATAGTTGATGATGTTTTGGAGTTGCTTTTTGCTCCTCTTATTTCTTTTTTGTCATTTTTGTTTTTAGGAGAAGAATTGATTATCTCTGGAGAAAGCTATAGATTATCTCTATATAATATCCCTATTCCCATAATTCCAATTTGGATTACTCTGGGATGCTTGTTTTGGACTATTAGATTGAAACTAATAAATATTAGGCTTTTTTTTCATAGTTTTAGTCTTGTTAGAGGAAAATATTCTCAAAAAAACTCAGTAGGAAAAGCTACTTCTTGGCAAGGATTACTCACCTCTCTTGCAACTACTGTGAATCTTAGTAATATTGCAGGAGTAGCAATTGCCATTTCAATCGGTGGTGTAGGGTCTGTTGTTTGGATAATAATTGCTGCTTTTTTTGCTATGTCTATAAAATTTGCTGAAGTTGTTATGGGTAACGAATATCGCTCTTTTAATCAAGCTGGCAAATTGCATTCTGGACCTTTTTATTATTTAGAAAAAGGATTAGCTGATATGAATAAAAAGAAACTTGGAATGTTTTTAGCAAAATCATCTGCTATATTATGTATTTTGGGAATGATTATAGGAATTATGTTTCATTCTAATCAATCAATTGCCATTATTTCCAAAGATATTTCATCTTACAATGTAATATTATCTGAGTTTACTAAAATAATAATTTTATCATCAGTAATTGTTGTAATATTTCTAATATTGCTGGGAGGACTTAATAACATAATTAAAATTGCTAGAAAAATTGTACCTTTTATGGTAATAATGTATATTATTTGTTGCCTTGCTATTTTAGCAGTAAATTATAATCATTTATTAGATAGTCTTCTTTTAATATGGAATGATGCTTTTAAAAAGGAAGCTTTATATGGTGGTTTAATAGGTGCTGTTTTGCAAGGAGTTAAAAGATCCACCTCCTCAAATGAAGCAGGATTAGGAACCTCTTCAATTATTTATGCCTCTATAAAAACCAAAGAATCCGTGCAAGCAGCTAGTGTTTCTTTACTTGAAATATTTATTGATACAATAATTATTACTTTTTTAACGGCTATGGTTGTAGTGGTTACTGGATCATATCACACCACTTCTCAAACATTAGAAGGAATAACGATTGTAAGCAATGCTTTTGCCACCATCTCCATTTGGTTTTCTTATTTATTATCTGTAATAATTTTATTATTTTCATTCACCACTATACTTTCCTATAATTATTATGGACAGCAAGCTTGGAGATTTCTAACTAAAAAAGAAAGCTTTTTTATCTCTAGAATTGTATTTTCTTTAGCTATTTTTTCTGGCGGAATACTTTATTTAAACATAATTGTTGATTTTGCAGAAATTTTGTTGTTATCTATGGCAGTCCCTAATATAATGGGACTATATTTTTTATCAGGAAAAGTAAATAAAATGATTAAAGAATATATTTTTAAATTAAAAAGTGGAGATTTTGATCAAATTCACTTTAGCACAAACAATAAATGATTAATTTTTAACTAAAATAATGAATAAAAATCAAAATATTATCCCAATTGCAATTGAAGATGAAATGAAAAAATCCTATTTGGATTATGCAATGAGTGTGATTGTTAGTAGAGCAATTCCAGATGTATGCGATGGCTTAAAACCTGTTCATAGAAGAATTTTATATTCAATGAATGAAACTAGTTGTTATTATAATAAACCATATAAAAAATCAGCTAGAATTATTGGAGATGTAATGGGTAAATATCATCCCCATGGAGACACTGCAATTTATGATGCTTTGGTTAGAATGGCTCAATATTTCTCAATGAGATTGCCTTTGATAGATGGACAAGGAAATTTTGGTTCTATGGATGGAGATTCTCCAGCTGCTATGAGATATACAGAATCTAGAATGGCAAAAATCTCTAGCAAAATGCTTGAAGATATTGATAAAGACACAGTAAGTTTTAGTGAAAACTATGATGGCTCTTTAACAGAACCTGATGTTTTACCTGCAAGATATCCTAATTTATTAGCAAATGGCACAGGAGGAATAGCAGTTGGTATGGCAACAAACATACCACCATATAATTTAGGAGAAATAATAGATGCTACTAAAGCATATATTGACAATACAGATATTACAGCAGAAGAAATCATTCAATATATCCCTGCCCCTGATTTTCCAACTGGGGCTACTATTTTAGGAAGAACTGGTAGCAGAAAAGCAGGATTAACAGGAAGAGGATCTGTAATAATGAGAGCAAAAACTCATTTTGAAGATATAACAGCACAAAAAAAAGCAATCATTGTAACAGAAACACCTTATCAAGTTAATAAAGCAAAATTACAAGAAAAAATTGCTGAATTAGTAAAAGATAAAAAAATAGAAAGTATTAGCGATATAAGAGATGAATCCAACAAAAAGGGGGTAAGAGTAGTTATTGAATTAAAAAAAGATGCAATTCCTGAAATAGTATTAAATCAATTATTTTCTTACACTCAACTACAAGTTTCATTTGGAGTTAATATGCTAGCTTTAAATCAAGGTAGACCTGAGCAAATGAACATTTTGCAAGTGATACAAGCATGGGCAAAATTTAGAGAAAATGTAGTGACTAGAAGAACTATTTACCTTTTAAACAAAGCAAGAGATAAGGCTCATTTATTAATTGGTTTGACCATTGCAGTAGATTCAATAGATGAAGTAATCTCTATTATTAGAGGATCTGGAAATGTTTTGGAGGCTAAGCAAAAACTTCTTGCCAAAAAATGGAATGCTTTAAATACTGCTAATTTAATTGAACTTATTGCAGACAGTAAAAATGAAATAACAGATGGTAAATGTTATTTAACTGAAGAGCAAGTGCAGGCTATTTTAGATATGAAATTGGCAAAACTTACAGGCTTGGAAAAACAGAAATTAGCAGATGAGTTAATGGTGCTAAAAAAAGAAATAGAATATTTTCTAACTTTATTAGCAGATAGACAGCTAATTTTAAATATTATAAAAGAAGAATTGCAAGAGATAAGAGATGAATTTGCAACTCCAAGAAAAACTATTATAGATGACAATGAATTTGAGGCAGATATAGAAGATTTAATAGCAGAAGAAGATGTAGTATTAACTGTAACTTTAGCAGGTTATATAAAAAGAGTTACTCTTGATACATATAAAGCTCAAAAAAGAGGAGGAAAAGGAAGAGCGGGATTAAAAAAAGAGCAAGATGATATTTTAATAGAAATGTTTGTCTCTTCTACTCATTCATCTATTTTGTTTTTTTCAAATTTAGGTAGAGTATATAGAATAAAAGCATATAGAATTCCAGAAGCATCTCCAACAACTAAAGGAAGAGCATTAATAAATATTTTTCCATTAACAGAAGGTGAAAAGATCACTACAATTATGCCTTTACCAAGGGATGAAAAAGATTGGGATGGATTAAATTTAATCTTTGCAACCTCATCAGGTAATGTGAGAAGAAGTGATATGGATGATTTTAAAAACATTCAATCAAATGGAAAAATTGCGATCAAATTAGATGATGGTGATAGCTTGGTTGCTGTAAATTTTTGTCAGGATGAAGATCATATCTTGCTTGCATCAGCATCGGGAAAATCAATTAGATTTCCGCTTAATGCTCTTAGGGTAATAAAAAGTAGATCATCTTCGGGGGTTAGAGGAATGAGGCTTGCTAAAAAAGATAAAGTGATTTCTCAAACAGTTATACGAGAATCTAATTTTGATGCTGAATTAAAAGCTCAATATTTATCTATTGATTTGGAAACAAGAAAAAAACTACAAAAAACATTGGATGAATCATTATTAGCTGATTTTGATATTACTGAAAAAGGCAAAATCATAGAATTAGCAAAAAATGAGCAATTCTTATTAACTATAACTGAAAATGGTTTTGGCAAAAGAACTTCATCAATGGAATATAGAATTACTAATCGAGGTGGTAGAGGAATTATCAACATTGTTACAAGTAGTAGAAATGGAACGGTTGTAGCATCTTTTCCTGCTCACGATGATGAAGAAATTGTAATTATGACTGATAAAGGAAAATTAATCAGATGTAAGGTGACAGATATTAGGGTTGCAGGAAGAAACACTCAAGGAGTTACTATTTTAAAAACAGACCAAAATGAAAAAGTAGTATCTGTTGCTAAAGTTCCTAAGTCAAATGATGATGAGGATAGAGAAGAGGAGGAAGGAGCAGATAATGATAATCCTCCTACTTTGAATTAGTTTGTGCAACAGGATTGAATAAAACATTAAAGATAATTTTAAGCAATCCTAAATAAAAAAATAGAATTACTGCTAGATATCCCTGCCTTCCAAGATGTCTTATAGTAAAAAATTCTTGTAGCAACCGCTCTCTCCACAGGCAGACTTTATTGCAATTAGAAAAAAAAGGAGTTATTTTTGTTCTAAATAAAAATCACCATTTTTTTCTATTTCGTCACAGTATTCTGTGGGGTGTTTTTTATCATTTTCTATACCAAGAATTAACATCTAAACCATATTTTGGAGTGTTTTTTGGATATTCAAATTTTTTATTTGAAGCGATTCTGAAATAATCTAAATACCAGTGCGGGATAACAAAAAAATTATTTCTTAAAATTCTATCTAATAATATTGTTAATTTTTGTTTTTTAATAAAATTGTTATTTTCTTTACTTATTTTTGTTACTAAAAGATCTATCAAAGGATCTTTTGTTCCCATTAAATTTCTACTTCCTTTAATCTTTGCATATTTTGAGTGAAACAAGGCTTCTTGATTGTTTCCTGGTAAAATCACTCCTGGTAATACTATGGTAGTTATTTCAAAATCAAAATTTTCTAACCTTTTACTGTAAGAAGAATAATCTATTATTCTAATATTAGCCATAATTCCTAACTTTTCTAAATTTTTAATATAAGGCAAGATAACTCTTTGCATTGATGGGCTAGTTACTAAGAACTCTACCGTAAATTTTTCTCCATTTTTGTTTTGTAAGACAAAATCTTTGATGGACCAACCACCCTCCTCTAATAAATTCCTAGCTTTTTTTAAGTTATTTCTTAAATTAAGCGAATCTTTGTTTTTTATGCTGTAAATTAAGTTTTGATATTTTTTAGCAATATAATTATTTTTTTCTAAAAATTCCTTTTCAAACTCAGTTAAATTATTTTTTTTGGCCTGATATATTGAATTCTCAAAAAAACTATCAATTCTTTTATAACTAGAATAAAATAAGTTTTTATTAATCCACTCAAAATCAAATGCTAGGTTAAAAGCCTTTCTTACCCTAATATCTAAAAAATTTTTGTTTCTTAAATTAAAAATAAAAGCTTGCATACCAGTTGGAATAGAATGTTTTATAATAATTTTATTAATATTATCATTATTACTATAAGATTTTGCCCAGTTTCTAGCTATATTTTCAAATCTAACATCATATTCTCCAGCTTTTAAGGCCTGAATTGCAATTATTGCATCACGGTAATAATTATATTTAATTTTTTCAAAATTATATCTACCTATATTAATATTTAGATTTTTTCCCCAGTGATTAAGGTTTTTTTGATATATAATATATTTTCCTAAAATAACCTTAGTTACAATATAAGCCCCACTTCCCAATGGTGCCTGATCGGTAATTTTATTAAACTTTTTATCTTGATAATATTTCTTGGATAAAATAGGCATTGTTATTAATTTAGATATTAAATCTTTATTATTAATATTTTTTAAATAAAAAGTGATTTTTTTGCTATTTTCTATGTTATAGGACAAAATTCCTTTTAAACTTATTCTATAAAAAGGGTGTCCTTTTTTAGTTAATATATCATAGCTAAAAGCTATATCCTCAGCTAATAATTTAGAATCATCAGAAAAATGAATATTACTCCTTAAAACAAAGCTAATTGAGTTATTTGAACTATTTATTATAAAGTATTCAGCAATTAATGGATAATAAACCCCTAATTCATCAGCATTTCTTTCCATCAAGCTTTCATAAGTAAGTTCTAGCCCACTACCACTATTGCCAAGTAAAATATGTGGGTTTAGATTATCAAAATTACCAACAATACCAAATACAATACCCCCACCTTTTGGAGCATTGTTATTAATATAATCAAAATGCTTAAAATTTTTTTGATGTTTTGCTGGTTTAGTTAAGGAAAAATAATATTGATTATTTTCTTCTGATAAAACTGGTTTAATTAGACAAAAAATGCAAAGAATCGTTATAAAAAGGATCTTATTTGGTATGTAATTTGACATAGGCTTGTATTTATGCTATAATAGTCCAACTTGGAACTACAAAAATATGAAAACTATATGAAAAAATATATAAAACATAGCATAATCTTTACAATATTATCTTTATCATTATCTTGCGCAGGTGATAATAGACAACCAGAAACAATTCCTAGTCAATGTAGTACAGATACTCAATGCTCAAACAATCAAATCTGCCAAAATAATATTTGTGTTGCCCCTACTGCACCAACTACACCTACTCCCCCCCCTACTACACCAATTTCTGATGCCGATCTTAGCACTTATCAAAATTGTGAATATTTTGGTTATGCCAGTACAGAAACAACAGACAATATTTGTGCAGATGGAATTCAATTATCTTCACTAACAAATTCTAAACATAGTTATAATAATAATCCTACTAATGGTTTAAAAAACCTTTCTGCTTTTATGCAAATAGCAGAAGCTAAATATCTACTAAAACAAAGTAATAACAATGCAAATATTAATGGTAAAGATATTTCTTTAGCAGTTTTAGGAACAGGAGTTGATAACATTCATAATAATGTCTCTGCTAGAGTAAATTATGGAAATATCACTGCTAGCACTGATCCTAATAATATTCATTCTAAAATTAATAGTCAAAAAACCACTGGACTTATACAAAACACTCCAGTTTTTACTTCAGAATTACAAATAACTGATACAGATATTATTTCTACTTCTGATGAGGATTTAGGGCAAGGAACATCATTAGCTTCTGTAATTTCTAGTAAAAATAACAATATTTCAGCAGCTATTGCAAATGAGAGCAAGATTGTTTCGATAAAAACTTTGTTTAATTATCAAAAACATATAAGCAGATTTTCTAACCAGGAAGCAGATGATTATTTAGCAGAACTAAAAGAATTCAATGAAAATAATTTAGAAAAAAACTTTGGTGACCCTTGTCGTGAGAATGGTTTACCAATAGAGGATTGTGGTTATTATACAGAAAAAATAAAAATAGAAATTTTTGAAAATAATGTAAAAGAAACATTAGATAGAATAAAATCCATAGTCCCTGAAAATTATTCTAGCTCCAAAAAAGTTATTCAAGACAATAATAATGAAACTCTTAAAAATGCACTTAGTGATGCTAAAACTAAAGCTCAAATTATTTTATTTAACAACCAAAATAGATCTATAAACAATGAAACAGCACATAATCATTTATATATACCTATAAACACTACTTATCTAGAAGGTTTGACAATAGAAAATAGAAGTTTTAACGATCAAGCATTAAGTCAAAAAATTAAAAATGAATTAAACGATACAAATAATATTTATATTACTCCAGTTGCTAATACTCAAATTTCTGATTTAATCAAAGTTGGTAATTCTTCAGGAGCTGAATATAAAACATTATTTGGAACAGCAGATGCTAATGTTACAAATTATGAAACAAGCTCAATTAATGATGAATATGGAATAAAAGAAATCAACAAAATTACCATAAATGGCTTTAAAAACAGTATTAGCTGTTCAGGAATAAGAGGAGATAGATGTCTTATTGCTCCTAGCAATGCATTTGTGCTAGATAAAAACAATCAATATGTAAATACTGAAGGCAATGATAACTTTAATAAAGAATATACAGGATCTGCATATATTGCTGGAATTGTTACAATGATTAAAGGAGCTTACAGCGACTTAAGCAACGAAGATATTGTAGCAAAATTACTTGGAACGGCAATAGCACCAGAAAATATTGATGGCTGTAATGGTGATGATTGCGGTGCAGGTATGGTAAATGTTTATAAATTTGTTAAAGCAGAAACAAGTGCAGGTAGAATGGTTTATTCTAGTGCTGGTCAAAATATCTCTTTAGTAAACAGCAAAATTTCTTTATCTCCTGTTTTTGGCAATAGTTTTGCTCAAAATTCTCAAGCAACTCTTGCTAAAGCAGTATTTTTTGATGATTATAATTTTACTTATAATGCAAAATTGGCAGGCACAATTACAAATAGCAATAATATTGGCTTACAAATATCTCCATTTCTTGATACTGATAGAAAAACTGTGAATGAAAATGTTGATTACAAAAATATCTCTTTTAATATTGTTTCTACTAGCAAAATAAAAAAAGACAAAATAAAAACTTCTTTAGATGATGAAGAAAAAAGTAAAATCACTTTATCTAATTTTAGTTTCTCTAATGAATTAGGAAAAGATGTTTCTTATAAATTAGCTTTTGATAGCAATTATTCAAATGATATAATAAATGCTAGTGGTTTAATGAGATTAAACAGTAGCTATTTAAGAGTTACTTCAAATAATGAAAAAGGCATTAGCTATTTATCAGCAAGAAAAGAGTTTGATAAAATATCATCAGCAATTGATAGTGTAATAATTAAAAATGGTGATAGCATCAATAACATAACTTCATTTCTTTATAAGAAGAAAAATAATAAATTAGCATTATCTTATGGTTTATTAAAAGAAGATAATAGTATCTTAGGAAGTAAATTTTCAGGAGCTTTTGGTGAAAATAACAAAGCTATAACTCATTATATTAATTTACAAATAAGCAAAAATATAGCAAAGCTAAAATTATCTGCATCTATGTCTAATGGTATTACCAAAGCAAACATTGATAATAAAAGTATCATTGACAATATTTCAGATTTGCATTCTCAAGAATTATATTTCTCTGCTGAAAAGAATCTAGTAAATAGTAATAGTATTTTAGGTTTAAATTATGGAGAACCTTTAAGAATTACCAAAGGAAAAGCAAAAATAACCGTTCCTGTAAGCAGAAATTCTAATAGTTCTATAAATTATGCAACTGATAACATTTCTTTAAAAACAAAAGGTAAGCAAAGAAACTACGAGCTTTTTATAAAAAAAGCTTTTATAGAATCTAATATGTCTTTACATTTCACTTACACCACAGATCTAAATCATATTAGGAATAGTTTTGCTAGAGGGTTACTTTTTAAATTTAATAAAAAATTTTAGAATTATTTAAAGTTTGGACAAGAGATATATTCTTTGCAATATCTTGCCCTCTTTCTGTTGAAATTTTTTGAGCTAGAACAATTCTTTTATATAAAGAAACATCTGCAATTAATTGCAATTTATTTTCTATAATAGATTCTAATTCTAAATATTTTTCTTGATTATATTGCCCTTTTTTATTACCAAAATGAGTTTCTGGTAAAAATTTTCCATTAGAAAAAATATGTTCTAAAATAATTAAGCCTGTGATAGTTATGCCATTAAGACTTGAAACATTCGCTATAAAATTATCTATTTGATTAATTTCCAAAATGTTTTTTTCTATTAAATAATCTAAACTTGCTAAAAAGGTTAAATTAACTATTGATGTAGCTTTCTCTTTTGAAAAAGATTCTGCAACTTCTACTATCCAATTATTTTGAAAATAATGTGAAGAAAAAATTATTTCTTTTGCAATTTGTTTATTCAAAGCAGTCAGATTATTTTTCTGCAAATAATTCAAAATATATTTTGCTGAAAATGCAGGACCGCTACCAGCTGATGCTGTATAAGAATCTAATTCTTTTTCTTCTTTTAATTTTATTACCTCACCTTTTTTATTTATAAAAGATCTAGCCAACCCTAATTCACTTGGATCATTACTATAAACCCCAACAACACCTGCTGGAATTTGAGGCATAATTCTAACTATTAATTGAGGACAAAAATCTTTTTTTAAATTTTTTGCAAAAACATCTTTTATTTGCTTCTGCTTTATGCCTGCCATCACACTAGTAATAATTGTTTTCTTATTTATAACATCTATATTTCCTAAATTTTCTATTGCCTCTTCTATCATTTGAGGTTTTATTGCTAATAATAAGTGATCTATTTTCTTTTTTTTAGAAACCTCTTGAACAGAAGTCAAATAAGCAACTTTCTGCTTAGAATTTTTAAATTCTTTTTTGATTAAATCAATTTTAGTTTTTTCTTTAAAACTAGGAGCTACAATGTCTACTTCTTGAATAGAAGAATTTTGAGAAATATTAGAAAAAGCAAAAGCCTTCATAATATTACCCGCTCCTAAAATTAAAATTTTTGTCATTTTTTTTAAATATTTGAAGAATAAGGTAATGATTTAATATAATCTTCCATAAATTGCCAATCTGGATTTCCTTGTTTATCAGCAGGAAGTTTTATGGTATCATAATTCAATCTACTTAACCTAACTTGCCTACCATATGCATATTTATATTGTAATTGCTTTAAACTAGATACCAAAAATAAATATATATATTTGTTTCCATTATTAAATTTAGGTATCAAAGTATGAACATTATCATCACTAAAATATTTTTCCTTGTGATAAAAAACATTAAAAAACATATCAATAGTAATTTTATCTTTAAATATTTTTTTACTATCTCTAAAAGTATTATAATCTAAAAACTCTATAACTCCATTATTTTCCGAGGTAGCTGTTATTAATGAAATATTTCCTTTTATATATTTTATTTTCATTCTATCATTTTCTGCTTTTTCAGTCATTCTTTTCATAGAAGCAACTAAAAACCCTCCTGTTCCACAACAACAATCATATACAACATCATCTATATTTAAGTCAATTAAACTACAAAATAGATCTGTTATATGTGAGGGGGTCAAAACTAAACCTGTTTTAGAATCAGAACCAGCATATTTTATAAATTCTGTATAAAATTTCCCCAATATATCAAAACCTTTATTATCAAGATTAACTAGTGGGTAAATATCTTTTTTTATATTTGTAATAAAATCTTTTATAATTGTGTTAGGCTCATTTTTCTTAGTACTTTTATTTTTAATAGTTTTTGTTGTCGTTATCCTATGGTTTTTTATGGAAGAATAAACCCTAATAATACTATTAGCTCTACTAGAATCTATATTATTTTTTTTTAATACATTTTCACAAGACAAGATTATATAATTTACCAATTCAATAATATCAAAATAATTCTTGTAACCTTCTCTAAAACCATCATTTTGTAATGCTAATAATATAGCACTTATAAAAGTTGCTCTTTCTGTTTCAGGAATATCATATGTATGTAATAAATAATTATATTCAATGGCTTTTTCTGTTATTTTAAGATTTTGTAAGTCTATTATATATTTGTCCAATTGATATATTTTTAAATAAGAATTAAAATCTAATAATTTATTATCTTGCAATTTTCTAAGTTTGTTTTTTTTATATAAAAAATTAGATACTTGTAATTCATCTTCATTCATTCCAGAAATAGCGATTCCTAAAACATCTAAATCACTATTTTCTTTTACTATACAACTTATATAATGTAAAATACCATCAACTGCATAATCTTTTGGACTATCTTGAGTTTTTGTTTCGTGTTTATTTATATCTGCCTTACATTCAACAATTATAAGAAAATTTTTATGCTTATTAAATGAAATAAGAAATTCAGGATAACCGTTATTTTCCTTTTTATTTTTTGATGCTTTTGCAAAAAGAGACTTATGATACTTAGATTTTTGGTACTCAAAAAGCACCTCATTACTAACCATTAGAATATCATTCTTAAAATGATTTTCAACAATATTTTCTGTAACTCTTTCATTCAAGTTAGGCATAGTAATAATATTTTAATTATTAAACTTAAAATGAAAAACATCTCCATCTTGCACAAAATAATCTTTTCCTTCTTGCCTTAATTTTCCTTTTTCTTTGGCAATTTTTTCCCCTTTACATTCTATGTAATCATCATAAGCAATGGTTTCTGCTTTGATAAAACCTTGCTCAAAATCACTATGTATCACTCCTGCTGCATTTGGTGCTGTTGATCCTTTTTTTACCGTCCAACCTCTAGTTTCTTGCTCACCTGCTGTAAAAAAAGTAATTAAATTTAATAATTTATAGCTTTCTCTAATGATAGTGGCAAGACCTGTTTCTTTTAAATTTAAAGATTCTAAAAATTCTTGTTTTTCCCAATCTTGAGCTAAATTAGAAATTTCAAATTCAATTTGAGCTGAAATATTTATAGCAATTGCATTGTTTTTATTAGCATATTCCAAAACTTTTTTGCTCTGCTCATTTCCTGATAAAATTTCATCTTCTAATACATTACAAACATATAGATTTTTTTTAGCAGTAAGTAATTGTAGATTTTTAAAAATGATTTTTTCTTCTTCACTATCTAAAACTAAATTTCTTGCAGGTTCTCCCTTTTCTAAAATATGCAAAGCTTTTTTTATTATTTCTAATTGCTTGGCTATATCCCTGTCACTTTTTGCTTTTTTGATAAAATTAGGCAATCTTTTTTCTAAAGATTCTAAGTCAGCAATCATCAACTCTGTTGCAATCACTTCAATATCTGCAATTGCATCCACTTTTCCTGCAATATGAGTAACATCATCATTTTCAAAACATCTTACAACATTAATAATAGTATCTACCTCTCTAATATTTGCTAAAAATTTATTACCTAACCCCTCCCCTTTTGATGCTCCTTTTACTAAACCTGCAATATCTACAAATTCCAAAATATTTGGAATTATTTTTTTAGAATTAGCAATTTTTGAAATTTTTTCTAATCTTTCATCTGGAACTGAAACCGTTCCTTGATTTGGTTCTATGGTACAAAAAGGAAAATTTCCTGCTTCTGCATTTGAAGTTGCTGTTAAAGCATTAAATAAAGTAGATTTTCCAACATTTGGTAACCCTATTATTCCACATTTTAAAGACATAATTTTTTATGATAAATTAACATTAGTTTTGCCAGAAAAATATCCAAGATAATTTGCCATTATATTTGGAAATTCTAATTTTCTAACAATTGACAAAGCTCTCAAAACAGCAAATAATTCAATATCATCATAGCTTAATTCTTTATTAACAGATTTCTCACTATGTATTAATTTTGCTATTTTGCTTAATATTGGCTTAACTTGATCTAAATAAAAATCTGTATTTTTTATATGTGTAGCAAAATCTCCGATTTGATATTCTTTTTTATTAATAAAATATTCAAGAGCTTTTTGGGTGCTAAATTCTGAAAATTGGGCTTTTGCCCATCTTGGCATAGTTAAAGGATATAAAAAATCTTTTAATTCTACTAATAAACTATGAAGATTTGGATTTTTTTCTTCAGATAAAATTGGATCATCTTCAAGATTATCAATATATTTTACAATATCTAAACTTTCTTTCATATATTCCCCATTTTTTATTTCTAAAATTGGGACTTGTTTGCTTCCTACCATATTGATAGGAGTGGCTTCATCATCATTTTGCAATATTATTATTTCTACAGGAATGTTTTTTAAAGCAAAAATTATTCTAGCTTTAGTGCAATATGGGCAATGTTCGTAAATATATAATTTCATTTTTGTATTTATTGTTTTATACTTGTTGCAGTAACTTATAAATTATAAAACAATAATGTCAAAGCTATATTTGATTTCGCCAGATAAAATATCAAATTTAAGCAAGTTTTCTCAAGAATTAGCTTCTGTTTTATCTACTAATATGGTTTCTGTTTTTCAATTAAGATTAAAAAACATAGATATTTCAGAAATAAAAAAGGCAATAGATGTTTTATTACCTATTTGCCATAATTATGGAGTTCCTTTTTTTATTAACGATCATTATCCTCTTGCTAGAGATTATGCTATTGACGGCATTCATATTGGTCAAGATGATGGTGATGTTAAAATTTTAAAAAAAGAATTTGGAAAAGAAAAAATTATTGGTGTAAGTTGTCAAAATTCTAAGCATAAAGCAATGGTAGCCACAGAAAAAGGAGCTGATTATGTAGCTTTTGGTGCTTTCTTTGAAACAAAATCAAAAGAAAACACTGTCAGGGCAGAAATAGATACATTATTATGGTGGCTTGAACAAACCAATATTCCTGCTTGCGCCATAGGAGGTATTAATCATAAAAATATAGCACAAATAGCCAAAACAGAAGTTGATTTTATCTGTATGATTTCTGCAGTTTGGCAATATCCTAAAGGAGCAAAACAAGCTGTATTGGATTTTGCAAAATTTTTTAAAGAATAAATTACTATGAAGAAAAAATCATTTTTTAGCAAAGAATATCAAGAAATAGAAATAGGAGAAATTACTTATTTAGCAAAAGACCAACCTCTTTTGTTAGAATCAGGAAAAACAATAAAAAACTTTCCTATTGCTTATCAAACTTATGGAAAATTAAATCAAGATAAATCAAATGCTATTTTAATCTGCCATGCTTTAACATCTGATCAATATGTAGCAAACAAGCATCCTGTAACTAAAAAAGATGGCTGGTGGAATTTTATGGTAGGTAGTGGCAAAACTATTGATACTGACAAATATTTTGTTATTTGTAGCAATGTATTAGGTGGTTGTATGGGAACTTTAGGACCTAAGGAAATTAACCCTGATACTAATAAAAGTTATAATTTAGATTTTCCAATCATTACCATAGATGATATGGTAAAGGTGCAAAAATTATTAATTCAAGATTTCTTTAAAATCAAAAAACTTTATGCTTTAATAGGTGGTTCTATGGGTGGTATGCAAGTTTTGAGTTGGGCTAGTAAATATCCAGAATTAATAGAAAGAGTGATAGCAATCGCCACATCTACTAGGCATTCAGCTCAAAATATTGCCTTTCACGAAGTTGCAAGACAAGCGATAATGGCAGATAATAACTGGCATTCAGGTAATTATATAGATAAAAAACTATTTCCTAGCAAAGGACTTGCCATTGCTAGAATGACTGCACACATCACTTACCTATCAGAAAAAGCTTTAGATGAAAAATTTGGTAGGAATTTGCAAGATAAAAAATCATTATCTTTTGCTTTTAGCAAAGATTTTCAAATTGAAAATTATTTGAATTATCAAGGAATCAATTTTGTTGATAGATTTGATGCAAACTCCTATATTTATGCTACAAAAGCAATGGATTATTTTGATTTAGCAAGTGAGCATCAAGGTGATTTAAACAAAGTTTTTAAAAATGCTAAAAAAGTAAAATTTTGTCTAATCTCATTTTCTGATGATTGGTTCTTTCCGCCAGAAGAAATGAAAAAAATCTTAAATTCATTAAATAATTTTGATATCCACACCAGCTTCGCCAACATAAAAAGTAGCCGAGGTCATGATAGTTTTCTATTACCAGATGAATCTTATCAAGATATTATTCAAGGGTTTTTGGATCATAGTTAGGGCATTGCTCGATTTGTGAGTTTATAAATTCAAAAGTATAAATGCTACAAAACTATTCAAAACCTCTATCTCTCTACAGGTAGTAAAAATAGTCATACCCAAATCTTACATTAAAAGACAATTATTATATCTCCTGTAATTCCCACAATTTTTTATATAGGCTTTTTTTGTTTTTTAATAGTGAGTTATGTGTTCCTTCTTCAACTATTTTTCCTTGATCTAAAACAATAATTCTATCCATATGTTTTAAAGTAGAAAGCCTATGAGCGATAGCAATTACCGTTTTAGACTTATCTTCTATTAAAACATTAAGACTTTCTTGTATTTCTTTTTCTGTTTTGGAATCAAGGGATGAGGTGGCCTCATCTAATATCAAAACTGGAGCATCTTTTAAAATTGCTCTAGCAATCGCTATTCTTTGCCTTTGCCCTCCACTTACTTTTACTCCTCTCTCCCCTACTACAGAATCATAACCATCTGCCATTTCCAAAATAGAAGTATGAATTTGTGCTTTTTTACAAGATTCTATAATTTCTTTTTTTGTTGCTTGATATTTTGCAATTTTTAAATTTTCTAAAATAGAGCGATGAAACATAGTAATGTCTTGAGGAATAATAGAAATGTTTGCTCTAAGTGATTCTTGAGTAATATCTGATATATTATTCTCATCTATTAAAATTTCTCCAGAATTAACATCAAAATACCTAATCAAACTTTTTATAAGTGTAGTTTTACCAACTCCAGAATGTCCAACTAATCCAATTTTTTCTCCTGCTTTTACTTTAAAATCAAAATTATCCAAAATCTTTTTATCTGAATCACTATAAGCAAAAGAAACATTTTTAAATTCTATACTACCACTCACTTTAGCTAATATTTTGGCATCCTCTTTATCCACAACATCATATTCTTCATTAACAAATTCATAAGCAGTTCTTATTTGAGCAATTTTAGGATTAATCTCAAACAAAATATAATCAAGAATGCTATCTATGTCAGAATGAAGTTTTAGCATAATAATAATTACAAAAGCGAAGCCTCCTGCGGTTATTTGATCTGTTTTATATAAATATGCTAAAATATATATTTGAATTGCAGACATTATCACAATCATAAATGTATCAGCATTATCCACCCACCAAGCATTAAAAACTCTGGTCTTTCTATCTAATCTTTGCTTTTTTAAAAGTGCTGGGGTTAATTTTAACTTAAATTCACTTAATAAATTACCAATAATTTTAATACTAAACATATTAGATATAGAATCATTAATAATTCCTATAGTTTCTTGATCTGCTTTTTCATAAAAACTTTGTAATATCATCTGTTTCTTAAGTAATACATATATTACTGGTGTATATATTAGCAAAAATCCACACTGAACAAAAGCTGACAAATAATTTACTTTCAACAAAAATATTATACCTATTATTATTGCCCATAACAATACTAAACTTCTAAAAACAGCAGTAATCATATGAGTTGTCCCTACTTGAAAGCTATTTATTTTACTAGATATTTCTCCTGACATATGAGAATCAAACCAATGGAGAGAATGCTCTGTAGTTTTTTGATAAATATCAGCAATAATATCTGTAATAAATTTAGGTTTATATTTTATATCAAGCAACCTTGAAATAAAAAACATAAAATGATGCATAAATTTATAAAGCACAAATAACCCTAATAATATAGCAATATTGGCATTTTTGTCATAGGCAATTATATCTATAATTTCTTTGATTTTATAACGGACAGATATTTCAAAAAGTGAAGCTATTATTGAAATAAAAAACAAAGATAATAAATAGACTTTATAAGTTTGGCATATTTCAAAAAAATATTTTTTGACTGTCATTGGAAGAAAATAAGAATTAATTTATTTAAGCAAAAATCTGCTACCAGGTTTTTCTATTGGAATGTTTTTTAGTGACTCTGGAAGATTATCTTCTGAATAAGTTTCAAATTCTAAATCTAATAAGCTAATTATTGGAACATTGTCTAATTGTGTAATGTTACTATTTCTTTTAATTAAACAACCTTCTGCAATGATTTTCGCTCCTATTTTGTTTATTATTTCATAAGTCTCTAATGATGATTTTCCTGTTGTGATTACATCTTCCATAACTAAAACCCTATCATTTTTATTTAAAGAAAATCCTCTTCTAAATTGAAACTTTTTTTCTACTCTTTCACAAAAGATAGTTTTTTTATTTAATTGTCTAGCAATTTCATAACCAACAAGCACTCCTCCCATCGCAGGTGCCACTACTACATCTATGTCATTAATATTTATTTTTTCTGTTATTTTCTGCATCAAATCTTGGCATAATTTTGCTGCTAACTCAGGATTTTCAAAAATTTTTGCACATTGAATATAGTATTGACTATGCAAACCAGAGGATAAAATAAAATGCCCTTCTAAAAAAGCACTGTATTTTTTCAATTTATCTATATATATTTGTTGTTGTGATGTATTTGTCATAAAAATTATTTATAAAACTATGGTTAGCCAAGAACAAAAATTAACTTTTCAAAATATTGATGATATTTTTCAATTATTTGAAGATTTAGTTGATCAATTAGAGAAAAACATTGATAATTTAACAGAGCAAGAACTATTATCAAGAATAACTATTATAGAAAATTCTATTAATCATAATGCAGATAATTTAGATATTATTACAGAAAATTTTTTAAAAACCACCAACGAGGATCTTGTAAGCAAAGAAGCTTTGCAACAAGAGATAGCAAGCAAGCTTACCGATTTATTAGAAATATTAGAAATAACAAAAAACAATTTACTAGCTAAAATATAATGAAAAAAGGAGATATAATTTTATTACATATTTTAGATAAAATAACAAACAGTTCTATTGAACTAATAAAAAAACTAATAGCACAAAAAATCCTTCCTAAGAGTTTTTTAAGCAAGCTACCTCCAAACATCACTTCCAACAAATTTTTCGAGAAAAATAAAAATGTTCCTAAACAAAGATAATTAGATTAGTATATAATTTCAAATAACAAATCAATAAATAAAAAAACTTGCTTTATATAAGATAAATTCTTAAAATACCTCCTTTAATCCAAAGATAAAAAAATATGGTTGATATTATTATTTTTGCAATAATTGCCCTTATTGTTGCTACAAAATTCTACAATTTATTAGGAACCCACAATAGCAAAGAATCTGCTGATGTGGTTAATCTTCCTCAAAAAAATTATAAAAACATCACTGATGATCAAGATGATCTAGATGAAACAGAATTAAAAAAATTGTCTTCAATCTTGCAGAACAAAGTTCAAAACATAAAAAAAATCAATAATGATTTTAGCTTAGCAGTTTTTATCAAAGGTGCTGAAAAAGCTTTTGAATTAATTATTGATGCCTTGGTCAAAGGAGATGAAAAATTAATCTCACAATTAGGCAACGAAGAAGTAACTAAAGAATTTATTAATAAGTATAAATATCTACAAAAATCAAAAATCAAATTACATATAAGTATTGTAGCTATTATTTCTAGTAACATTACTGATATAAAACTAGAAAAAAACATAGCAAATATTACAATAAAATTTATTTCTGAACAAATTTCTTATTTAGAAGATAACAAAGAAAAAGTTATTTCTGGTGATAAAAACAAAATTGAAGAAATAGAAGATAAATGGATATTTAGCAAAGATATTTCTAACAATAGTCCGATTTGGCAATTGGTAAAAACTGCATAAATAAAAATGACATCTCCTATAAATTTTTATCTTGCTCAAAAAAATTTTATTGTTGGAGATATTGCAGAAAATTTTTTAAAAATAAAAAAATCTTTTCAAAACTCTCCAAATAACTCATTAGTTATTTTCCCAGAATTAGCAATAACAGGTTATCCTCCAGAAGATTTATTATTATCAAAACATTTTCTTAACAACACCCTAGATTATCAGAAAAAAATTATCTCTCTTACTAAAAACAATAACAAAGCGATATTATTTGGTGGAATTTTTGTTGCAGAAGATAAATTATATAATGTAGCTATTTTTGCTGAAAATGGTAGAATTAAAAATATTATCAAAAAAAACAATTTGCCCAATTATGGAGTTTTTGATGAAAAAAGATATTTTTCTCAAGGAGAAAATTTTACTAGCATCACTTTTCAAGAGAAAAAATTTCTTATTTTGATTTGCGAGGATATTTGGACTAAAAATTTAAGCAATCATCTTACTAGTTGGCATAATTTAGATGGCATAATAATAATAAATGCATCACCATTTGATATAAAAAAACAGCAAAAAAGATTAGAGATAACAAAAAATATAGCAAAAAAAATTAATTCTCTTTTGATTTATTTGAATTTAATTGGAGGACAAGATAGTCTAGTTTTTGATGGTAATTCTTTTATTATAAATAAAAAAGGAGAAATTGTCCAAAAGCTTGCATCTTGTCAAGAGGAAGAATTATTTGTTAGTTTAGATGAGATAGATAAATCAAAAGAAAAAAACACAAAAAATGATAAATTTGCAGAAATTTATAATGTTCTAATTTTAGGAATCAGAGACTACTTTGCTAAAAACAAGAAAAAATCCGTATTAATCGGCTTATCAGGTGGAGTAGATTCTGCAATATGTGCTATTCTTTGCTCTGATGCTTTAGGAGTAGAAAATGTTAATCTAGTTATGATGCCATCAAAACACACCTCTGATGAAAGTTGCATTGATGCTGATTTATTAATAAAAAATCTTAAGTGCAAAAATATCTCTTCTTTATCAATAAAAAAAATTTTTTTAGAATATAGTAATATTTTAAAACTATCTTTTGCAAATAAAAAAGCAGATTTAACTGAAGAAAATTTACAAGCAAGGATTAGAGGAACATTATTAATGGCTCTTTCCAACAAATTAGGTCATTTGGTAATTGCAACTAGCAATAAATCTGAAACTGCTGTGGGTTATACAACTTTATATGGTGATATGTGTGGTGCATATTCTCCAATAAAAGATATTTATAAAACTGATTTATATCAATTATGCATTTGGAGAAACAATAATATTCCCAAAATAGCAAAATTAAAAGCAAAAGATATTTTGCCACAAAATATCATCAATAAAGAACCAACTGCAGAATTAAGAGAAAATCAAAAAGATAGCGATTCCTTACCTTCTTATGAAATTTTAGATAAAATTTTATTTAATCTGATTGAACAAAGAAAATCTATAAAAGAAATAATTAAATTAGGATTTACTGAAGATGATATTAAAAAAATATCTAAATTAGTTAAACTATCGGAATATAAAAGAAAGCAATCAGCATTAGGACCAAAAATTTCTACCTTATCTTTTGACAAAGAGAGAAGGATAGCTATATCATCTTAAAGATAATTCTGTCTCTTGTGCAATAGCATTAGAAATTTTATTGTTAGGAACACTAGTAACTGAGACTTCTATTCTATTGATTTTTGTATCATCAATAATAACTGGGCTTTCTGTTCTATTGATTTTTGCAACACCACCACTAGTAACTATATGGATTTCTGTACCCTCATTATCTACATTAGGTTGCCTTTTCATCATCTTATTCCAATAATCAAGGAAAAATATACTCGCAGAATCAAGACTCTCTGCTGAAAATATATATCTTTTTCCTAATGTATTAGCTGCAACAGAAAATCCATCAGTAACTCCTAAAACTATTTCACCAAACATCATCTTTATCATATTACAAGCACTACTCTCAGATGAGGGTTCTATTTTAGTTTTATAACCAGTCCACATTGTTGCTAAGAAAGATGATACGGCCATAAGGAAAGGAGTAATCATATTATGATACCATATATTATCTTCTGTTTCTTGATTTGTTATTAATTTATAAGAAAGCATATAGACCACAGGAACTATAGATACTACGGATAATAGACACCCTATGTTTCTTATGTTTTGCCATTTATCCACTTGTTTCTGATTATCATTATATTTTTCTTTTGCAATATATTCAGATACTTGATTATTAGTAGTCAAAACAAGTGCTGTTAATAATGTAGCACATACTGCTATATTAGTAATGTCATTTTGTAAATAATTTCCAAAACTATTCGTGTTTTGTAATTTTATTAAACAGGAATATGTTGCATTTGAAACATACATAAATAAATTATCACTGATAATATCTTTAGCATAACGAGAAGAAGATAATTCTGATAGTTTCACTTCCTTTGTTTTTATTTTATGAGCATTATAGCTACTAGCTAATTGCAATCCTATGGATAAAAACGATATACCATCTTTAAAGAGGGCATTTTTAGGCTTTTGCAAAGCATCATAATAATAAGTATAACCACATGAAACCAAAGCATCCATAGCTATTAATAGAAAAGATTTTTTTTCATCATCACTGGAATTATTCCAAAATTTTATTAATTTATTTTGAGGCATAATTTAAAAGATAGTATTGTTTTTTTTATATTTACTCTCATTAACAATATTTTTAATCGGTGCATAGCTTTTTCTGTGATGTTTTGTAATTCCATATTTATTTATTGCATCTAAATGTTTTTTTGTGCCATATCCTGAATTGCTTTGCCAAGAATATTCTGGAAATTTCTTGTCTAAATTTAACATAATATTATCTCTTGTTACTTTTGCTATAATGCTTGCAGCTGCTATTGAAATGGAAATATTGTCGCCTTTTATTACAGGTATAATTTTATTATCTCCTATAATCATTTTGTGATTACCATCTACTAAAACTATTATATCTTGATATTTTTTTTTTATTTTACCATATATATTTTGCATAGCAAGCTTAGTTGCTACAAAAATATTTATCTCATCTATTAATTCTACATCTATAACAGAGATTTCATAAATAATTTCTTTATCTGTTATTAATTTTTGATATATCTCTTCTCTTTTTTTCTTAGAAATTTTTTTAGAATCTTTTATTTGAGTAATATATTCCGCTTTTCTTGCCAAAAACAAAACTCCAGCAGCCACCACAGGACCAGCCAAAGGTCCTCTTCCAGCCTCATCAATTCCCATTACAAAATTGTCAAATTTATCCTCTAAAAGAAAATTCATATTCTTTGTTTTTTTTAAGTTATGCTATTTTCAGTTAATAACTGATATTAAGTAATACTATTTTAGCTTTATAATTGACCTATAGCCAAAAAGATGTTTAGTAGAAATTGTTTTTTTTAATTATTTGTTGCCATAGTTAACAGATTATAAAAAAAAGCAATTTATGCTGAGCAGATTGAAGGCTATAGGTCAATTATAAAACTAAAATAGTATAAGTAGGTTTTATTAGAAATTATTATACGAGCAAGATGAACTTGCAAAAACACCCCTAGCAGTCATTCCTGTGCAAGCAAGAATCTTGTAGATTTGTGGTAGGAACAATTAAATTAGCTAGATCTGCACCAAAGCAAAAATAACGATCTTTCTTTAAAATTACTGCTGATAAAACTCCGCTTACAATATTAAGACTCTTGCACAACCAACTCTTGTCCATTATTTTGTTTTAGTTATACTAAAGCAACCTTGATTTGCAGGATTTTTCTAGTATATATAACCATATCTATGATAATTATGACTTATTGATTGTTCTTGTAGATATTTTAATATTTCTAATCTAGCATTCATAAAGACTTTTTCTCTTACAATAAATATTCCTTTTTTTGCAGCCACTTTAAAAACATCCTGAGATATTTTATTTTCTCCTGAATATCTAATTCTTTCAATGTTGCTTTCTTCTAAATAAGGAATTAATTTTTCTTCGCTTTGCTCTATAATAACTGCTTTTTCTAAAAAATTAGGAAGTGTATTTTTTATGAAGTTAATATCTGTTATGTTTTCTGTTGAAATAACAAAATTATCTAAAACAATATTTGCAATAAATATTCTTGATAAAATAGATAATTCTGAATCTTTGTTTTCTATTCTAATAGCAAAGTTCTTTAGTTTTTTAAATCTACAAATATTATGTTGCCCTCTAATTTGAAAATAATCTATTTCTTTTGAAAAATAGTTACTATATTGATTGATATAATTTTTAGCAATTTTTATAAAATTAGGAAAATGTATTTTTATATCTTTTATCAAATGGTCATATTCTCTATTATTATCTTTTAAATAGTTATCTGATGATAAAAATTTTTGCTTATCTTCAGTAAAATTAACAAATTGAGTTAAATAATTAGCACCACCTGCTTTTATACCAGCACCATAGCTAGAGGACTTCATTCCACCAAACGGTTGTCTCAAAACAATAGCCCCCGTTGTGGATCTGTTAATGTACAAATTTCCTGCATCTATGTTTTCTTTCCAAATTTCTATTTCTTCATCATCTAAACTTTGAATACCAGAAGTTAAACCATATTCCGAACTATTTATGATAGTTATGGCATCAGATATATTTTTAGCTTTCATAATGGTAATTACTGGACCAAAAAATTCTATTAAATGAGATTTACTATTTACCTTGCTACCAATTTTTATAGCTGGACTCCATAATGTAGCTTGTTTGTTTAATTGCTTTGGTTTTAACAACCATTCTTCACCCTCATCTAATTCAGTTAATGCCCATTTTAGATCTTTATTTGGTTCTCTAGCAATAGGACCTATTTTTGTTTCATTATCCCAACCAGAACCAACTTTCATACTAGATACAGCATCTTTTAAATGTTCTAAAAACATTTTATTATTAAAAATATCTTCTTGTAATAATAAAACAGAAGTAGCAGAACATTTTTGACCAGAATTCATAAAAGAGGCTATACACACATCTTTTATTACTTGATCTAAATCAGCAGATTTTCCAACATAAGTGATATTTTTTCCTCCTGTTTCTGCTGCTAAATAAATTTCAGGTCTATTTTGAAATATAGATAATGCAACTTGAGTGCTACCAGTAAAAATTATATAATTTATATCTTTATTTTTAGTTAATGCCTTACCAACTGTAGAATCATTTGATGGTATGAATTGCAAAACACTTTTAGGAACTCCAGCATCCCAAAAAACTTTAGCAATTTCATATCCTGTGTAAATTGATAAATTTGAAGGTTTAAAAATAACAGTGTTTCCTGTCACTAAAGAAGCAACAATTCCTCCGCAAGAAATTGCTATTGGAAAATTCCAAGGAGAAATCACTATACCTACTCCTTTTGATTCTATTGTAGTATGCTCTTTACAAGATTTTTTTAATTCTTGATATGAGTGAGTATAATATTCTATAAAATCTATAGCTTCACTAACTTCAACATCTGCCTCTGTCCATATTTTTCCAACATCTAATACAGAAACAGCCATAATATCACCTCTTCTTTTTCTAAATATTATTCCAGCTTTGGCAATTATTTCTAATCTATTATTATCTATCATATCTCTCCATCCAGATGGATCTGATAGTGAAACAGATATTGCTCTTGCAACATCTTCAGAATTAGCATTGTTAAATTTTGCTATAATTTCTTTATTATCATTATTATGATTGTAAATATTACAACAATCACGATTGTTAATTTCTTCTCCAGCTATAATTATTGGTATTTTAATAAAATCTTTCTTTGCCTCCCATTTTTCTTTTATGTTGCCTAGCCATTTTCTATTTTCATCTAAATAAAAATCAGTATTTTCTGTAGGAATATATTTTTTACTAAAAAAAGCAGAAATCTTTTTTATATCAAATTCTTCATTTAATCTATTTTTTTCTCTATTAGATTTTATTTCTAATATTTCTTTATTTTCTTCTAGTGATTTCTTAAATATTTTTTCTATTTTAGCTAAATTTGTTGTTTTTAAATCATAAATATATCTTAAATAATTATCGTTAGAGGTATTTTCATCTAACCTTCTGATTAAATATGAAATAGTAGAAATAAAATCACTTTTGTTACTATAAGGCAAATAAATCATTATATTAACTCCTTGCAACACTAGCATTCTAGCAATATTATCATTCATTCCTTGCAACATTTCAAAATAACAATATTTTAGGTTATCATTTTGTTCTGCTATTAATTTTACATAAGAAATATCATAAAGATTGTGAGAAGCTATCCCTAAATTAACAGCTTTGATATTTTCATCTTCTAAAGCATAGCAAATCATTCTTTTATAATTAGCATCAGTATGATGTTTTTCTAAATATGTGGTTAAATTCCAACCTGTTTCTAAGGCTTCAAATTTTTCCATATCCATATTGGCACCTTTTACAATTCTTATTCTAATATGTGCTTTTCTGTCTTTTACTCTCTTTTTTGCCCATTCTGTAATTTTTTGCTGATATTGATAAGAGTCAGCTATATATGCCTGAAGTGCTATTCCAGCTGTTAGGTCAGAAAATTCTTTTTGATCTAGTGTCTTAATAAAAGCATCAACAGTAATTCTCATATCACGATATTCCTCCATATCTAGATTAATTAATTTATATTTTTTATTGCCATTTTCATCTAAATAGGTGTTTTTTTTTGCAACTTTGTATAAAAGAGTTAATTTCTCTACTATTTTATTTACACTATAATTATGAGAAATAGCAGTTATTTGTGAGTATATAGTAGATATTTTAATAGAGATAATATGAATATCAGAATTTTCTAGATCAGAAATATAGCTATCTATTCTTTTTTGGGCTTCTTTTTCACCTAATAATGCCTCCCCCATTCTGTTTACATTTGTTATAAATCCCAAAAATTGATTATTTTTAATCTTTTTTATTAATTTTTTTTCATTGCCAAACAATATATATCTACTACAAAATTTAATAATATAAAACTTAACTAATGGTATAGAAAAAAAATAAAAATATTTACCAATATAAATAAATATATATAAAGCCAACTTTTCATAAATAGCAAAAAATTTAGGAACTCCTGATTTTTTAAATATATTGACTAAATATGAAGCAGAATAATAATTATTTGTAGATCTTAACCCTCTATCAAGAACTCTGATAATAATCATCTTGTCTTTTTTGTTTTGAATAAAGCTAGAAATTTGTTTAAAATGTTTTTTATCAGCAAGTTTTTGATATAAAAATGACTCTCTAATTAAATTTTGTGCATTTTTTATAGATTCTTTTAATGTGTTTTTCATATATACTAAAATAAAATTTTGTAAACAAGCGGATAGTTTTTTTAATAACCTTCTTAAAAATAAAAGAAAAATTAAGAAAAGCAAGTTTTCAACTTGTAAATCAGCAATTTTAAATTTAAAAATATTACATAGCTATTTTACAAATTAAATAATATTTTTGTTCCCTCAAAATAACTTAAAGCTCAGACAATAAATCAATTATCTCACAAGAATTATTCCCGTCCAGTTGCCCACCCAATCAAGCTTACCTCACAATTACTGCTTAACACTTGAATAAATGGTGAGAATCGTCCAGACATTACAACCAATGCTCCAACTTCCAATCCTTTTGCAGTAATCTTCATCAATTTTTCACTCCAAGAACTTCTAAGGATATTACTGATTTATATGCTATATTAAATATTGGGCTAGATTCAACCAGAATCAATGCATCTTCTCCTTCTTGTGATAAAAATCCTCCTTCATAAAACAACCTTCTATCATAATCTGTTATATTAATAATTCAAGAATTTTCTGTTTTAAGAAAATCAAACCACAGGCAACATAAATTAGAGAAAAATGTATCAAGATTTTGTATCTTTTCTATTTTACATTACTAAAGACTGTTGCACAAATGAATTTTGTTCATTATTTTGTTTGGTATATATTAAAAATATTTAAATTAAGTTAATGCATAGTGATATTATTATTGTAGGAGGTGGAGCTGCAGGTTTTTTTGCTGGAATTAATATAGCATATAGAAATCCTAAACTAAAAATTATTATTTTAGAAAAAAATAATACTGTTCTTGCAAAAGTTAAAATTTCTGGTGGGGGGAGATGTAATGTTACTAATTCTGAAACAAATATTAAAAATTTAATTGAAAATTATCCAAGAGGAAAAAAAGAATTAATAGGACCTTTTCATAATTTTAATAGTGAAGATTTAGTAAAATGGTTCAAAAATAGGGGGATAAAATTAAAAACAGAGTGGGATGGTCGGATTTTTCCAGAATCTAATTCATCATCTACTATTGTAGATCTTTTTATAAATGAAGCTAAAAAACTTAATATAAAAGTTTTTTTTAAAGCAAACCTATTATCATTTGAAAAAAAAGATAACTTTATTATAAAAACAGAAAATAATCAATTTACTTCAGATAGCTTAATTATTACTACGGGCAGTAATAATAAAATATGGGAATTTTTAAAAGAAAAAGGACATAATATTATTCCTCCTGTACCATCATTATTTAGTTTTAATATTAAAAACACAAAAACAGATAATTTAATGGGTATTTCTAGATTAGCTAGAGTTAATATCGTTGATAGTAATTTTACAGCAGAAGGAAATCTATTATTTACTCATACAGGTTTAAGTGGTCCAGCAATATTAAAATTATCATCTTTTGCTTCAAGATTTTTATATGAAAAAGATTATAAATTTAAAATAAAAATAAATTGGTGTATTGCTGAGAACAAAAGCTCTATTATAAAACAATTATTATTTTGTAAAAAAAATATAGCAAAAAAAAATATTATAAAATCATCACAATTTAATTTTTCAAAAAGAATGTGGTATAATTTTATTAAATCAATAAAAATAGATGAAGAGCAAAAATGGGCAGATCTTAATAATAAACAATTAGATGATTTGGTTAAAGAATTAACTGCAGATATATATTTGGTGGAAGGTAAGTTTGTGTTTAAGGAAGAGTTTGTAACTTCTGGTGGAATAGATTTAAAAGAGATAGATTTAAGAAGTTTTGAAAGTAAAAAACACAATAATTTATATTTTGCTGGAGAAGTTTTGAATATTGATGCTGTAACAGGAGGTTTTAATTTTCAAAATGCTTGGACTGGAGCTTATATAATATCTAAGAATTTCTAACCAAAAAAAGGTGTAAGATAGAGATAATCAGAATATTAAAATATCATTTTTATAAATTTGCTTACTCTTACCTAATAGAAAATGGTAATTTTTACTTTTATCAATACCCTAAATCTTGTGAAGTATTAAAGTAGTACTATTTTAGCTTTATAATTTAAAAGATTCTTAATTAAAAATGTGATAGCTTTTTTTATAAAAACTTAACAAATATTATCAATTTAAGGCATTTTTTAATTAAAATTATATTTTTATATAATTATTTATACGATTATTCTTAATCCAAAGTAACTGTAAACACTTGCAAAACTATATCTTGATAGCTAAATATTACATTACCTGCCATTATTAAAATAATAATTATGTTGATTAATTATATAAATTGTAAATAATCATAAATTAAGAGCTACTTAATTTATTTAAGGACACTCCATATTTCCCAATCTATAATTAAGTGGGGAATAAATCTAAAGTAAAATTAAAAATGGCAACAGGTACAGTAAAATGGTTCAATCCAACTAAAGGTTATGGTTTTGTTCAACCAGATGATGGGGGTAAAGATCTCTTTATTCATATCAGTAAACTTGAAGAAAAAGGTATTAAAAACTTACAAGAAAATCAAAAAATATCTTACGATACAGAAGATAATAAAGGAAAAACATCCGCTACTAATATCGAACTTATCAATTAAGTTAAAGTTTTCTTATTTAAATTTCTCAGCCAATGTTTTTGAATGAGGTAATTTTGTTTTTAGACTGCTTAATGAATAGAATATAGCTCAACATTGCTATTATAAAAAGTAGTTAGACCTAATCTTTATTTTTTTAGATTCTTCTATTATATTAAGAGAGGTATGTAGAAAATATATTTTCAATAAAGATTTTTAGAATTTAGCAATTACATTATTTTCACAGAATAATGATTTAACAAAGGATAATGTAAAATATCTTGAATATTTATCTATAAATCATATTCAAAATATAGGAAACATATTCTTTAGAGAAAAACTTTCAATTCACCAAGTATAACCTCTTCTTTTTACATAGAAGAATCTTCTAATAAACTACTATGAATGGCTTAACAAAGATAAAAAAACCTTAAATGAGATAATCATAAGCAAATTAAAGGAATAGAATGCAGATCTAATAATCGCTGGCTTTCCTTGTCAGCCATTTTCACATGCTGGTTTAAAAAAAGGTTTTGATGATATAAGGAGAACTTTGTTTTTTCATATAGCTAGAATTTTGGAATATCATAAACCTCAAATTGTTATTTTTTAAAAAATTAAACTCTGGGCAAATTAATTTTATGTCAGAAAAATCATGTAGTTTTATATTAAACTTATCTAAAGAAGCTAAAAAATTTAAAAGGATGACGTCGGGGGAGGTTGTTTTCTAAAAAATGTTATTTTTTCTATTATGACAGAGTCTGGATGAGAGTGAGCAATTACTCCGAGGATTTTTATTAAGCACAAAAGAAACCTATTCAAATAGCCACATTTTATTGCAACTCTACTAGATACAGTATGAGTTATTAGGTTCTTTAAAATAAATATATTTAAGAAATATTATCTAATTTCTTATATGGCAAAGGTTTGTGATTATTATCTACGATAATTTCACCATTTTCATATTGAGCAGTGATATATGTTCCAAATGGTCCAATATATTTTACAGGCTTTACTACTTTGCCATTATAAGTTTTTTGTATTGCTGCTTTTCTTGCATTAGGGTTGTTTTTTGAAACTGCCATTGTTTTTCTTCAATATTTAATAATTTATTAATAATATTATTTATCTACATTTAACTCAGATAAAAACGATATAAGCACAATTATATTAACAATCATCACAAATGTCAAGATAAGACCTTTTACAAATTGCTTTTATTTAACAACTACTGCAATAATTATTATTGTTTTTACTCTTTTTTGGGCAGGATCCACAAGTTAAATATAGTTTTATATCAAAATCTATTTCTTCTGGCTTTTTACTATACCAGTTTTTAATGTAATAATAGCTTGATACAGAAATAAAAATTATTGATATTAGCCATATTGAAGATGTTAGTGGGTGAATAAAAAATGTAGCTGTTTGATAAAATATTAATGCAGTAAAATAAGCAAAAATTGTTGAATAGCCTGAAACAATAATTGCCCACCTTAAATTTATTTCTTTATATACAGCTCCAATCGCAGATGAACAAGGTGTATATAATAAAATAAATAATAAATATGCAAAAGCTGCAATTTTACCGTTAAATAGTTTTTGTATTATAGTTAAACTCTCTTTATGGACCCCCTGCTCTAACAAAATTTTATCCGTTTTGCTTACATCTCCAATGTTAATACCAATAGGATCAGATAATTTAAAAGATTTTTTAAAATTATCCTTGATAGATAAAAATGCTAATTTTACTTTTTTTAAAAAACTATCTTTCTTTTTTTTCTCTTCATCAAAAGAAGAATATAAATTATTCAAAGTTCCAACTATAACCTCTTTAGCAAAAATTCCCGTAAAAATCCCTACCCCTGCTGGCCAATTCTCTTTTGTTACTCCAATCGGTTGAAAAATATAAGTTACTCCTTTACCAATATCACTTAATACAGAATTTTTGTAATTATTTTTTTTGAAATCACCATTAAAAGAAATGGAATTTAAAATAGTTAAAAATGTAACAATAATAATAATTAACTTTCCTGCACCAAACATAAAAATTTTTACCTTCTGCCAAGAATTAATCAAAATATTTTTTGTACTAGGTAAGTGATATGATGGTAACTCTATCAAAAAAGATTGTTTTTTCTGTTTATTATTAAATAATTTATTGATAATTAAACCAGTAAAAATAGCAATAGCTATACCTATTAAATAAAGCAAAAACACAATATTTTGTCCACTATGAGGAAAAAAAGCGGTGGTAAATAATATATATACTGGCAGTTTTGCTCCACAAGAAAAAAAAGGACTCATCATTATAACCGTCATTCTATCTTTATTAGAATCTAAAATTCTACTGCTCATAATGGCAGGAACAGAACAACCAAAACCAATGATTAATGGTACAAAAGCCTTTCCTGAAAGACCTATTTTATTCATAGCTTTATTCATTATAAAAGCTACTCTTGCCATATAGCCCGAATCTTCCAAAAATGACAAGAAAATATATAAAAAAGCAATTATTGGAATAAAAGTAGTAACAATTTGTATACCCGCCCCTATGCCATCTGCAATAATTATTTGCAAAAATTCAGGAATATGTAATTTAGTCAAAATAAATCTGCTACCATCCACAAATATAGAACCTGACAAAATATCAAAAAAATCTACAAATGCCCCTCCAATATTAATTGAAAAGACAAACATTAAATACATTACAAAAAAAAATATTGGTATGCCCAAATATTTATTTAATAGAATTTTATCAGCTTTATCAGAAAAAGATTTTTTTTCATTATATCTGTTAATTATATTACTAGCAAATTCTTTTAAAAATTGATTATAATCACCAGAGATTTTTAATTTTTCTTTTGTTTTACTAAAAAAAATCTCTTTATTAATCTCTTCCCTCAAATATTGTTTTTTTTCTTTTTCTGGCAAAACAATAATTTTTGTTTGCAGGTTATTAGCTAATTTTTTTATATCTATAAAAATGTTTCTTTTTTTTACTATATCCATCATATTAAATATGATGATCATTTTTTTATTTAGTTTTAATAAAGATGAAGTTAAAAAAAGACTTTTTTCAAGATTAGAGGCATCTATAATATGGATAATTAAATCACAATCATCACTGCTTAGAAAGTTTTGAGAAACTTCCTCATCATAAGAATTGTTGTTTTGACTAGCTTCCAAGCTATAAATCCCTGGAAGGTCTATAATTTGATATTTATTTTTATTGTAAGAATAATTTCCTGTTTTTTTGCTAACTGTAACTCCTGACCAGTTGCCCACTTTTTGTTTTAAACCAGTAAGCAAGTTAAAAATGGTAGTTTTACCACAATTAGGATTACCAATAAGAGCTATTTTCTTCATTATTTAGAAAATAAAATTATTCTATTATATTAATTCTTGCAGCAATATCAGAAGAAAGGGCAATTCTTGTTGCACTACAAATAATTTTTATTAAATCTTTATTTCGATATAAAATAGTAACTGGGGCTTGAGGAAAAACCCCCATCCCAAATAATTTATTATTTAATTCATCACATTTAATATCTTCAACAAATAAATTTGTAGCTAAAGGGGCATTCAGTAAGTTAGTCATTTCTTGTTTGATTAGTAGTTAGTAATGATAATCATTCTCATAATCATAAAAGATTAGACTTAAATGTAAAGTGTCATTGTTATTTTTTTAAAATTGCTAGAGCTAGACACATTTGACAATAAAAAAAATGTAAGCTGGTATTTAAAAGGTCACTGAACAAAAAGATCTAAAATACTTGCTACCTCATAAGATCAATAAAAAACCCTAAAAGTATAAGCCCAGTTATGTTTTTTTTAATAAAAAGCATAACTGGGGTTAAATTACTCTAAGTTGTTTATAAAAACAATTTGCTTATAAAGATAATCTCTTATATATTCTATTATTATAGATTTATTCTATATTTTTTTTAACTTAATAAACTATTTATTACTATGAAAACAAAACTTATAACTATTTCTGCTTTGGCATTAATATCATCATCTTGTGCTTATGCTCCAAGCCAAATTGGAATACCTACAATATATGGTAATTCAACAGAACCTTTGCTTATTTCCGCTAATCCAAGAGGAAAAAAAGAAGGTATAGCTTGTGGTAAAAACATTCTTGGAATTGCAACAAAAGGAGACTTTTCAGTAGAAGCTGCAAGAGCAAATGGTGGTATCACAAAAATCACTTCTGTTGACAAACAAGTAAAAAATGTTCTTGGTTTATTTGCACAAGTTTGTACTATTGTAAAAGGAAATTAATTTTATAGAGTAAGTGTGGATTACAGTCTTATCAGGACTTTGCTTCACTTTGCTAGACAAAGTGGAGTCCCCACCAAAATCACTATGTGATTTTGGCTCCCCCTCAAGGAGTGAGCAGTTGCTTCCCGATCATAATTTTCTATTCGTCACGACCTGCCTTTGGGTTGCATCCGAGCTTTAAGTCGAGTAAATCACTAACAACTTTGTTTGCCTTAGCAAAACCTTGAGATAAGTTGTATTCCCAGTAGATTTTGATAATTATTTTTAAAATTTCTTCCTACTGAAAATCAATTTTGTTTTAGCATATAATAGGAATTAAATCTGTCCTGGTAAAAGTAAAATTAATTATTTGCTTTGGTTTTGCTTTATTTAGAGAGTTTTGGCAATATTTTAAAGTTGTTCCTGTAGTTTTAACATCATCTACCAACAAGATCGTTTTATTTTTCAAAAAAGATATTTTCTTTTTATTCAAAGAAATTTTTCCTATCAAATTCATCTTTCTCTGTTTAGCAGTTAATTTTGATTGCTGAATGCTATGTTTTCTTCTCAAAACATCATATAATAAAGGTTTATCTATGGCCTTTGCTATAATTTTTGCCAAAAGTGCTGATTGATTAAAACCTCTAAAAAACATTCTTCTTCTGCTAATTGGGACAAAAACTATTACATCAACTTCAAATAAATCTAAATTTTTATCAACAAAGTGAGCCATATAATTTGCAATTAATTTTCCATAATTTAATCTTTTAGCAAACTTAAATTTATAAATTAGTTCTTTGCTAAGCTCGGAAAACAACACAACTGACAAATCATTTTTTTCTTTATTATTGATAAATCTTAATTTATCAAAACAGTTTATACATAGATAATTGGCTTGTTGATTAATATTTTCACAAGACAAACATTTTTTTGAAGCAATCAGATCTGCAACATTAGTTTTTAGTAGCTTTAATAATTCCATCAAAAAATTCTAATTGTAAGTTATTTGTTATATTTTTTGCTTTAGAAATGATTTTATCTTGATCATCTCTAACCACCACATAACCCCTAGCAAGAGTTTGTTTATAACTTAAACTTTCTAACATTTGTTTTTTAATATCAAAAGAATTATTTATTTTATCAAAATATCTATTCTTTTCTGACATTAATTTATATGATAATTCTTTTATCTTTGCCTCTCTTTCATCAATTAAATTTTTAGGAGTTTTTAATGATGCAAATAAAAAATCTATTTTTTGCTTTAAAAAAGCCTCATTCGAAAAATATTTTCTTGCAATAAAATTCATAGATTCTCTAATTTTGTCTAACAATGTTTCTTTATTAGGAGTAACAAATTCCGCTGCTGCTGTTGGAGTTGGAGCCCTTAAATCTGACACGAAATCAATTAAAGTAGTGTCCGTTTCGTGACCTATGGCAGAAATTATAGGTATTTTAGAATTAAAAACAGATCGGATAATAATTTCTTCATTAAATGCCCATAAATCTTCTACCGATCCTCCACCCCTTGCAATAATCAACACATCTACATCATCTCTTTCTTCATTAAAAAAATTAATAGCATTAGCAATTTTTATTTCTACCCCTTTTCCTTGAACAGAGCAAGGATAAAAGACTATTGCACATAGAGGAAATCTATCTTTTATTCTATGACAAATATCAAAAAAAACAGCTCCTGCTTTTGAAGTAATTACCGCTACTTTTTTAGAAAATTTAGGAATTTCTTGTTTGTGTTTTTGATCAAATAAACCTTCTGCCAAAAATTGTTTTTTCTTTTTTTCAAATAAAGCCATTAGATTTCCTTCACCTAGCAACTCAATTTTCATTACCATAATTTGATAATTTGATCTTGCTGCATAGCTGGTAATTTTTCCTATAGCCACGATCTCCTCACCTTCTTTTGGTAAAATCTTTAAATTATTTGCTATATTTTTAAAGCAAACAGCATTTAACAATGATCTTTCATCCTTGAGATTGAAATAAATATGCCCTGATAGATATTTTTTTAAACCTGACACCTCACCTCTAATTTTAACATAAGAGAAATGATCTTCTATAATATGCTTCAATGAATCACTTATCTCTGAAACACGCCATTCTTTTAAATTATCAAGCATATTCTATATAAATATTAAAACTATTAATATCGCTGTAAATATAGTTGGTCCAAAGTTATTTAATATATCATCCATTTTTTTTACCTATAAATATTATAATTATTCATTTGATATTATCGCAAGATTTAATGATTACAATTAATATTTTTTTGCAAATTAACCCTTCTATGATTATTGCTTAAAAAATCAAAAATCATCACAGAACCAGCAGAACTTGAAATACCTATAATTTCTTTTAAAATTTCAGCTGCCATAAAAGATCCTAGCACCCCAACTCCAGCACTAAACACTCCTTGATTATAACAAGCTTTTTGATCCAGAACATCTATATCTTGATGAAAACATCTAAAACAAGGGTATTTTTTATCTATTCCTGTTTTATAAACTGCCACATATCCTTGAAAAGCTACAAAAGATCCTGAAACAAAGCATTTTTCTTGCTTGGTAGCAAAATCAGATAGCAAAAATTTAGTTTGAAAATTATCACTAGCATCAATTATATAATCACAATCTACAAAAATATCAGTTTTTGCCAAGTAATTTTTATTAATTTTCGTGCAAAAAGATTTTATCTTAGCATTAGGATTTAGAATCTTTATGGTTTTTTCTGTTATATCAATCTTGCTTTGATCTATGTCTTGTTCAGAAAAATTATTTTGCCTTGGTAAATTATCTAATTCTATTATATCATCATCAAACAAAACAAAATTACCAACCCCAGATGAAGATAAATATCTAACAATAGGAGATCCTAGGCCACCTAGACCAATAATTACAACCTTGCTATTGATAATTTTTTCTTGACCTTTCTTGCCAATTTCTTTTAATAATATATGTTTATTATATTTTTCTAACATTTTTTCTAAAAAATTTATGCTTACTTTAATCTCTCCAGCAAAAAAATTAAATCTTAACCAAGATAATTATAATAACAAATTAAAAACATCTCTGCCATCTTTTTTAATAGATAGTTTAGAATTAACAAAGATTTTAAAACAACAATCTGCTTCTGATTTAAAAAAACTAATGAATATTAGTGATAATATTGCAGAATTAAATTACCAAAGATACCAAAGTTTCTCGGCAGAGAAATTCACTAAAGAAATCGCCCACCCTGCCCTTTTTATGTTTGCAGGAGAAGTGTATAATGGCTTAGATGCAAAAAACTTTTCTCTAGAAGAAATTTCTTTTGCCAATGAAAATTTAAGGATATTATCAGGTTTATATGGCATTTTGAAACCTTTGGACTTGGTGCAACCATATAGATTAGAAATGGGAACTGCCTTAAAAAATTCAAGAGGAAAAAATCTCTATCAATTTTGGCAAGAAAAAATAACCAATTACTTAAATGAGCAAAAAGTAATTTTAAACTTGGCATCAAATGAATATTTTTCTGTTTTAGATAAAAAAAAACTAACAGCAAAAATAATTACACCTGTTTTCAAAGATTATAAAAACGGCAGTCTAAAGGTGATTATGATGTATGCAAAAAAGGCAAGAGGTGAAATGGCAAATTTTTTTATAAAAAATAAAATAAAAGACTGGATATATTTAAAAGAGTGTAATATAAATAATTACCGGTTCGAGTATAGCCTTTCTGAGACTGATTCTTCCAATAACATATTATTAACTTTTATTAGGTAACCATTAAATGTCAAAAAAAACCATTCAATCTTTAGTTATAGCACTAGTTGTAGCAGGATCAACCTATGCGGCAATATCATATTTTAACAAAAACACAAAAATAGAAGGATCAGGCGATGCAATTGCCATAGTGAATAACAAAAAAATATATCAAAACGATATAAATTTAGTTCTTCAACAAAATGTTGATTTATCAAAAGTTACAAAACAACAATTAGAATTAATTATTTCTCAATATTCAATTGGTCAAACACTATTAGAAGATGCATATAAGAAAAACATAGACAAAAAAGCAAAGGTAAAAAAACTAATTAAATTAAATAAAGAAAACATCATTAAGCAAGCTTTTATAGAGCAATTAATTGCAGGTTCCATTTCTACAGAGCAGATAAAAGAGAACTATAAAACTCATATTAAAAATTTAAAAGAGCAAACCAAAGGAAAGTTAGAGTATAAAACTAAACATATTTTAATAAAATCAAAAGATAGGGCTAGTAGATTATATTTTTCTATCAGAAAAAATAAATCTAAATTTGCAAAACTAGCAAGACAATATTCTTTAGATCAAGCTTCTGCACAAAAAGGCGGTGATTTAGGTTATGTTTTAGAGCAAAATCTTGTTAAAAAATTTGCTAGACAAATAAAAAAAGCAAAAAAAAACATCGTTACCAGACCATTTAAAACTAAATTTGGTTGGCACATAGCAATGGTAACAAAAACAAGAAAACCACAAATTCCTACATTTGAACAATTAGCTCCTCAAATTCAGCAAGGGTTACAGCAACAAATATTAAAAACATATGTTGATGGGATAAAAACAAAATTAAACATTGAAATATTAGCTACAAATTTGTTACCAGAAGCAGAAAGTAACAACAAACAACTGCAAGGAAAAGTAAGTAATAATATAAAAAAACAATAGTAGTTATATTTGACGAAAAAACTTTTTGATTTAACTCCAAAAGAAATCATTAATAAATATGCCCTAGAAGCTAAAAAATCTCTAGGGCAGAATTTCATTATAAACCCTAGCCTCACCAACAAAATAGCTAATTACTTAACACCTCCTTCTGATGGGGTTATAGTTGAGATAGGAACAGGACCTTTAACACTCACCAGATCTATCATTGAGCAAAAGCTCACTAAATATCAAAAATTGGTTTTAATAGAAAAAGATAGAAGATTTTCTAAATTATTTGATCAATTAATTTTAGAATATAGCAATATAGAAGTGTTCTTCACTGATATTCTAGATTTTGATTTATCTAAATTAGGAAATAATTTAACTATCATATCCAATTTACCTTACAATATCAGCACAGCTTTTTTGATTAAAGCTTGCTTTGCTTATCAAAACATATCTCAAATGGTGTTAATGTTTCAGCAAGAAGTAGCAGATAGAATTGTGGCAAAAAACAACAGCAAAAAATTTGGTAGATTATCAATAATGGCTCAAACTATATTTAATATAGAAAAATTACTAAAAGTAGAAAAAACAGCATTTTCCCCTGCCCCTAAAGTAACCTCTGCAGTGCTAGGCTTTAACAAGAATATTGAGGTCACTAATGGCATTAAAAATAGTTTATATTTAATAAATTTAGAGAAAATAAGTAAATTAATTTTTAGCCAAAGAAGAAAGAAAATTGGCACTGTTTTTAAAAATTCTAGTATAGAAAGTGATATATTAGCAAAGATAAAAATAGATCTCAACAAAAGAGCAGAGCAACTTGATTTAGAAGAAATAAAAAAATTAACTATTATTTTTGAGTAATACTATTTTAGTTTTATAATTACCCTCCTTCTCCTTTTGTTATAGTAAATTCGGTAGGTTCAGTATCTTCTATTTCTTCGAATCCATCAAAATAATACTTAATTCTGTTTGAATAACAAAAATCTACCTGATATTACAAAAACTAGAATATAAAAGGCCAAATACGGCTAGGGATATCCATAATAACACTGCTCCATAATGATGGTTAGAAAACCCCTTGTTGCATTATTCCTACTAGAGCTATTGTGGACCACCTAAGATTCAATCAAGTTTAGAACAAATGCTCTGTTTTCTAGTGTAAAATAAAGAAGATTTTATACCACTGCAATCCAAAATGCTGTCAAAAATATTATCGTGAGATATTTTTTTCTTTTGATTATATTTCGCACTTAAATATTTCTGTTTATAAAAATTATCTTTTAATAATTTAGGACTCATATATAAAAATGTTGGCACTTCGTGAACTTTACTACCTATTGTGCTACTGCTACCATTTGCATAAACTCCATTTTCACCAAGATGCACTCCATGATCTCCTACAAAAAATAAAATTGCTTTTTTGTTCTTTATTATCTTAATAGTTTCTTTTATAAATGAATCCACATATAAAATTGAATTATCATAACTGTTAATCAAGCCCTCTTTTGAACAATTAGCCATATTTTTTTTTAAACATACAGGCTTATATTTCTCATATTCTTTGGGATATCTTTCAAAAAACTTTATATGATTACCAAAACTATGCATAACTATCAAATTACCACTCTTTTTTAATGATTCTTTTAAATAAGGTAATAGTTTTTTATCATAAAGTCTTTTTCCTGAAGAAACATCTTTTCTCAACCTATCTCTAAACCAATATTCATCTGCCTCACTTGCATTATGCAATAAGATTGAAGCAATATTTCCAGCTGAACTTTGAGCAGAATACCAAGCTGTATTATATCCTAAATTTTTAAATACTGAAATAAGTGATTTTTCTTCTGTTGGGATAATTTTTATATCTTTTTTGTTTCTATGAGACAAAAAAGAACTTACAGAATGAGAAGTATAATTATATGATGCTGTAGTTACAAAATTCAAAATGTTTTTATTAGCAGAAATATATGGGGTGGTGTTTCTTTGATAACCATTTTTAGGCAAATGATCCGCTCTCAAAGATTCTCCAATAATTATAATAATATCTATATTTTGTTTTTTTATTTTTTTAAAACCATATATTTTTTCCAAAGATACTCGTTTTTTAGAAATTTCTAAAGTTTTCTTAAATCTAGTAATATATTTTGTAGTAGAGATTATATAATTAACTGGAGAATATAAAATAATTGCTATATTTCCTCCCTTATGAGGCAATAAAAATTGATTAGCAGAAATTACTAATAAACATAATATTATATAAAAACCCTTTCTTAAAATTTTTATTTTATATGGTCTTATTTTATAAATCAGAATTGCAAAAAATAAAAATAATAAAGCATAAAAAACAACACTGTAATCTAATATTTCTTCAATATGACCTGTGCTATCAATTGCATTTGCAATAAAAGCATCATCAATAACCACTCCAAATTTTAATAATGAATAAAGATAAATTGTTGATAAAAAATAGAGAATAATTAAAAAAACTTTATATAACCTATGACTAAAACTAACGATAAATAATAATAAAGAAATAATAGATATATGAAGTATAATCTCATATACAAAATAAAAATAATTTGAAATAAAAAATCTATCGACAATGATGTCAACATTAAATAGCAACACCAATATAAAACTATTTAGCAATACATAGAAAGAGATTGTTTTTTCAGTAAAAAACTTGCTAATATTATTTTTTATTTTTTTTAGCATAAATGTTATTTTTTAACTATTAACTGCTTTTTGAACAAATTCCAAAAATAATTTTGGAGCATTAAATAATCTTGTTTTAAATTCTGGATGAAATTGACAAGCTATAAAAAATCTATGCTCTTTTAATTCTACAATCTCTACCAAATTTTTATCAGGAGACAAGCCAGAAAAAACCAACCCTGCCTGCTCCAATTTTTCTTTATAAGAAATATTTACCTCATATCTATGTCTATGTCTTTCAAAAATATTTTTTTGTCCATAAATTTTTTCTGCATAGCTACCATCAGTTAAAACACAAGGATAGCTACCTAATCTCATTGTCCCTCCTAAATCTACCTGCTTATCTCTTTTTTTTTTTTTTCCTTTATGGCTCCATTCTCTCATTAAACCAATTAACTTAGAGCCTTCTTGCTCTCCCTGTTCACTAGAATAAGGGTTATTTAATTTTGCTACATTTTTTGCAAATTCAAGTATAGCTAGTTGCATTCCCAAACAAATACCTAAAAAAACTATGTTATTTTCTCTAGCATATTTAATTGCTAACATTTTTCCTGACATACCATCACTTCCAAACCCCCCTGGAACTAAAATAGCATTTACATCATCAAATATTTTTTCTGGGGTTGTTAAAGTTTTAGCATTAATCCATTTTATCTTAATTTTAACATCTAAAGCAAATCCAGAATGATTTAAAGATTCAATTATAGATTTATAAGCCTCTTCTAATTCAATATATTTTCCAATAATTGCAATAGTAACTTCTTTTGTTAAATTTTTTATTTTTTTATTAATATCCAACCAATCATCTATTTTAATAGTAGGATATTTTTCAATAGCAAAATGTTTAAAAATTCTTCTATCTATATATTCTTCTCTAAGCAATAATGGCACTTGATAAATTGATTTTGCATCTAATGCAGAAATAACATTTTCTTTTGCTAAATTACAAAATAAAGCAATTTTTTCTCTATCTGATTGCAAAATAGGTTTTTCACTACGACAAACCAAAATATTTGGCTGAATACCAATTGACCTTAATTCTTTTACAGAATGTTGAGTTGGTTTTGTCTTTAATTCTTTTGCAGATTTTATATAAGGTAACAAAGTTAAGTGAATAAATAAAGCATTCTCTCTGTCCATTTCATTACCAACCTGTCTAATTGCTTCAAAAAATGGCAAGCCCTCTATATCACCAACAGTTCCTCCAATTTCATAAATAATAAAATCTTCATCTGTAATATCAGAATAAATAAATTCTTTTATTAAATCAGTAATATGAGGAATAACTTGAACTGTTCCACCTAAATAATCTCCTCTTCTTTCCTTTTTTAAAAGATTAGAATAAATTTGCCCTGCTGTAATATTATCAGTTTTTTTAGTGTTTTCATCTAAAAACCTTTCATAATGTCCCAAATCTAAATCCGTTTCCGCTCCATCTTCTGTAACAAAAACCTCTCCATGCTGTTTAGGATTCATTGTCCCTGGATCTACATTCAAATAAGGATCCAATTTTCTAATTCTTGTTTTATAATTATGAGCTTTTAATAAAGTAGCAATAGAGGCTCCACAAATTCCCTTTCCTAATGATGAAACAACTCCACCTGTAATAAATATAAATTTTGTTTTCATTATTCAGCTAGTGGCACTGTTTTATTTTTCTGTTCTTCTTGAATAATTTCATTAACAATAGATCTTTTTTGTGATTTTTTACTAGCAATAATTCCTAAAAATAAAGTATTTGCCATAAATATAGCAATTAAAATTGAAGTTATTCTAGTAAGTAAATTACCAGCTCCTCTAACACTCATCACCCCCCCTAAATTAGAAGATGACACCAAGCCATCATTACCACTACTTGGTTGCAATAAAACAAAAATTACAATCAAAATCGCAACAATCGTATGTATAATCAATAATAAAGTCTGTAAATTTTCCATATTCTTTAAAGTTAAGGTTGTTAGGTGTAGTTTTGTAATCTACTCGACATTCACACAGGCAAATTTTTACGATTCATCCCTCTTTTAACAGGAAGGTAGCTTAAAAACCATTTGATCATAAGACTATTTTAATTACCTTGATAAAGATAACAAAATCTAATTTATTGTAAAGAATTTATTATTTTTTGCCATTCATCTTTTTTTAGGCTGGCAGATCCTACTAAATATCCTGATAAATTAGCAACTTTGCTTATTTCATCGGAATTTTTAGCATTTACTGAGCCACCATATAAAATACCTTTATTATGTTTTTTTAGATTTCCATTTTCATCTATTAATTCTTTAATAAAATTAAACATATTTTCAATTTGCTTATAGCTAGCAACCAAACCTGTGCCAATTGCCCATACTGGTTCATAAGCAATTAAAAAACTATTTGTGATATTCTCTTTTGGCAAAGATTTAAATAATTGTTTTCTTATTACTTCTTTTTCTTTTCCCTCCTCTCTTTCTTGTTTTTTTTCACCAACACAAATAATAGGCATTAAGTTGTTTTTTTGAGCAGCAAGAAATTTTTTAGCGATTAATTCATTTTTTTCAAAATAATATTCCCTTCTTTCACTATGACCTAAAATAACATTTTCTATTGCTAATTTTTGCAACAATAAAGGACTAACATCTCCTGTAAAAGCTCCTTTATCTTCAAAATGACAATCTTGAGCAGCTAATAAAACATTATATTTCTTTGCGAAACCTAGCAAAGCAGTAGGTAAAGAAAATATTTGCTCCACCTTATCATTTTTTTTTTATAGAAGAAAAAAAATCTTCCATAAAGTCTAGATCTCCATTCATTTTCCAATTGGCAATTGCATATTTTTTAGTCATTATTTAATAGTTTTATTTATTACTGGTAATTTAGATTAAAATTTATTAAAATTACCCTCTTTTTACAAGACAAATATAATAAATAATGAAAAAATATAATAAAGAAGAAATTTCTAGCTTTAAAAACGAATTAATTGCTCTTTTAGAAGATAACAAAGCAAAAGATATAATCACCATAGATTTAGAGAATAAAAGTGATGTTTATAATTATATGATTATAGCTAGCGGAACATCTAACCGTAATGTAACTGCAATTGCAGAAAAAATATCAGATCAATTAAAGCATAGCTACAAAATCAGCTATATTGCTGAAGGATTATCTGATGGGCAATGGGTATTAATAGACACCTCATTCATCGCAATCCATATTTTTTTGCCAGAAATAAGAGAATATTATAATTTAGAAGAGCTATGGCAAACTCCTAATAAAAGGGATATTTAAAGCAAAGATCGTAAAGTGGTTAAGTATAACTATTGTATTTTTTTATTGCACTTATGAAAAAGATTGTGAATATTTTTAATAAACTTAAAAATGAACAATAGTTAGACTTGACCACTTTTTTCTATTTTGAAAACAAGCATAGTTTAGTATGTGTTTTTCAATCAAGACTCCTCACCCTTTGCCTGCCAATAGTCCAAAAATCTATCTAGTGCTTTAGAGTTTTCTATTTTGAAAACAAGCATAGTTTAGTATGTGTTTTTCAATCAAGACTCCTCACCCTTTGCCTGCAATAGTCCAAAAATCTATCTAGTGCTTTAGAGTTTTCTATTTTGAAAACAAACATAGTTTAGTATGTGTTTTTCAATCAAGACTCCTCACCCTTTGCCTGCAATAGTCCAAAAATCTATCTAGTGCTTTAGAGTTTTCTATTTTGAAAACAAGCATACTTTAGTATGCTTGTTTTCAAAATAGAAAAATATGAAGTGCTAGATAGATTTTTTAGTAGAAGAATTGGTTTATTAGTTCTTTTATGGAGATATATGTTTTTGTTTTGTTTACTTTATTCCTAAACTCCGCAGAATTTCTAATACCAGAACTATACCAACTCATATGTTTTCTTGCTAATCTTATACCTTTTTCTTCTCCATAATGTTCTACTATATCTAGTAAATGAGATTTTATGATTTTGTTTTTTTCCTTATCATCAGGATCTTCTAATAAAGTTCCATATGCTAAATATCTTGCCATTTGATTAATTAACCATGGCTTGCCATAACAAGCTCTACCAATCATAACTCCATCAGCACCAGATAATTCTAAAGATTTTTTTACATCTTCAGTGTTTTTAATATCACCATTAACAATCACTGGTATTTTTACTACATCTTTTACCTGTCTAACAAATGCCCAATCTGCCTCTCCTCTATACATTTGACATCTTGTTCTGGCATGAATAGTAATCATTTTGATACCAGCATCTTCAGCAATTTTAGCAAGTTTTGGAGCATTCAAAGAATTACTATCCCAACCCATTCTCATTTTTAAAGTAACAGGTAAATCAACAGCTTTAACCGTTGCTTCTAAAATTTTTCTAGCTCTTATTTCATCTCTCATCAAAGCAGAACCTGCAAAACCATTTACTACTTTTTTTACAGGACAACCAAAATTAATATCTATGATGTCTGCTCCTAAATCTTGATTTAATTTTGATGCTTCTGCCATAACTTCAGGTTCACAACCTGCAAGTTGCACTACATTTGGCATTTTATCACTTGGATGATATGCACATTTTTTCATATTTATCTTAGTGTTCTCAATCATTCCTCTACTTGCGATCATTTCAGAAACAACCAACCCTGCTCCAAAATTCTGCACTAATTTTCTAAATGGTAAATCTGTAACTCCTGACATTGGAGCTAAAATAACTGGGGATGTAAGTTTATGCTGACCTATTTCAATCATATTTTGAAATAAAATATTAATAAACCAACATAAGTAGTACACATCAAAGCAGCTAAAGGAAATCCTGCAAAAACAAAATCTCTAAATTTATATCTTCCAGGAGACATTACTAATAAATTAGTTTGATAGCCAATAGGAGTAATAAAAGAACAGTTACAAGCAAAGATAGTTGCATAAATTAATATGTTTGGATCAATTCCTAAAGACAGAGCTAAATTAACTGCAATTGGAGTGAATAACACTGCTGTTGCTGAATTGCTTAAAAAATTAGTCATCAAAGCTACAAATAAAAAGAAACAACTAATAATACCTATATTTGATAATTTTGCTGTGGCTGCAATAAAGCTATCTGCTAAAAACGATGCTCCACCAGTCACCTGTAAAGCATTACCCATAGCAATAGAGGCAACTATAATTAGAAATATATTTCTATCAATAGCATGAGATGCTTGCTTTAGATTAATTGATTTAAAAAATATTAACAAAATTGCTGCTGTAAATGCAGTTATGGTAATTGGCACAATGTTTAAAGCAGATAAAGTTACTGCTCCAGTAAAAATTAATAGAGTTTTTATTATGTTAGCTATAGATCCGATAGATTGTAATGACCATCTAGTAAAAATAATATCTTTATTATTTCTTAAATTTTGCAATTGTTCTGTTTTCCCCATAATCAATAACAAATCTCCTGCTAGCAATCTAATTGCAGACATTTTGTTTTTAATTAAACTACCTCTTCTTTGAATTCCTACTATTGGGCAGTTATAATTACGATAAAACCCGACTCTTTTAATAGTTTGTCCTATCATAGTAGAAGATGGAGATATAACAAATTCTGCAAAATGACTCTCATCATCAATTTTTTGCTTTTCTTCACTAAGAAGAGAATCATCTTCTTCTATATGAAGGTTTTTAACAAATAATTGAGGGCTTTTATTAATTAATTGGTGCAAATTATCTTTTGTACCAGAAATAGTTAAAGTATCTTCTAACTCTACCATCATTTCATCTTGAAAAGGTGGTAAAAACACTTCATTTTTTCTAGTTATAACCCTAATAGTTAAATGTTCTAACTCTTCCAAAGATCCTTCTATCATTTTTTTTCCCATAAAACCTGATTTTTGGGTAATTACAATTTGAGAAACAAAAATTCTATCATCCTCTAAATTGTCATCGCTATTTTTTCTTTTAGGTAATAATTTAGGCAAAATTAAAAAAATATATAACAAAGCAACAATCGCCATTATGCTTCCAGGGACAAAAAAATCAAAAAAGCCTATAGGTGGCAATTTCAAAGATTCTGTAACTCCTGCAATCAATAAATTTGTGCTACTACCAATTAAAGTAATCATTCCACCAGCAATCGCTGCAAAAGACAATGGCATCATAACTTTGCTTGGAGAAATGTTTAGATCTTTGGCAATATGTGCAAAAATAGGAATAAAAATAATTACTACAGGAGTATTATTTATAAAAGCACTAATAATCACCACTATGATTAAAGAAAAAATAATAGCAACTACTGCATTATTACAGCTCATTGTCATTATTATTTTGGGGATTACATTTAAAGCATTAGATTTTATGATAGCTTGACCTATTACTAACAAAGCAATAATAGCAATTAAAGCAGGGTTTGCAAAACCTATGATAATTTGTTCTAAGTCAAAGATAAGCAATCCCTGTTCATCAAATAGAGGGAAAAAATGAAAAAACATCATCAAAGATGCAATAGAAAACAAAGAAGTAAGCTCTAAAGAAATTTTTTCTGTTGCATAAGATATCATAGCACAAAAAATTATACCCATAACAACCCAACTATGGTAAGATGAGACAATCTTGTCAAAAAAGAAGATATTTTCTTCCATATTTTTTTAAATTATTAATTTTTCATCTATTCTAATCTACATTTTAGCTAAAATCTATAATAAACATTCATCTATTTGTAAAAAAAAGTCTTGAATATTTTCTAATTCAATTTTTTTATTTCTTATCTCTTTTTTATCCAACATTAATTTTCTAGGTTTTATAGAATTTACTTTTATCTCATCAGCAAAAGAAAATTTTGCCATTTCAGTTAAAATTTCTAGATTTTTCTTAGTTAAAACATAAGAAAAAAAATTATTACTACCTTCATATTGAATCATATAATCAGTAATATTAATAATATTCCCTTTTTTTATTAATTTTGCATATTGTTGCATTAAAATAAGAGGGGCTTTTAAATGAATAGCTAAATATTCATCTAATTTTTCTATCTTACAATCCAAAAAACTATCTTGAGTAAAAATTGAAGCATTATTAATAAGTAACTCAATATCACCAAAATCTTTTTTCACTTCCTTGATTAAATTTTGACAAAAAGATAAATTTTTTAAATCTCCTTGATAAGATTTTATTTTAGCAAAAGGTTTAATTTCTTTTTCTAATTGAAAAGCCTCTGTTTGCGAAGAAAAATAAGTAAAAGCAATTTGCCAATTTTTTTGAGCAAAATGCTTAATCACCTCTCTCCCCACTCTCTTAGCTCCCCCAGTCATCAATAATGTTTTTTTGTTAACAACCATTTTTCTTATTAAGATTCTTTTTTTGTTTTAGCATTTTTTATACTCCTTTTTAAAAGAACTAACTCTTTTTATAACAAGCATTATTCCATTATATCTTGTTTAGATTCTTCAAAACTATCAAAACTAGTCAAGCCCTTTTTCTCTTTTACATCTTTTATAGCCATCTCTGTTTCTTTATTATATCTTGGCTTGCTATAAGGATTAAAAGGAAGTTCTTTATATTTTGCCACTTGCTTCAAAAAAAGCCTTACTCTTTGACTCATAGTTAAATCAAGACTTTTAAAAACTTTATCCACATCTTTTTTAAGATCCTTATCTACTAAAACTCTAATATCAGTCATAAAATTAATAACTTATTATAAAATAATTGTAATATAATTACTATATAATTTCAAGATATTTTTTATAATTTAATTAATACTATTTTAGCTTTATAATTGACCTATAGCCAAAAAGATGTTTAGTAGAAATTGTTTTTTTTAATTATTTGTTAGCCATAGCTAACAGATTATTAAAAAAAACAATTTATGCTGAGAAGATTGAAGGCTATAGGTCAATTATAAAACTAAAATAGTATAACTGCACAAATAGTATAAAACTATCAATAGTCCCCATCATACAATATTTTTTTGTTCCATTTTCTAGAAAACAGGCTATTTTTAACAAAAAAATACTTATATATTGAGACTCTTGCAAAAAAAAACAAATATTTTTAGGAAATAATTATTTTAATAATTTTTTTGATCTAATCACAGAATTCAAATGTTTTAGTAATAATTTTATTATTATAACAGATGAAAATATAGTAAAAACTTTACCAAAATATATTCAAAATTGTAATAAAATAACAATACTCTCTAAAAATGTTAAGGCAAAATTAGATGTAGCAATTGAGCTATCAAATACTATCAAAAATTATGATTTTATTATAGCAATTGGTAGCGGGACTATAAATGATTTAGTGAAATATGCTAGTTTTGTAGCAAAAAAACCCTATGTTATATTTGCCACAGCATTATCTATGAATGGCTATTTATCCGCTAATAGCTCATTATTTAATCAAGAAAATTTAAAACAAAGTTTTTTAGCAAAACAAGCAGAATATGCTGTTTTTGATTTAGAATTTTTGCAAAAAGCACCACTTCGTTTAACAAAATCAGGTCTAGGAGATAGTATTTGTAATAATTCCATCAGAGCTGATATGATTCTATCACATTATCTTTTTGGCACAAAATTTTCAGAAAAATATTTTTGCAATAACAATGAAAAAGAGCTTTTTTCTCATAGTGATAAATTACAAAACAAAGAAATTATAAGAATATTAGCCAAAATTTTAATAAAATCAGGATTAAATATGCTAGAAGCAGGAGGAAGTTACCCTGCAAGCCAAGGAGAACATTTAATTGCTCATCTTTATGAGATTTTAGATTACAAAAACTCTCAAAAAAGCTTTCACGGAGAACAAATTGCAGTAACCAGTTATTTTATGAGCGAATTACAAGAAAGTTTTTTGAGCAAAAATACCATAAAATTATCTCATAAAAAGCCTGATATCTCTATTTTACCAAAAAAAATACAAAATTTGGCAAAAAAAGAGTTTTTAAAAAAGAAAATCAATGATATTGAAGAAAAAAACAGTTTTTTAGGAAAAAACTATCAGAGCATAAAAGAGCATATTTTAAAAAACTTTTTACCTAGCAAAGAAATAAAAAATATTTTGGATAAAGCTAATATCTCAACTAATTATGCAGAAATAAATTGGCAAAAAGAAAATTATTATAAAGCCTGCCAAAATGCTTTTTTAATTAGAGACAGATGGACTTTTTTGGATTTACAATTTTATGTAAATTAAAATTATTAACAGATGACTGCTTACACAATTCCATTCTCAGCTCCCAAAGCTTGTGCATTAGCAGAATTTATTGCCTTATAAAGAGGGGCTTTAGAGGTACTCGTTTCTGGAGCAACAACAGCCTTTCTTTTGTTATTATATTCTTCTCCCTTTTCTTTTGCTTCTATCTCAACTAAATTTAGCACATTCTCATAAGCTTTGTTATTTGCATAATCATAAAAGGCAATTGTCCCACTCATTATAATCGCTGAAACCGTTGCAATAATAGCAATCAAGCCTAATGATCCACCTGCAATAAAAGTAAACAACCCTCCTAAGCACCCTCCTACACAAATTCCTAAAAATGCTTTTTTTTTAACACTATCGGATAATACTTCTTTTATTGCCTTAGCACTTTTTCCTCCATCATATTCTGCCAAATCTATCTTTGTTTCTGCTTTAAAAGCTTCATTGTATTTTTTAATACATAAATCCTCACCATAGTTACCCTTAGCAAAAAAATTAAATAATGAAGCAAACAGATCCAAAGATATAGCAGAACCTACAGTAAGAGATTTTCTAGTAGTTTCTGCTATATTCTTACAAAAC
>CBDCUE010000011.1:0-18797 GCA_965222515.1 Rickettsiales bacterium | reverse complement strand
TCTACCTTCTTTCTTACTATTCTTACTATTCTCATTATTTATTCTATATAAATTATTATTTAATCCAACTATATCATCATCACCTAACCCTATTCCTCCATCTTGCAATAACTCATTCAACCTATTCTCTTTAACTACATCATTAAACACACCATTTACAGCTGTCTCCTGATCCGTTATTGTCGTTGTTTTCTTTACCTTATATCCAAAAAAAACCCTTCTTGTTCCTCTCCAATGAAAAACTAGTGTTTACCGTTCTTACCGCCTCGTTTATATTCTTATTTGCATTGTTACTAACATTACCTGTTATTGCTAAGTTTCCTCTGCTTGCTACTATCTTCGATGTGTTGGCTGAATAAACTGTTTCGTTGCTATAACTATCATAATAATAATTATTACTACTGAAACATGTCTTATGATACCACTTACCACATTCATATTTATATAAAACTTCCTGTCCATAACTCTTCTTTACTCCTGTAACTAAAATTGATGAAGTCTGATTATTAACATTTCCTTCTATATTTATACTATTACTCGCCTCCAAAATTGAGCCTCTATTATAAAAATTATCCGTCTTTATATCCGCATTATTTCCAACTCTTATCTCTCCTTGCTTCGTCCTTAATGTACTTGTCACTCTTTCCTCACCCATAAGTGCATAAAAACGATGACCTATAACTCTTAAATTTTGCCAATATCTATTATAACCATAATACCCCCCTCCATCTGGATCATAATCCCTTCCCAAATTATTCAAAACCTTACTCCTAACATACAAACTTCCCCCTGACCTTATATCTCCCACATAATTATTCACCAACCCATTTTGCTTATACTCTCCACTCTCATCATCATACACACCTCCCAAATACATATCTCCCACAGACTCTATCAAACTATCCTCCTTATTATATATACCATTACCAACTCCACTTACTATACTCATATTCTCCCCAGAATATATCACTCCCCTCTCCCTATTATCAACATCATTACCCGCCTCTATACTAACATCCCCACCTACTTGAATCAATCCTTGGTTTATCACATTTACCTCAGACTCTATATCAAGAAATCCCGTAGCCACTATATTCCCTCCAAACTCATTCGAAACTGTATGTTTTGCCGTCAAACTAATATTTCCTTCCTGTTTTTCATACTCCTCTCCATTCTCATCCAAATACTTCTTCACCCTATGCGATCTTATCTTACCACTATTTACCACATTACCTAACTTCGCCCTCAACTCTATATCACTACCCTGATCAAACTCTCCTCTATTATATATATTATTCGCCGACAGATCTAATAATTTTAAAGCCTCCACTCCCACAAAACTCTCATCACCCAAATACAAATCTCCTTCATAATCCAATTCCACCTCATTATTACTCTCTATTCTACCATTCTCATTATTTATTGATGACATTCCTGCCACTCTAACCACTGAATAATCTCCATAACCTTTTATCAACCCCTCTCTATTATTAAAAATCCCTACTTGATTTATCACTACACCTCCCCATCCTTTTATTTTTCCTTCTTCATTATTCAAACCATCTATAACTATATCTCCTCCTGCTATTATCTCTCCTCCTGCTTTGTTTTCTACACTCTGTAACCTTATCTCACTACCCGACATCACCTCTCCTCCTTGATTCTCCATCACTATATTATCATTCACCAAATCTATAAACCCTTTAGCATAAATAACTCCTTTTTTATCTCCTAATCTCTTATTAATCACTTTGCTAATCTTATCACTCACACTTATATTGCCTTCACTTAAAATCTCTCCACCCTCATTACTCAACTCCTGAACATCTAACTTTATATTATTACTAACCGAAATAACTCCTTGATTAGTCACCTTATTTATCATTGACATATTTAAATTCTGCTCCGCAAACACTCTTCCCATATTTACAAAACTCCGAGACTCCAATAATAAATCTCTTTTTGACCTTATCGCTCCTTCATTTTCTATCTCTGCAACAACTGATATTATTGTTTGATTATTAGATATTATATCTCCTTTATTATCTAAATTATTTGATGCTAAATCTATATTATTTAGTGCCAAAATACTTCCTTCATTACTAATACCTTCTATCATTGACATATTTAAATTCTGCTCCGCAAACACTCTTCCCATATTTACAAAACTCCGAGCCTCCAATAACAAATCTCTTTTTGACCTTATCGCTCCTTCATTTTCTATTTCGTTTTCTACATTCAAATTTATACCCTTTTTACTATAAATATATCCATCATTACTAACATATTCTACATCTCCTATTATTCTTTCTTCTGCAATAATACTTCCTGTATTGTCTATGCTTCTTATTTTATCTAACAATAAGTTTTCCCCCCTAACATATAGCAAACCTTCATTTTCTAACCCCTCACCCTCAAGCAACAACTCCTCACTTTCCAACCTGCCCTCATTTAAAATATTTCCTGCCGCCAATATCTCAATTTTCTTTAATGTTTTTTCTACCTCTTGATTTTTAACCACCGCACTATTAATCACATTATCACCCTCTATAATAACCTCATCTTGCACATTTAATGTTGTACTACTTCCTATAATCTTAACTTCATCTGCTTTTGATTCTATTTTTACCTCCTTTGCCAAAACATATGCTCCTTTTTTTGCATATGAATATAATTGATTTATCTCCTCCATTCTCTTGCTTACTCCCTCTTCTTCTTTACTTACTCCTTTCTCTTCTTTACTTACCTCTTCCTCTTCTTTACTTACCCCTTCCTCTTCTTTACTTACCCCTTCCTCTTCCAAACCTTCTTCTTCATAACCCGTTGACACTAATTTTACATCTTTTTTAGCCAATATCTCTAAATTAACTACTTCTATTTCAGTTTCTTGCTTTTCATCTCCAATTTTAATCTTTCGCTTTGCTATAATCTCTATCTTCCCTTCTTTACTAACTATATGTCCTCCTGCTATATCTATATCTTCATTCTTAGACTCTATTCTAATATCTCCTTTACTTCCTATATCTCCCTTATTAACTATTCTACCATCTGACAATATCTCTATATCTCCTGCCGTTGCATACATTACCCCTCCATTATTCACACCCATACCATCTTCTGTTGCTATGATTTTTATTCTTCCTGCATACATTCCACCCAATGCATAAGAATCTACTGCAACTCTTTTTTCGTCTCTATCTTTCTCCTTTGAACTAACCTCTTCTTGTACAACATCATATTTATCATTACCTGTTAAAATCTTTATATCCACATCTTTTTTGCTCTTATCTCCTTTTACTCCATATATATCACCAGTAATTTTTGCTACCCTTGTTACTATATTAAAATAATCAGTCTCCTCACCCAAATCTACCCCCTTTCCTCCTATAAAAATCTCTCCTCTTCCTGACAATGAAAACTCTTTTATTCTGCCTTCTTCTATATTACTATTTCCTGTAATTAAATTCACTCTCGGAGTTTTAATAAATCCACACCCATTACAAGATATTCCATTTGGATTCGCTATAAATAATGCCGCATTCCCTCCAAACTGCTCTATATATCCATTTAATACACTATTACTATTACTAGTAACCTCATTCAAAATAGTTCTGGCACTTCCACTATTTTGTAAATTGTTGTTTCCATTAATCATACCTCCCAAAACACTATTACCGTTATTCTGAGAATTATTTAATATTTGACCTCTACTACCTACATTATAATCCAAAAACCTATTATGAGACATTCCTTGAGCATTAGGTGTCGCAATCTGCACTATAGGTACACCATTCTGTGCCCTATCTAACTCTGTATTACCGCTATTACCACTATCCACTTTTAAAGCGCCAGCATTATCAGTTGTCAAGCTTTGACTAGCCTCTAAATTATTAGAAAATGCAAATGACACATCTCCAAATACCAAACTGAAACTCAAAACATAACTCAAAACTCTAACAAAAATCTTTTTCTTCTTCTTGCCTTCATATATCGCAGGCAAACCCCTAACCATACTCATAATCTTTAGTTTATAAAAAAATTAATCTTTCAAACTAAACTTATCTTTTTTTCTTTACAAGTTTTTTTTTATCTTTACAATTAGGGGCTGTTGATTTTTTCAAGAAAAATGTGTATTTTTGCAAAAGATCTGGAAAATTGTAAATTTTTGCTAAAAATTCTAAAATTGGGGATAAATTAGAGCTATTTTAATCATTTTTTATCTAAATCTTGCTAAAAAAGCAAAATTTGAATAGACTTCTCCCTATAACATCATACAAATTGAGAAGATTCGTCATTTAAAACAACCAATCTTTTTAAATTAAAACTAATTGCATTCATAAATTCTGTAAATTGATTTTTGGCTATTCCTAAATATCTAACTCTATGGTTAGATTTTGAAAAAACTCTTTCATATGGTGATCTCATCTTACTATAAAACTTATCTAAATCCTTGTTTTTATATTTCATATTATTTTTTTTAATAGCAGCTAAATGAAAGCCTTTTTCTGCCGCAGCTCGTTTTGCATGCTTGTCACAATAACCCTTATCAGTATATAAGGCACCTTGTTTTGGGGCTACTTTTTTTAATCCCTTGCTATCTATTAAATTTGCTTCTGTTACTGATACTTTGTTTATTAATCCTGATTGCATATCTACTGATGTATGTTTCTTAAAAGCATGCCAAAATTTATTTTTTCCTTTTGAACCAAATTTTGCTTCTTTATCTTTAGCATATTTGGGTAATAATTGATTATTTAATTTCTTGTGCTTGTCTGATATTGCTCTATCTCTTTCCTCCCATAATGTTGATTTGCTTATCAAATGGGATGCATCTACAAATGTAAATACTTCATTCATATAACCTTGTGATTGAAGCTGACTTTTTAGATTATCAAATATATTTGATAATCTTTTTGTCCCTAACTTCTTTCTGAATTTACTAAACACACTATAGTGAGGAGTATTAGATGTTAAAGAAAATCAACAGTCCCATTGTAGCAAAGATCTGGAAAGAATGCAATCTGCCTTGAATCCCCGCTCCTAGGCTGTGTCATAAGAAAAAATGTTACTTTTGCTATTATGACACAGCCCTGTAGCCCCGGAGATAATATTATGACAAAATAGCTATTTTTTTTTGAATTTAAAGTTGCTATCTAATTTTTTATAAAAATTGTAATTTAAAAAAGATATATTAAAATTGTTTACGGCAAAGAGTGGGCAGTTTTCTTGTGTTAATTGATCAGATTCGAAAGAAAGCAGTCAGAATGTTTGAAGATTGGGTCACTCTTTGCTTTTTCTAAAAAAGCTTTTAAGAGTTAATAACCTCGTTTTGCATTCTAAAAATCTCTTTCATAGAATCTGATGCTAGATTATACATTTGATCGTAATCTTCTTTTTTAAAAGTTGCTCCTTCTGCACTTGCTTGAATTTCTACTATTTCTTCTTTTGAATTTAATACAAAATTAGCATCAACTTCAATGCTGGAATCTTCTTGATAATCCAAATCAATAATTGCCGTACCATTATCTATACCACAAGAAATTGCTGCAATATTTCCTTTTAATGGATTATTTACTATGATTTTTTCTTGCATAAGTTTTTTGATAGCAAGTGCTAATGCTACATAACCACCTGTTATTGCTGCAGTTCTTGTGCCACCATCTGCTTGCAATACATCACAATCAATAATTATTTGCCTTTCTCCTAATTTTTCTAAATTAAGAGCTGTTCTAAGGGACCTGCCGATTAATCTTTGAATTTCTTGAGTTCTACCTGATATTTTACCATTTTCAATGTCTCTACGAACTCTTTTATGAGTTGCTCGTGGTAGCATTGCATAAGTTGCGGTGAGCCAACCAGTGCCTGTATTTCTTAAAAATTTAGGAACAGCTTTGTCTAAACTTGCAGTGCATAAAATTTTTGTGTTACCAAAATTTACCAAACAAGCTCCTTCTGCATATGAGTTTGAATCTTTTTTAAAAGTTATTTTTCTTGTTTCGTTGTTTTTTCTTTTTGATGATCTCATAAAATTATTGCAAATTTAGGTTTTGAGTATATACTAAAAGTTATTTTATAAAAAAATACTATTTAAAGATAATAAAACCAATTTTACAAAAAAATGATAGATAAAAAACCAGAAACAAAACACACAGAAAAAAAGAAAGAGGCAAAACCAAGCCAAGATATTTTAAATAAAATTCTGTCTGAAAAAAAACCACAAAAAGATGATTCTCAAGAAAAAATTTCTGACTTAAATCAAAGATTGCTTAGAATGGCAGCAGAGTTAGAAAATACTAAAAAAAGAGCCGAGATTCAAAATTTAGAATTAAAAAAATATGCAATTCAAGGGTTTGCTAAAGAAGTAGTTGCAATATTAGAAAATTTTCATTTAATTATGGATAATGCTCCATCAGATGAAATTAAAAATAACCAAGCATTTGTTAAGTTTTTTCAAGGTATTGAAATTACCCATCAAGATTTAACAAAAGTTTTGGAGAAGAGTGGTATAAAAAGAATTTATCCTTTAGGTCAAAAATTTGACCATCACATTCATCAAGCAATCAGTAAAATTGATAGTAAAGAAGAATCAGGTACTGTAATTCAAGTGGTGCAAGCAGGATATATTCTAAATGATCGTCTTCTAAAAGAAGCTATGGTAGTAGTAGCTAAATAATTTTATTAAGAATTTCTAATTCTTAACTTAAAAACAATATATATTAAAAATAATGTCTCAAATATTAATTGATGCAGTTTATCCTCAAGAAATAAGAGTGGTGAAATTTGCAAAAAATGGTAAAATTCTTAATTTTGATTATGAATCTTCTGCTAAAAAACTTCTGAAAGGAAATATCTATCTTGCTAGAATAACTAGGGTAGAGCCATCTTTGCAAGCTGCTTTTATTGAATATGATGATAATAAGCAAGGCTTTTTACCATTTGCCGAGATTCATCCTAATTATTATAATATACCTACTGCTGATAAAAAAAAATTGCAAGAAATGTCGGGTAATGACAATAAAGAAAAATCTACTCATAAAGGCTTTAGCAATGATGATTCTATGCAAGATTTGGATCGTTTAAAGAAAAAATTAATTCATAGCTATAACATTCAAGAAGTAATAAAAAAAGGACAGATTATTTTATCTCAAGTAATAAAAGAAGAAAGAGGGAATAAAGGAGCTTCTCTTTCCTCTTATATCACTTTAGCTGGTAGATATAGTATTTTAATGCCTAATACTGTTTCTAAAACAGGAGGTGTTTCAAAAAAAATAGAATCTGTTGAGGATAAAAAAAGATTAAGAAATTTATTAAAGAGTTTTGAATTAGCAGAAAATACAAATGTAATTTTAAGAACTGCCTCTTATGATAAAAAAGATGAAGAGATAGTAAGAGATTATCAATATTTGGTAAATTCTTGGAATAATATTAGGGGGTTGGCTTTAAAAGCTAAGGCTCCTGCTCTTATTTATCAAGAAGCTGATGTGTTAAAAAGATGTCTTAGGGATGTTTATGATAATCAAGTGACAGATTTAATTGTCGATGGAAAAGATGCTTTTAACAAAATAACTTTTTTAATGAAAATTGTAGATCCATCTGGAGTTAAAAAAATTAAAGATCATAAGCAGAAGCAAGATATATTTTCTTCTTTTAGCATAAATGAAGCGATTGAAAATTTTTACAACCATATTGTTCCTCTTGAATCTGGGGGTTATTTGGTAATTAATATTACTGAAGCTTTAGTCTCTATTGATGTAAATTCAGGAAAGGCTATCAAGCAAAGATCTGTGGAAGAAACAGCATTAACTACAAATTTAGAGGCAGGAAAAGAAGTGGCAAGACAATTACAATTAAGGGATTTGTCAGGAATTATTGTAGTAGATTTTATCGATATGATGTTGCTTGATAATAAAAAAAAGTTGGAAAAAGAGTTAAGAGATTCTTTTGTTAATGATAAAGCAAGAGTGCAAATAGGTAGAGTTAGCAATTTAGGTTTGATTGAAATTTCTAGACAAAGATTAAAGCCTTCTATCATAGAAACTAATATGGTCTCTTGCACTCATTGTAACGGTTTGGGTTTGGTTAAATCTTTTGATACATTATCTGTTGATATATTTAGAGAAATAAGCACTATTATTTTGAAGAAAAAAGATAGAGTACTTAGAGTAAGGGCTCAAGGTGTAATGATTTCTTATTTACATAATTATAGGTTAGAAAATTTGCTTGCTATTGAAAAATCAGAAAAAGCAAAAATCTTTCTTGTAGCAGATGATAGATTATTAGATACTCAATTTATTATTGAATCTGAAAAAAAATTATCTGATGAAGATGTAGTTCAATTAGCATATGATTTGCCTTCTAATGAAAGAGGTGCTAGCTATATAGCTTCTGATAATAAAAAAACTGGCTCAAGTTTTGTAAAGAAAATTTTTAAGAAATAAAATGACAGTATCGCATCCTTATCATTTGGTAAAACCAAGTATTTTGCCTTTTACTACTGCATTATCTGCTTTTTTATTATTTTTCTCGGCAGTTTTATTTTTTCATAATATTTTTATTGGAAAAATATTATTTACCATCTCTTTATTTCTAGTTTTTTATAATATGTATAGATGGTGGGTAAATGTAATAAAAGAGGCCAAGGATGATAAGGCCCATAATGTTATTGTACAGAAAGGGTTAAAAATAGGTATGTCTTTATTCATTTTGTCTGAGGTGATGTTTTTCTTTGCCTTTTTCTTTGCCTTTTTTTATTCAGCAATTTTTCCTATGGATATTTTAGATGGTAGTTGGGGAGTGAAAAAAGGAATTTGGCCTCCTAAAGAAATAAAAATCATTGATCCTTGGAATATTCCTTTTTTTAATACTTTAATTTTGTTATTATCTGGAACATCTGTTACTTGGGCACATTATGCATTGCTTAATGACAATAATAAAGATTTGGTTAGAGGTTTAAAATATACTGTTATATTAGGGGTGATTTTTACTTCTTTGCAGGTTTATGAATATGCTCATGCATTACATCATAATTTTGCTTTTAAAGATAATGTTTACTCTTCTCTATTTTATATGGCAACAGGGTTTCATGGTTTTCATGTAATAGTTGGAACAATTTTTTTGACGGTATGTTATTTTAGAGCAAAAAAAGGTTCTTTGCTAAAAAGTCATCATTTAGGATTTGAATTTGCGGCATGGTATTGGCATTTTGTTGATGTGGTGTGGTTATTTTTATTTGTATCGGTTTATATTTGGGGTAGTTGATTGTTATTATATTTATAAAAAATTATTCGTGTAAATGTTGTGTAGATTGCATAGCTGTATTACTAACTTAACTATAAAAAAAATGTTATTATCAATTGTGGGATTGCAGTGGGGAGATGAGGGTAAAGGTAAGATTGTTGATTATCTGTCAAATCATTCTGATATTGTGGTGAGATTTCAAGGTGGTCATAATGCTGGTCATACTATTGTGGTGGATGATAAAACTTATAAACTAAGTTTACTTCCTTCTAATATTTTAAGAGAGAATAAATTATCAGTAATTGGAGGTGGGGTTGTTATGGATCCTTATCATTTGATCAAAGAGATAGAGGAGATTAAAAAATCTGGTCAAAAAATAGATAGTAATAGATTGATTATTGCTGAAAATACTTGTTTAATTTTGAAGTTGCATAAGATAATTGATGAAATCAGCGAGAATATTAAGGCAGGAGATAAAATAGGAACGACTAAAAGAGGAATAGGGCCTGCTTATGCAGATAAAATTTCAAGAAGAGCAATTAGGGCTTGTGATTTGGATGATAAGGATTTGTTGGCTAAAAAAGTTACGGAATTATTAAATTTTTATAGTCCAATTTTGCAAGAAAATGGTAATATTGTGCTTAGTAAGCAAGAAATTTTGGCAGAATTAGAGGAAATAACAGATAAGATCTTGCCTTATATAAAGCCTGTATGGAAAATATTAAATGAGGCAAAAAAAGAAAATAAAATAATAATGTTTGAAGGTGCTCAAGGTGTAATGCTTGATATTGACAATGGAACATTTCCTTTTGTTACTTCTTCAAACACGGTAACTAGTCAAGCATTTACAGGTAGTGGTTTAGGAGTTAGTAAAATAGATCATAATATTGGTATTGTGAAAGCTTATACTACAAGAGTTGGAGAAGGGCCTTTTCCTACTGAGCTTAATGATGGAATAGGCGAGCATTTACAAAAAAAAGGTAATGAAATTGGCACGGTAACTTCAAGAAACAGAAGATGTGGCTGGTTAGATTTAGTTCAATTAAAGCAGATGATAGCTATTTGTGGTATTAATTCTATTACTCTTACCAAATTGGATGTTTTATCAGAATTAGATGTTATAAAAGTTTGTTATCAATATGAAATAGAAGGGGTGGTTTATGATTATTTGCCAGCAAGTCAAAGATTGCAAGAAAAAGCAAAGCCAGTTTATCAGGAATTGAAGGGATGGCAAAGTGATATTTTTGGAATTATAGAATATCAAAAGCTACCAGAAAAAGCTAAAGAATATATAGAATTTATAGAAAAATCATTGGGGATAAATATAGATATAATCTCCACCAGTCCAGAGAGAAAAGATACTATAATTAGAAAAGATTTTTTTCTATATAAAGATTGAATGGGCACTGCAACATAACTATAGATAAAAGTTAAGATTAAGATATTTTTTATAGAATAACAGATTTAAACTAGCATAAATCATATCAAGGGACTTAGAAAATCTTTTGGTTTTTCTATTAAATCTAGCTAAAGAATTTCTAGCTTCTATCAGAGATGTCTCTGCTTTAGACTGAATATGCTTGCTAGAAATGTTATAAGTTTCATCAACACTATAATAATCTGTGCAAAAATATTTTATGTTATATTTTTTCTCTAACCTTTCCACCAATTTAATATAAGTCCATTTGCTCCTATCTCCTACTTCAAAATCAACAACTTCGTTTTTTTCTCTGTTAAGTGCAACCCATATAAAAACTGCTCCCCCTCCATTTTTTGGCTTTTTTTTAAATATGTAAACATTTCATCAATCTCTAATATTTTTATATCTTCTTTTTTTAAATTAGATAAATTTTTATTAAAATTATCTTTTATTAAATTAGAAAATTTTCTTATCCAATAAATAATCATTCTACTACTTATTCCTGTTAGCCTCTCTATAGACCTTATACCAACATTTTCTAAATATAGTTTTATTACCTTAAGCCTTTCTATTTCTTCATATTTCTCCCTATCATCTCCAACCCTAAAACTTCGTAAGCATTCCTTACATTTGTATCTTTGTTTTTTTTTAATTATCCCGTTTTTTACTATTCTTTTAGAATCACAGAATTTGCACAATATAGACATTAAGAATTATTTTTATTATTAGATTTATTAAAATAATTATTTTACACACTATTCCATTTATTGTCTATAATTATGTCTCAATGCCCTCATATATTACTGGAATGTTAGATTCTATACGAGTGGATTTAAAAGGGAATATAAAACTTTTCTCCCATTTTTAGGCATTGCAAACTCTTATTTAGCAATACCGACTTTTCTTAGTTTTTTAGGGACGACTAGTTAAAATACTATAGTCTGTTATTTGTTTCTGCTTCTCTGTTATTTATTTCTAGTATATTAAGTGCACATCTTATATCACCTTGAGTTAAATTAGCTCCATCGTTATAAAATGTTACTAATTTCCCTGACAACATTAATTCTTCTTCTGTCGCCATGTTTTTCTGGGATCTCAATTGTATATAATTATGCACCTTCACAACATCCTGTTTTTTTTATATATAAATTAAATTTATATATCTTTCTACCACTCATTATGACATATTATTTTATATTTGTCAATATCCCTATTAAACTCTGATTTATACTAGTTCCATAATGCAAGAGAACTGTTACTCAACGATCTTTTACTACAATGTAGCTGTTTGCTTTTTCTTGGATTATGGTGAGGAAAAAAAATTAATCAAACAATACAGAAATAGATTTTTCTTGAGATATTCTTCTGATGGCTTCTGCGAGCAAAGGAGCTATGGTCAAGGTTTTTATGTTTTTTACTTTTAAATTTTCTTGATTGATAGAATCCGTTATTATTAAATTAGTTATATATGAATTTTTTATTCTCTCTATTGCTTTCCCAGACAACACAGCATGAGAAATATAGGCAGAAATAGACTTGGCCCCCTTATCTTTAACAGCTTTAGTGGCATTGCATAATGTTCCTGCGGTATCTATCATATCATCAATAAAAATACAATCTTTACCTTCAACATCTCCAATAATATTCATCACTTCTGACACTCCTGCTTTCTCCCTTCTTTTATCAATAATAGCTAAATCTAGCTCTAATCTTTTAGCAAAAGCTCTTGCCCTTGCAACACCACCAACATCAGGAGATACTATGATTGTATTTTCTAAATTAAAATTTTTTTTGATATGTTTGATGAAAATTGGAGCTGCATATAAATTGTCTAAAGGTATATCAAAAAAGCCTTGTATTTGACCAGCATGAAGATCCATAGTAAGCACTCTATTTGCTCCTGCTACGGTAATTAAATTTGCTAATAATTTTGCAGAAATGGGAGTTCTTGGTGCTGGCTTTCTGTCTTGTCTAGCATAGCCAAAATAAGGAATTACAGCGGTTATTCTTTTGGCCGAGGCTCTTTTTAAGGCATCAATTGCAATTAATAATTCCATTAAATTCTCATTGGCAGGATTAGAGGTGGATTGAATAATAAAAATATCTTCTCCCCTAACATTGTTATGAATTTCTATAAAGATTTCTCCATCAGAGAATTTTTTGACTGAAATGTCAATTAACTCAGCATCAAGCTTTTTAGTAATTTTCTTAGCAAGAGGTAAATTTGAATTGCAAGCTAATAATTTCATTTTTTATTTTAAATAAAGAATTGTGGAACTGTTGACAAAAATACTTATTAGCCAAATATAATTTATTATAGCAAAAATGCAAATTATATTTATTCCAATAAATTATCCAACAATTTCTGTACAGGCAGAAGGATTAGGGGTTCTATGTTCATTGATTTATAGAAGTTTTAGTATATTTTACAAATAATCTATTTCAGTTGAATTGTTAGGCTCTTTCTACTGCCAGTAGCAAACCTACTATATTAGTAGATGGTTGGTAGTTTGTTTTTCCAGCATTACTAAATAGTAGACCTAAATAATTACATTTTTAGTTAAATTAACAATTATTAAATAGTCGCACCTAAATAATTACATTTTTAGTTAAATTAACAATTATTAAATAATAAAAAGTGTGTTTTTTCTTAAAAAAATACTTTTTATTACAAAAATTACCATTTGGATTTTGGCAAAAAGATAACTATCTATGCAGTTTAACAGCTTTCTTAAGTTAAATCCCATAGCAGTTGCTATTGTATTCATATTATCGCCCACTTTCCCTTTAAGATAACATCTTGCCCCCCTTGAGCCATCATTTTTAATATGACCTATCACTGGCTCTATCGCATTTCTTCGTTTTTGATATTTCTTTTGCAAAATAGATAATGTTTTCTTTCTTGTTCTTGCCACAATAACATTTTTATCGGGAGCGTTACTAAATATTCTGAGTTTTCTTCTAAATCAACTATATTTATATCTGCATCTCTATTTCTTTTTTTTGGCATTTTCTGTTAAGTTTTCTATAAAATATAGTATAAAAGATCTTTATAGCAAGTAAGTTGCCAAAACTCAAGCCATTTCTTCTGCAATATTTAAGGTTGATTTTTTCTTTGGTGAATCTTTTTTATCAGTTTTATTCTTTTCTTTGACCTTTTTTCCAGCAATAACTAATTTTATTTCTTCTCCAGTTAATGTTTCATATTCAATCAAAGCCTGAGCCAAAAGCTCTAATTCCTTTTTTTTCTTCTTTAAAGTAGTCCTAGCCTCATTATACGCATCATCTACTATTTTCTTCACTTCATCATCAATCAAATTTGCCTTATCATTAGAAATAAATTCTTCTTGATTTACCTCATGCATAATAGGACCTATTGCATCACTCATACCCCATTTCAAAACCATTCTTTTAGCCAATTTTGTGGCATATTCTATGTCGCTTGATGCACCAGAGGTAACTTTTTCATAACCAAAAATATATTCTTCTGCCACTCTTCCACCCATAGCAACGGCTAAATCAGATTTTAATTTTTCTCTAGTAACTGACAATCTGTCATCTTCTGGCAATCTCATAACCATACCCAAAGCCTGCCCTCTTGGAATAATGGTTGCTTTGTGAATTGGATCTGATGCTGCGGTAAATAATGCTACAATTGCATGACCTGCCTCATGATATGCAGTAAGTTTTTTCTCCTTATCTTTTATAATCATAGATTTTCTTTCACTACCCATCATCACCTTATCTTTAGCATATTCAAAATCATGCATTGTAACCATTTTTTTATTCTGCCTTGCTGCATATAATGCTGATTCATTCACCAAATTCTGCAAATCAGCACCAGAAAAACCTGGAGTTCCTCTCGCTATCACTTCCAAATTAATGTCTGGGGCAATTTGAACTTTTTTACTGTGAACTTTCAAAATTTTTCTTCTCCCCTCCACATCAGGAAGTGGTACAATAATTCTACGATCAAACCTTCCGGGTCTAAGCAAAGCATTATCCAAAACATCAGCTCTATTAGTTGCAGCTATCACTATCACCCCTTCATTATCTTGAAAACCATCCATTTCCACCAATAATTGATTTAATGTTTGCTCCCTTTCATCATTTCCTCCTCCTACTCCAGATCCTCTATGTCTTCCTACCGCATCAATTTCATCAATAAAAATAATACAAGGGCTTTCTTTTTTTGCTTGAGTAAATAAGTTTCTTACTCTGCTAGCACCAACTCCAACAAACATTTCCACAAAATCAGATCCTGAAATACTAAAAAATGGTACTTTTGCCTCTCCTGCAATAGCTTTTGCAAGCAAGGTTTTTCCTGTTCCTGGATTTCCAATAAGCAAACAACCTTTGGGAATTCTCCCACCTAATGTTTGGAATTTATTTGGGTCTCTTAAAAAATCTACAATCTCAAAAAGCTCCTCCCTCGCCTCATCAATTCCAGCCACATCTTTAAAAGTGATTTTTATATCTTTATCCATATACATTTTGGCTTTTGAATTGCCAAAACTTAAAGGATTTCCACTCCCTTTTCCTCCCATTTTTTTCAAGAAAAACACCCAAACCCCAATTAATAATAAAAATGGCAACCACGATAACACAGCAGCTAAAAGAGTTTTTTGCACATTATCATTATCTGCAACTTTTATTCTCACCCCAGCTTGATCCAATTTATCAATTAAGTTTGGATAATAAGGGGCATTAGTAACAAACTTTTTACCATCTTTGTAAGTTCCATAAATCTTATCATTCTCAATAGTCACATATAACACTGAAGAAGTTTTGATGTTATTTAAAAAATCAGAAAAATCTATATCCTCTACATTTTTGTTTTTAGAACTAAGACCATTAGAAAAGACAAATAATAGTGCCAAAATAGCCCCCCAGATCAAAATATTTTTTAAATTCTTATTCATTCTTTTTTAAAGTTTATTTTTTTAAATTAAGGTTGTTATGTGCTTTTTGCAATATATAAAACATTTATACAAACCATAATGTTATTATTGTAACTTGCTGTAATAACAAAAGTTAGAGGTAATTATTGCTTTGTTATTTTTATAAACAAGGTTGTAACTATATCTCCTATTATATATAGGATATTATTCTTGTATATCAAATTTTAATGTTTTTTACTTAAGAAAATAAAAAATATCTTAATGAGTTGTACCTAAAAACCGCCACACACAAAACCCCTTTTTAACGAAAAGTCAAAAATCAAGACTTGCCCTCTATTTTTGACCCCGATACTATAAAAAAGACTTTAAAAATAGTCTTTTTAGAAAAAATTGCTAAAAAAATTTGAGATTGGGTTATATAAAAACATATTTTTGATTTTATAAGATAATTTCTTTTTGCCGTAAAATTTTTTAAAAGATAAATTATGATTGTTAATGTCAGTTATGGCATATTTAATTAATCCATAAGCAGTAGAAAATTGAGGGTTTTGATGTTCTATTGGCATAGACTCAAAAAGATTTCCTTTTGCCACTCTCACTTTAGCTTCAAAAATCTTACTCGCTAGCTCTGTAATGTTAATCAAATTGGCTCCCCCTCCTGTTAATACTATGCTAGATTTGTATTTTTTATATAATAAATTTGCTTTTTCATCTCTTTCAAAACTTTGCTCAATAAACTCAAATATTTCTGTCATTCTAGCAGAAATTATTTTAGATAAAATGTTTTTATCAATAGAATTATTGCTATCTTCTATTGTTGTATAGTTAAATAAATCATCTTTTTTACTGTTTCTGTCAAGGGAAATAGTTCCTTCTAGAATTTTTACTCTTTCCGCCTCTTCTTCAGTTAAAGAATAATATTTCTTAATATCTTGAGTGATGATATTAGAGCCAATAGTTAGTGAGTTAGTATATTGCATTTTTCCTTCACTAAAAATTGCTAAAGCAATATTTTTAGCTCCAATATCAAAAATCAAAGTGCCATTTTCTTGCTCTTTTTCAGTTAATACTGACATAGCAGAGGCAAAAATAGAAGGCACTATCCCAGAAATATTAAGCTGGCTTTTCTCCAGAGACTTTTCTAAATTAATAACAGCAGTTTTTGGAGCAATGATGATATTTAATAATGCTGTTAATTTTTTGCCACTCTGCCCTTTTGGATTGGTCACCCCTTTGATGTTATCTATTTCATAGTCTAAAGTAAAAATTTGCAATATTTCTGTTTCATCTTTATTATATTTTTCAAAAGCTATATATTTAATTTTATTGATGTCCTTTGCTGTTATACTATGACCAAAAATATTAATAGTTATTTTTTCTATTCTTGATGAGATATTGTTGCCACTGAAATTTACAAAAACATTTTCAATACTATTATTAGAATTTTTTTCTGCAACTGATATGGCTGTAACAATTTTATTTCTTAACAAATTGATATCAGAAATCACTCCACCTTGCCCAATTCCTTCTGATGGTTGATGACCTATACCTGTTATTTTAACATTATGCAAATAGTCAATTTCTGCACATAAACAAAGAATTTTGCTTGCTCCAATGTCTAAAATAGCTATGCTGTTTTTTGTTTTTTTTTTAAGACTCAAATTTTTATATGATTACAATTTTGTTTTAGTATAAAGTTTACTGATTTGAAATTAATTGACAATATATTTTTTTTAGAATTTTTAGGTATATTAGATTATCAACCCCTTGCACAAGAGCAATTCTAATTATGAAAAAAACAGAGAAAAAACTTTAAAAAAATAGAAACCACTTATTCTCCATATTAGCTAAAATAAATATAGAGAAAAAATACCTGCAAAAAACTATAAATTTTTCCTTTTTTTGACAGTGTAATAAAAAAAATTATAAAAACTGATTATTTTTTGGTGAAATTTTGAAATAATCTTTATAAATAGTGGGTTATTTTTTCATAATTAGAATTGCTGGTTATAATAGCTTAAAATACCCCTAGCAATGGGCAATGATCTGATGCTTTTTCTAGCTTTCTGTATTCTTCTAAAATTTCTGCCTTGCTTAAATTATTCATAGCTTTGCTATTTCCTAAAATATAATCAATTCTTAAGCCTTTGTTGTTTTGATAACTACCTCCCCTATAATCCCACCAAGAAAATTGTTGCTTGTTAGGATGTAAAATTCTAAAACTGTCAAAATATTCTAAAGAAAATAACTCCCTTAATTTTTTTCTTTCTTCCATAGAATAACAAATTTGATTAGCAAATTTCTCTGGGGCATATAAATCTATATCATCATAACAAATATTAAAATCTCCTGCAATTACGATATTTTCATCATATTGTTTTATTTTTTCTAAATGAATTTGTAATCTTGCCAAAAACCTTATTTTGTAGTGATATTTATCGCTATCTATTTCACTGCCATTTGGCACATAAACAGAGATAATTCTGTGTATTTTGCCTTTTATAGACATAACCGTTTCTACAAACCTTGCCTGAATATCTTCATCATCTATGTCATAACTTGGCAGCTCATCCATAATCTCCTCAAACGGATATTTACTTAAAACAGCCACTCCATTAAAAGTTTTCTGCCCCTTTTTTGCAATATTATAACCATAATCAGAAAAAATCTCTTCAGGAAAATCTTTATCTTGAGATTTGGTCTCCTGCAAAAGAATAATTTCTGGGTTTTCTTCTTTTATTAATTTTTCTAGCTGATTTAATCTTTGTTTAACAGAATTTACATTCCAAGATATTATTTTAGTCATTTTGAAATCAGATTAGTATATAATGGCTGGGATGGCAGGATTCGAACCTACGAATGGCGGTACCAAAAACCGCTGCCTTACCACTTGGCGACATCCCAATATTTAGAAAACAAATTAATATATAATTTAGCTGGTGCCGAAAGCAGGAATCGAACCCGCGACCTACTGATTACAAGTCAGTTGCTCTACCAGCTGAGCTATTTCGGCAAACCAAATAAAAGAAAAATATTTTTAGTCTATTTTTCTTTTATTTGCAAGGCAAAAAATAAGAGTTTGACAATAATTTTTTATTTTATATCTTCAATTAAACTTATCTATTAACCCCAACTATGCTTTTTTTAACTTATACCCCCTTGGTTTTTGAATGTTAAAGTTAATTTTAGGTTTATTCTGTTTAAAATCATATGCAATTAACCCAGAAATAATATTCATA
>CBDCUE010000010.1:0-20680 GCA_965222515.1 Rickettsiales bacterium | reverse complement strand
ATTGATTGCTGTTTTTTTCTAATTCAGATTTAGTTGCATATTTTTGCAATAATTCCATATTTTCCAATAATTTTGACTTATCTTTTTCTAACTCATCCAAGACTCCTGCTTTAATAAAACTTTCCAAAAGTTTTTTTTGAATAATTTTACTACCGCATCTACTAATAAAATCACAAATATCTGCAAATTTTTTATCCCCCCTAATAACCACCAATTCATCAGTAGCATTTTTTCCAACAGATTTTAAAGCACAAAAAGAATATCTAATAGCTTTTTTCCCTTCAAATTCTTCTATGGAAAAAAAACTTTGTGCATAATTTATACTAGGTGGTAATATTTTAATCTTTAATCTTTTGGCCTCTTGAATGAATAAATTTATTTTATCTGTATCATGATAATCCACATTTAAAGTAGCTACAATAAATTCTGTTGGATAATGTGTTTTTAAATATGCTGTTTGATAACCAATCATAGCATAAGCTGCCGCATGAGATTTGTTGAAACCATAACCCGCAAATTTTGCCAAAAGCTCAAAAATATCTTCCGCTTTTTTCTTATTTATATTATTGGCAATGGCACCTTTAACAAAAATTGCTTTTTGGGCATCCATCTCCGATTTGATTTTTTTACCCATAGCTCTTCTTAAAAGATCAGCTTGGCTTAAACTATATTTAGCAAGATCTCTAGTGATTTGCATTACCTGCTCTTGATAAATAATTACTCCAAAAGTCTCAGTTAAACATTCTTTTAGTAATGGATGATAATATTCAGGCTCTTTTAGAGCATGTTTTACTGCAATATAAGTTGGAATATTCTCCATCGGTCCAGGACGATAAAGAGAGATAAGTGCGATAATATCCTCAATTTTATCAGGAACCATTTTTTTTAGATTATCCCTCATCCCAGCACTCTCTAATTGAAACACTCCAATAGTCTCTCCAGTGGTCATCATCTGATAAGTTTCCTTGTCATCAATTTTTATCTTACTAATGTCTAAATCAATATTTTTCTCTTTTAATAATTTTGTCGTTTTATTAATTATTGTTAAAGTTTTTAAACCTAAAAAATCAAATTTCACCAATCCAGAAAGCTCGGTATATTTCATTGAATATCCAACAATAGGAATGTCAGATTTAGCATCTTTATAAAGTGGCACATATCCTAATAAATCTTGATTAGAAATAACTACTCCAGCCGCATGAGTTGAGCTATGTCTATGCAATCCTTCTAATTTTAATGAAATATCAATTAGTTTTCTTATTCTATTATCATCTTTTCTTGCCTTTCTTAATTGCTCATCCATAGCAATAGCATCCTTTAGAGTAACAGGTTTTTGTGGGTTAAATGGAATCATCTTGCAGATTTTATCCACCTCAACATAAGGAATTTGCATCACTCTACCAACATCTTTCAAAACTGCTTTTGCTTGTAATTTTCCAAAAGTAATAATTTGAGCTAATCTATTAGAACCATATTTGTTTTTTACATATTGTATTACTTCCTCTCTTCTTTCTTGACAAAAATCTATATCAAAATCAGGCATTGACACTCTTTCTGGGTTTAAAAATCTTTCAAATAATAAACCATATCTCAAAGGATCTAAATCTGTAATAAACATTGCCCAAGCAACAATTGATCCTGCCCCTGAACCTCTCCCTGGACCTACTGGTATGTCCTGATCTTTGCTCCATTTTATAAAATCTGATACAATAAGAAAATATCCAGAAAATCCCATATTTTGAATAATTCCTAATTCATAACTTAATCTAGTGAAATATTTTTCTTGATCTTCTGTGATGTTGCATTGCTCTAATCTTTTTTTCAAACCTTCTTCTGCTTGCAAAGATAACTCATCTTTTTCATTTTTATTCACAGAAAAATTTGGCAGACTAGGATTTGAAGTAATAGCAAAAAAAGAGCATTTTTTAGCAATTAACTCTGTATTTTCTATTGCCTCTGGTAAATCTTTAAATAGTCTTTTTATTTGTGCTTCACTTTTAAAATAATGCTCCTGTGATGCTTTTACTCTTTTTTCATTATCTATGTAAGTGCTTTGTGAGATGCAGTTTAAAATTTCTTGTGCCTCAAAAGAACTTTTGTCAATATATTTACTATCATTAGTTGCAACAATGGGAATGTTTTTAGCTATTGCTATTTTTAATAATTTTGCCTCTACTTGCTTTTCATCATCATAGCCTAATCTAGATATTTCAATAAATAATCCATCTTGATAAGTTTCTTGATATAATTCAACTAATTGTAATGCTTTATTTTGTTGATTATTTAATAGTAATTTATATAAATTTCCTTCTCTATAACCAATAAGAGCAATAACATCTTGTTTGTGATTCTTAATGTCTTCAAAACAACTCTCTGATTGTTCTTTTAAATATGGCAGGCTAACTATGTTTAATAGATTCTTAAAACCTGTTTCATTTTTAGCAATTAATAAAACCTCATCTATTTCTTCCGAAGGGAGTTTTACTGTTTGAGAAATAGAATGAATAGGTTGCACCCCATTTTTTGTAGCTTCTAATGAAAATTCTAAAGCAGCAAATAAATTATTTTTATCTGCTAATGCAATTGCTGGCATATTATTATCTTTAGCAGCTTTCACAAGCTCATCTATTCTGATGGCACCATAGCATAATGAATAACTGCTAATATTTCTTAAAGGTATGAATTTACTGTTTTGTTTCATAGGAAAAAATGTAGAGGAAGTATCTTAACTCACAAAAACACAGTTTTCTACTAATTTTATATATTTTTTGCCGAGATCAAACCAATCTTCTTGCCTTTTTTTTCTTGCAAAAGAAAGAGACATAATTTGAGCTACTCCCATAGAATTAAAAATATTTGCTTCTAATATTTTTGCAGTTATTTGTCCGTTTTCTTTATGTAGCATAAGATCGACACCATTTGAAAGCAAGTTTTTTTGGTGAGCTTTATTCATCTGAGGAATAATATTGTTGATAATAAAATATAAAAAATGGGCTAAATCAGCTTTATTAATATTATATTCTTGATCTCTTTTAGTTACAAAAATATTTTTTAATATTTTTTCATTTTTTATAAATTTCTTTGGATCTTTTTCAAAAATCTCAATTACTTTTGCAATATCCATATTAATTAATTCAGTAACTTTTGAGTTTCCTTGAGACATATTTGCTGCATTTATAGGATTATTGGGAATCCTTCTAAATATACCTTGTAATTCAGTGTAATCATCGTTTTTTTGAAAAAATAACAAACGAAAATCTCCTATATTAGAATGAGATATTTTTTCTTGAAAAAGAATGTTTTTTAAAAAGAAATCTGTTTTTTTTTCTTGGCAATGTTTTTCTGATTGAGTGATGGATTTTGACAGAGAATCAGCAATTAATATTTTAGCTTCCTTTTCTTGATTAGCATCTGCAAGATTCTTGATTTTATGAAAATCTTCATTTTCCCTATCATAAGGGCTAGATAAAACCGACTTAAAACCATAACCACCATAAAAATCATCAGGCTTTAAAATAACTCCTTTATTGTTTTGAGCTTGTTTAAATATCCAATTTACTAGATTTTTTGTGTCATCTCCTAATTTATATAAAAATTTTTTTGGCATTATTTCTTGAATAAAAAACTCTCTGCAAAAGGATTTTTCGTTATATTTAATTAAATCAGGGTTATTTATAATAAAATTTTTCTTAGCTATTTTTTGTGAAAATAACAAAAAAATATTTTTGAAATCATCATTATTAGGAGGCATTATTCTAATATGAATAATATCATTTTTGTTAATTTTAAAATTAGTTTTTATCTCAATATGAACATAATTGCAAATATCCATTACAGGAAGTTTTTTTCCTGCTTGATAAAAAACAGCAGCATTTTTTAAATTTTTGTAATAATCGTAAGTAAAATCTTGAGTTAATTTTAGCTGAATGATATTTTTAAAATTGTAATTTGGAGTTATATCTTTTCTAGAAATAATATATATTTCTTTGTTTTTTAATAGGGTAGGGACAATAACTGTGCTAAAATCTCCAGATAATAGAATGTTGATTTTTTTTATTTCTTGAAGATTCTCTTCTATGATAATGATATGTCTAAGCATAAGTGGGATTTTCAATAATTATCAATAATCTCATAATAAGAGTTTTTTTTATTCAACCTCGTAAAAATATTGAGTGTCATCAAAAGAATTTTGATTATAATAAGTATTATTACCATTATGATTGTTTTGTCTAGAAATTTTTTGATTAGGGATTTTAGCTGCTTGATGATTTACAAAATTATTATAATTATTTGCTTGATTAGGTGCTTTAGGTTGGAAATTAGCGGAAGGTGAATGAGAAAAAGTATTTTTTCTAGCTCTGTTTTCTTTGATCCTTCTTTCTTTGGCTTCATATGCTGGTATTTCTGCATAAGCTCTCTCTGTTAAGTTACGAGTATTTCTTAAATGATTAAGAAAGTTAGCCCCTGGAAGATATCTGCAAGAAGAAAGTATTAGTACTTGTAAAATAAATAGAAATTTTAGGTATTTTGTCATTTTTATAATTAATTAAGCTGTCCAAAGTTATTATGGCTAAAATTGTAATTCTTAAGGAACCATTATAACATTTTCTAAGCAGTTTGTCAAATCAATAAACACAAATTAGGGGTTCTATGTTAAAAGAGAATAGAATTGCAAGTTTAGTATAAAGTTTATTGTATCCTCTTTTAACATAGAACCCCTATTCATTTTTTATAAGTAAAGGCATCCCCAAGATAATTAATTATGATATTGTTATGACAAATAAACTAGAAGAATTTAATAATTTTGTTTTTTTTAAAACAGATCAAGGAAAAGTTAATATTGATGTTTTTTTCAAAAATAACAATTTATGGCTTACTCAAAAGAAAATGGCTGAATTATTTGAAGTAGATAGAACTGTAATTACAAAACATTTAAATAGTATTAATAAAGAATTAGATAAAAACTCAACTAGTGTAAAAATTGCACAACTTCAAAAAGAAGGTAATAGGAAAATAAAAAGAGAATTAGAATATTATAACTTAGAAACAATTATATCTGTTGGTTATAGAGTTAATTCTTACCAAGCAAGAAAATTTAGAATTGGGCAACAGAAATTATTAAAGAGTTTACTATCAAGGGTTTTGTGCTTGATGATGAGCGATTGAAGCAGATAAAATATTAAGATATTGTCCTTCATTCTTTCCTTTTATACACTATAAATTTATAGCCCCGTTTTTTATTGATTGTTAGTCATCTTTTCTTTAAGATAAAGGTAAAACTGAATAAAAAAAATGAAGAATATAGCAATTATTTTATCAGGAGGAACTGGGGCAAGGTTTGGAGCAAAAATTCCTAAGCAATTTTTGGTTTTAAAAAATGGCAAAACTTGTTTAGAACAAAGTTTTTTGGCATTTTATAATCATCAAGAAATAGATGAAATAATAATTGTGTCATTAGCAAATTACATTGAAAAAACACAAGAAATTATTGCCAAATATCAAGGTAATAAAAAAATATCTGTAATTAGGGGAGGGAGCTATGATCGTAGTTCTTCTGTGTATCAAGCATTATCTTTTATCAAGGAAAAAGAAGTAAATGTAATAATTCACGATGGAGCAAGGCCATTAGTGTCTCATAGAATTATCAGTGATTCAGTAAATAAGCTAAAAGAATTTGATGCAGTAAATACAGCAATAAATATTACAGATAGTTTATTAGAAGCAGAAAATGGTTTGGTTAAGAAAAATAATAATAGGGGTAATTTTATGGCTGTTCAAACTCCTCAATCATTTTTATTGTCAAAACTAAAATTTGCTTATGATCAAGAAATAGCAACAAATAAAGAGCTTTTGGGTTGGAGCGATGATTGTAGCCTGTATTTAAAATATTTTCCTAATGATAAGATAAAAATTATAGCAGGAGAATATTCTAATATAAAATTAACCAAAGAAATAGATATGTTTTTTATAAATTATTATCTTAAATAATATTAATAAGATATTTATATTGAGTTTTGATGTTTAGTGAGATATAAGATTGTTAGTGTTTCTTTCAATGTTTTTTTTATCTAATTATGAGTCTGTTAAAATCAACAATTAGTATGTTCTTACTGATGTCAGTAATAACAATTGCAGTTTTTTTTGCCTTTAAATATTTTTCAAAAACAAGTTTTCTTGTTGAGAAAAAAAGTAAAATAGTAAAACAATCTGTTGACGAAGAAGCTTTTAAATCTATAATTGATAATGTTGCTAATTTAACTATAAAATCATTAAAATTTAGAAATTTTAATATCTTATCTTCTATGGTTCATCCTAAAAAAGGAGTAAGGTTTAGTTTTTCTCCATACATATCTTCTAATGATATTGTTATTAAAAAAACAAAATTAATAAAAGAATATGATCAATCAAAATATTTAAAATGGGGAGTTGATAATGAAGATAACAAAGTTATATTGAGTTTAAAAGAATATTGGGGAGAATATGTTTATAATAAAGATTATGTAAATTCAGATCTAATATTTTATAATAGAAATATTAAAAGAGAAAAAAATGTAATAGATACAGTCAGAAGATATTATTCTAATGCTATTATAGTTGAGTATTTTTTAAATAATGGCCATAAAGAATGGTATAGTTTGAAATTAGCTTTTGAAAAATATAAAAATAATTGGTTCTTGACTGGAATAGTGAATTTGAGAGGAAAACTATTAGCTAATCAAGAAACCGCTTTAAAATAATTAAAGAAATATGAATGTTATAGATTATTTGCAAGATAGGAGTTTTATTTACCAGACTACAAACGACACTGAAATAAAAAAAAAGTTTTTAGAAAAAAAATATGCAGTTTATGCTGGTTTTGATCCAACCGCGAAATCTTTGCATATTGGCAATTTAATGTCTGTTATGTTGCTTAGAACTTTTCAAAAATTTGGTTTTAAGGTAATTGCCTTAATTGGAGGAGCCACTGCCAAAATAGGAGATCCATCTGGTAGAGATAAAGTTCGAGATATTTTATCTGCAGAAAAAATAGAGAGTAACAAACAAAATATCACAAAAATTCTCTCTAAATTTTTAAATATAGAAGGAGAAAACAAAGTTGAATTTGTAGATAATAATGATTGGTTAGCAGATTATAACTATATTGAATTTTTGAGAAAAATTGGCTCAAATTTTTCTGTTAATCAAATGCTTAGATATGAATCAGTTAAACAAAGATTAGATAGAGAACAAAATTTAAGTTTTTTAGAATTTAATTATATGATTTTGCAGGCTTATGATTTTGTGCATTTAAAAAAGAATTATAATTGTATTTTGCAAGTAGGTGGTTCTGATCAATGGGGAAATATAGTAAATGGCATTGAATTAAATAGAAAAATAAATTTTGAAGAAAAAGAAGAAATTTATGGTTTAACCACAAAATTATTAGTTGATTCTAATAATAAAAAAATGGGAAAAACAGTAGATGGTGCAATTTGGCTTGATGAAAAATTATTATCTCCTTATGATTATTTTCAATTTTTTAGAAATGTTACAGACGATAAAGTAATAGAATCATTAAATTATTTTACAGAGCTAGAAAAAACAGAAATAGCTAAGTTAGCAAAATTAACAGGACAAGAAATTAATCAAGCAAAAAAAATATTAGCATATGAGGCAACAAAAATTTGTCACGGAGAAAAAAAAGCAAAAGAAGTGTTAGAAAGTAGTAATAAAGTTTTTGAAGAAAATAAATTGGACGATAATTTACCTAAAATAAATTTAAAAAAAGATGATTTTGTTAGTGGCATAGAATTTAGTGCTTTAATTGCTAAAACAAATATTGTTGCATCAAGAGGCGAGGCAAAAAGAATTATTTTGGGAGGAGGGGGTAGAATTAATGATAAAGTAGAAAAGCAACCATTATATCTAGTTACAGAAAAAGACTTTTTGGAAAAGGATCAATTAAAAATATCAGCAGGTAAGAAAAAACATGCTATTATTAAAATAATATAACTTTTAAAAAGAAATGGTAGAAATAATAAAACACAATATGAGTGCTAGTCAATTTAATCAATTAGCCACCGATTATATTGAAAAAATTGCCGAAAAAATAGAACAACAAGACAAAAATTATTTGCTTGAAATAGAATGTAATGATGGAGTTTTGGAGGTTTCTTCAAAAAAAGGGATTTATGTAATTAATAGACATCAGGCATCAGAAAAGATTTGGTATTCATCCCCATTCACAGGAGCAAATTATTTTTCTTATAAAGGTGGTGAATGGCTTGATGCAGAAGGCAAAAAATTATCAAAAATATTTTTTTTAGAATTACAGGAACATTTAAAAATTACTATTTAAAAATATCTTTAAATTTATCAAAGATATTTTTTGAACTAGGTGATAATTCTAATTCTTCATCTAGCTCTTGCAAAAGATCTTTTTGCTTTGCTGATATTTTTTTTGGAATATCTATATCTATTTGCACTAACATATCTCCATAAAGACCTGAATTAATATTTGGCATTCCTTTGTTTTTTAACTTGAATTTTGTTAAAACATTTGTTCCAGAAGGAATCTTTAACTCTACATTTTCACCAGAAATAGTTGTCACTTTTACTGATCCTCCCAATATAGCAGTAGTAATTTTTATTGGAATATGACAAATAATGTTACTTTCTTCTCTAATAAAAATTTTATGCCTTTTAACAGATACAAAAAGGTATAAATCACCGTTATTACCGCCTCTAAAGCCTGATTCTCCTTCTCCATCCAATCTTATTCTTGTGCCATTATCTACTCCAGCAGGGATTTTTACTTTTAATTTTTTCTTTTTGTTAATCCTGCCTTGACCAGAGCAAGTAAGGCAAGGATCTTTAATCATTTCACCTGCACCATGACAAGTAGAACAAGTTTGCTCTACTACAAAAAAACCTTGTTGCATTCTAACTTTTCCAGCACCAGAACAAGTGGTGCAAGTGTTAGGCTTTTTACCAGATGCACAACCATTACCATTACAAGAAGAACATTTTTGTTTAGCAGAAAATTCAATGTTTTTTTCCAAACCTTGATATGCCTCACTTAAAGTGACTTCAATATTATATCTTAAATCAGAACCTTCAACAGCGCTACTTGCTCTTCTACCCCCACTACTTCTTCCACCTCTTCCTCCTCCAAAAATATCACTAAAAATATCATTAAAATTCATCCCACCAAAATCTTCAAAACCACCAGAACCACCAGAATGAGAGCCACCTCCAAAGTCACCACCTACACTACCGTAAGTATCATATTCCTGTCTTTTTTTCTTGTCTTTCAACACCTCGTAAGCAGCAGCTGTTTTTTTAAATTCTGTTTCAGATTCTTTGTTCCCTTGATTTCTATCAGGATGATGCTTCATCGCAAGTTTTCTATATGCCGATTTTATCTCAGCATCCGTAGCATTTTTCTGCAATCCTAATACAGAATATAAATCATTACTCATATTGTTTTTTTTAAGTTTTTTTTAAAGTTAAGGTTGTTATTAACATTTTGCAATATACAAAACATTTACACAAATGTTTTTTTTAATTAAACTAGATCTATAACAGACTAGCTCCCATCCATCAAGAATCATCCTTAGCATATACTGTTTATTATATATAAAAGCACCAATAAGTTGCCACAAGCCAAAATAAAAATAGTAATAATTATATGAATTGTTCCTATAATTATTTCACCTCTAAATAAAGGGACAAATGCTCCAAAAAATAAATATGTCCAACTAAAACCATACAGATCTTTTTTTGTCAAACCACTTATAAAACTAAAATAGTATAAGTAAAAAAAACTTTAACTTCTATGTCTAAAAAATAACATAAAAAAGATTTAAAATACTAAGATGATTTTTTATCATCTTTTTTGTCATCCTTTTTTTTATCATCTACATTAGTGAAATCAGCATCTACCACATCATCATTAGATGATTCTGCATTTTCATTGCTTGCTTCATCACTAGATGTAGCTCCTTCTTTTGCTTGATCTTTATAAATTGCTTCACCTAATTTCATTGCTATTTTAGAAAATTCTTCTGTTTTGGATTTTACCTCCTCAAGTTTTGCATCTTCTTTAGCAATTAATTCTTTTAGTTCTTTCAAACCATCCTCAATTGCTTTTTTATCAGCTTCAGGAATTTTATCACCATGCTCACTTAAAGATTTTTCAGTAGTGTAAATCAAAGTATCAGCTTGGTTTTTTGCATCAATAAATTCTTTTGCTTGCTTGTCTTTATCAGCATTTAATTCAGCATCTTTTACCATTTTTTCAACTTCTTCATCAGATAAACCACCTGATGCTTGAATAGTAACTTTTTGCTCTTTACCAGTTGCTTTATCTTTTGCAGAAACATGAACAATTCCATTAGCATCAATATCAAAAGTTACTTCAATTTGAGGAACTCCTCTTGGAGCAGAAGCTATTCCTTCTAAATTAAATTCACCTAATAATTTGTTATATTTGGCAATCTCTCTCTCTCCTTGAAAAACTTTAATAGTTACTGCCGTTTGATTATCAGCAAAAGTAGAAAATGGTTGGGTTTTACTAGTTGGAATGGTAGTATTTTTTTCAATCATTTTAGTCATAATTTCTCCAGCAGTTTCTAATCCTAAAGAAAGAGGAGTTATATCTAATAATAAAAGATCTTTTACATCTCCTTGTAATACTCCAGCTTGAATCGCTGCACCTAATGCCACAACTTCATCAGGATTAACACCTTTGTGAGGGGTTTTCCCAAAAAAGCTTTTTACTTTTTCTTGTACCTTAGGCATTCTAGTCATTCCACCAACTAAAATAACATCAGAAATTTCAGATGAGCTAATATCAGCATCTTTTAATGCTCGCTTGCAAGGTTCTATGGTTCTGTCAATTAATTCAGCAACTAACTGTTCTAATTTTGCTCTAGTTAATTTTATGTTTAAATGTTTAGGGCCAGAGCTATCAGCTGTGATGTAAGGTAAATTAATGTCTGTTTCTTTAGCAGAAGATAATTCAATTTTAGCTTTTTCCGCAGATTCTTTTAATCTTTGCAAAGCCAAAGGATCTTTAGTTAAATCAACAGCTTGCTCTTTTTTAAATTCATCTACCAAAAAGTTTAAGATTTTCATATCAAAATCTTCTCCACCTAAAAATGTATCTCCATTAGTAGATTTTACTTCAAATACTCCATCACCTATTTCCAAAATAGAAACATCAAAAGTTCCACCACCTAAATCATAAACTACAATGGTTTTTCCTTCATTTTTTTCTAAACCATAAGCAAGAGCGGCAGCTGTTGGCTCATTGATAATTCTTTCTACTTCCAAACCTGCAATTTTACCTGCATCTTTAGTTGCTTGTCTTTGAGCATCATTAAAATATGCTGGCACAGTAATTACTGCTTTAGTAACAGTTTCTCCCAAAAACCCTTCAGCAGTTTCTTTCATTTTTCGAAGAGTAGCAGCACTTACTTGACTTGGAGAATATTTCTTGCCTTGTGCTTCAACCCAGGCATCACCATTATCTGCTTTTACAATTTTGTAAGGCACTAATTTTTGATCTTTAGCAGTTAAAGGATCGTCAAATCTTCTACCGATTAATCTTTTTACTGCAAAAATTGTATTTTCAGGGTTAGTTACTGCTTGTCTTTTTGCACTAGCACCAACCAAAGATTCTTTATCAGTATATGCTACAATAGAAGGAGTTGTTCTTGCCCCTTCAGCATTTTCAATTATTTTTGGAGTTTTACCATCCATAATGGCAACACAAGAATTAGTAGTTCCCAAATCAATTCCAATTGTTTTACTCATAGTTTTTTATCGTTAAATTATTATATAATAAATATATAACAATGAAGTAAGATTTTTCAAGTATCTATCTATTTTTTTTATTATGAAATTGCTGATAATTGCCAACTACAAAACATTAGAACTTAGCTTTAATACCCCACATTAGTTTATCATCTTGTCCTCTTGAATCGGTGATAAATGAGGCTGTTCTGTAAGGATTTTTTACTTTTCTATAAGCAAAATAAGATGAAATATAATTATTGAAATTATAATCTATTTGATAAATTTGATTAATTAAATGAACATCTTTTCTGTTACGATAATATGTACTATTTTTGTCTGTATTTGCAAAATCACTAGAAGACCAAATATTATAATCAAATCTATCAATATGTTCATAAGTATAATATAAGGATAGTTTTTTGTAAAAATTAAGGCCTGCTGTAACAAAAAATCCATCTCTTTTTATGTTTAAACTATATGGACTATCCCTCCTTCCTTGAGCACCTTCTTCTGTTAATCCTTCAATATATTTTGCATATTCTGCCAAAAAATCTAATCTAATAGTTTCTTTATTGCCAAATAAAATTCTTGTCCCAATGGCTTGCCTGATATCGTTGAATTTTCCTCCAGCAGAATAAGCTCCTGTTTCTGCTATGGAATTGCTAGAACCCACTTTTGTTTTGTGATAAGAGATAAAAGTTTTAATAACAAAGTTTTTTTTGTTATTATAATTATAAGCTATTTTTCCTTCAATAATAGGTGTGTTATTGCCTTTTATATTAGCATCTGTTGCTTGAGAATTAATATAAGCATTATAATCATTGATGGGTTTTCCTGCTCCACTTAAAACTGCAAAATTAAGCTCAAGAAAGTTATTTATTTTAAATAAAGTGGCAACACCAGTATATATTTCTTTGTTTTTATAATATATTAAAGGTGCAATGTTTTTTAAATTATGATAAGGAGTTTCTTCATCATCAAAACCAATAAAATTTTTCATTCTACCAAATCTAGCTTCAAAAAAAGATTTTTTATATTTTAAATAAGCATTGCTTAGATTGCTATTTCCATAATAATAAATATCACTTCCTAAATTTTTATAATAATCATAAAAAGGAGTTTGTTCTTTTGCCGTTTTTCCCGTTTCTCTATTTTCTGTGTTTTCTTCCTCACTGTCTAATTCATATTTTAACTGATCATTAAGAAAATTATATTCTATATTTCCTCCCCAATTAATTTCTTTATTAAAAATGTCAGCACCAATTATTGCTCTATTTAATCTAAAAATTTGCCTTTCTCTCCCTGAGGTAACATACAAAGCTTCATCAAAAGCATAACCTCCTAAAGCTTCTCCAGAAAATTTTATAGAAGTATTGCCTTTAATTTGAATTTCATAAGATTGTGCATTATAAGAAAATAATGTTGAGAAGATTAAGGTAGTAATAATTTTTTTCATTTTTTAAGATATTAAGTTATAGATAAAAGGTGGAATTATTTTTTTCACTTCCCCAAGTCAAAAGCATTGTGCAATAATCTTACGGCTAATTCACAATAATCTTTTTCTATTAAAATAGAAATTTTTATTTCTGAAGTTGCTATTGCCATTATGTTTATGTTGTGATCTGCCATTGTTTGAAACATTGTGTGAGCAACTCCTGTTTGATACTGCATAGCAATTCCGATGATTGATATTTTGGCAATATTTTTGTTGGCTACAAATTTCTCACAGTAAAAATCTCTTCTATCTAAAGCCTTTTTTAAAACTTTTTTTACCTTGCTAACCTCATTGTTTTTTGCTGTAAAACTAATATTATCGTGTTTTCCGTCATAAGATATATTTTGTAATATCATATCTATATTTATATTTTCTGAGCTTAATATTTTGGTTATTGATGCTACAACTCCAAAGACATTTTTTGTGTTTTGCAAAGTAATTACCGCTTCATCATTCATATTAGCAATTCCTGCCACAGGTTTTTTTTCTTTTATTTTTTCATCTTGCACTAGCAAAGTTCCTTCTTCGCTTGAAAAACTAGATAATACTTGCAAAGGAATTTTACTTTTCATTGCAATTTCAACAGATCTAGTGTGTAGAATTTTGGCACCTAATGCAGTCATCTCAATTGCCTCACTATAACCTATCATTTTGAATTTTTTGGCATCAGCTACAATTCTTGGATCAGCTGTATAAAATCCTGCAACATCTGTATAAATATCACATCTATCTGCTTTTATGCTGGCTGCAATTGCCACGGCAGAAGTGTCACTTCCTCCTCTTCCCATAGTTGCAATTCTTTTATGTTCTGTAACACCCTGAAACCCTGCTACCACAGGAATAAAGCCTGCTTTAATAAATTTATTTATAGTTGCTTTGTCAATATCTTGAATTTTAGATTTTGAATGGCTTGAATCAGTTTGAATCCCTAACTGCCAGCCAAGAAAAGATCTTGATTTAAAACCCATATTTTGCAATTGTAAAGCCAATAAACCAGCTGTGATTTGCTCCCCTGATGCAACAATAGTATCATATTCTGCCAAATGCTCATTATCTAGCAATTGAGACATTTTTCTTGCATATTCAATTAATTTGTTAGTAGTGCCACTCATTGCAGACACCACAACCAACACATCATTTCCTTGTTTTTTCTCTTGTGCTACAATATTTGCTACTTTTTTTATTCTAGCAATATCTGCAACTGAAGTGCCTCCAAATTTTTGAACTATTTTCATAAGTTAAGATTGTTTCCGTTATCATTTTTAAAAATATATTTCATTTTTACAAAAGATAGCTATTATTGCTAATAATGGGATTATCAACACTCCTATACTAAATAATATATTTTAATATGTCTATTAATATATCCGATTATAAGCAGGTAATTAACAAGTTCTTAACTGGAGTTACCATAATAACAGGACATCACAAGCAGAAAAATATCGGTATAACAGTCAATTCATTCACCTCTTTTTCTTTGGATGAAAGTTTGGTTTTATTTAACATTGACAAAAGCAGTTCTGCTCATAATGATTTATATTTTGCTAATAATTACAATATTAATATTTTATCTAGCCAGCAAAAAGATTTAGCTCAATCATTTGCCCAAAAAAATATTGATAAATTTGCCAATATAAAACTTGGTCAAGATTATCAAATAGATAAAAACAACAATGCAATTTTTAGTAAAAATTTAGCATTAATTTCTTGTAAAAAAGACAAAATTATAGATTATACTTCTCACTCCATTTTTATTTGCAAAGTAGAATCTTTTGCTAATGATGATAGCAAATCTCCTTTAACTTACTATAATTCTATTATTAAATAAATATGCTTTCTGTAAATCAAGAAGAAATTAAAAAATTTGAGGCAATCGCAGATGAATGGTGGGATAAAAATGGAAAATTCAAGCCTTTGCACAAATTTAATCCCGTTAGAATAAAATATATCACTGAAATATTAACAAAAAATTATACTTCATTAAAAAACTTAGATATTTTAGATGTTGGTTGTGGAGGTGGCTTGATTGCAGAACCGCTAGCTAGAACAGGGGCAAATATAACGGCAATTGACCCTAGTAGTAAAAATATTAACATTGCCAAAGCTCATTTAGCAAAGCAAAAAAAAATTAAGATTAATTATCAAGATATAATGTTAGAGGATTTAGAAAAAAAACATCAATATGATACAATTTTATGTTTAGAAATATTAGAACATATGGATAATCATCAAGATTTTTTAGTAAAAGCAACTAGTCATTTAAAACAAGGAGGAATTTTATTTTTATCAACTATTAATAGAAATCTAAAGTCTCTTTTATTGGCAAAATTTGCAACAGAATATGTTTTAAGATGGCTACCAAAAGGAACTCATAATTTTAGTAAATTTATTAAACCATCAGAATTAATAGATTTTTTACCAAAAGAAACTTTTGAGATTATTGATCTATCAGGTGTAAAATACAATATTTTTACAGATAGCTGGAGTTTAACAAATGATGTTTCACAAAATTATATTTTTGCACTTAAAAAAATATAATTTAGCTTTGCTTTTTTAGAAAAACAAAGCTAAAAATCATTTTTAAATAATGGTGAAAGAACATTTCTTCTCACTTGTAGCTTATGCTATAACAGTAAAAACACTCAGGGTAATAGCTCTCCCTCCTCAAGGGGAGAGCTATTACCCTGAGTGTTTTTACTAATTTCGTCATGCGTCTGTTTGAGGGGAATCTTGGCGAAGTCAATCAAAAACTAGCTTTGTATAATATTATTTTACTGCTTTTACAAAAAAACATTCATGTAAATGTGATATTGACTGCAAAGCTTGTACTTAACCAACTTAAACTTTAAAAAATAAAAAATAATGAATAAGATAGAAGTTAAGAATTTGGATGTGTTTTATAATGATACACAAGCAATTTTTGATGTTAATTTAGACATTGAAAAGCAAAAAGTAACTGCTTTGATTGGTCCTTCTGGTTGTGGAAAATCTACTTTTTTAAGATGCATTAATAGAATGAATGATACCATTGAGTCTTGCAAAATAACGGGAGAGATTTTATTGGATGGTAAAAATATTAATGATAAAAAGCAAGATTTGGTGTTGTTAAGAGGGGCGATAGGGATGGTTTTTCAAAAGCCAAATCCATTTCCAAAATCTATTTATGAAAATGTAGCTTATGGTCCTAAAATTCATAATATGTTTACTAATAAATCTGATTTAGATTTTATTGTAGAAGATTCTTTAAAAAAAGCAGGGCTTTGGGAGGAAGTAAAAGACAGATTAAATTCTGCTGGAAATAGTTTATCTGGTGGTCAGCAACAAAGATTATGTATTGCAAGAACCATTGCTATTAAGCCAGAGATAATTTTAATGGATGAACCTTGTTCTGCCTTAGATCCTATTGCTACTGCTAGAATTGAGGAATTAATTGATGAATTAAAAGAAAAATTCACTATTATTATGGTAACTCATTCTATGCAACAAGCAGCAAGAGTATCGCATAAAACAGCATTTTTTCATTTAGGAAAAATCATTGAGGTAGGTGAGACAGGACAAATTTTTACCAACCCTCAAAAAAAACAAACAGAGGATTATATTACTGGAAGATTTGGTTAGTATAATTATTACCTTCGTAGGGTGTGATTTAAAAATATATTTGTGTGAATGTTGCATAGATTGCAAATTCTGTAAATAACAAGCTTAACTTAAAAAAAATGAGTGATTTTCATTTTCTGCATATATATTGGTTAATATTTATACCAATTAGTTTTTTTATTATTTATTTCTTGCCTCAGGATATTTATAATGATGCTGATTATCATAAATATAGAAAATTTATTGCTAAAAGAAATTTTAATTTTTTGGCAAATATTGGCAATAGCGAAAATAGTTTTTTTGATAAAAGAAAAAAGATTTTATGGTTAGTGTTTTTTAGCTTAATTTTTTTATCATTAGCACAGCCAAGATTTAGATATAAGGAGACAAAATTATATAGTTCTACTAAAAATTTAGTAATTTTATTAGATAGTTCTTTATCTATGGGGGTTTCTGATCTCAAACCTAATCGTTTTAAAATTGCCAAACATAAAATAATTAACATTTTAGATAATTTGCAAGGATATAGGGTAGCATTAATTGCATTTACAGAAATACCTCACATTATTACACCTTGGACTGATGATTTAGATTTTATCAAAGAGCAATTAGAATCCTTAAACCTAGCTGATTTTCATATTCAGGGTTCAAATGTGAAAAAGGCTTTGCAAGTTGCTAATAATTTTTTTAATAAAGTTATTGATGGTGATAAAACTATCTTATTATTATCTGATGGTGAGTTTGAAAATAAAATAGGTAATGATATTAAATTAGCAAAAGATATAAAGTTTTTCGCTTATGGTGTGGGAACTGAAATAGGAGGACCTGTGTTAAAAAATGGCAATATTTTAAAGATTAATAATAAAAAAATTATTTCAAAATTAAATTTATCTAATTTAAAAAATATTGCAAATCAGTTTGGTGGAGATGCTACAAAACTTATTTATGGAAGTAATGATATATTTTTTTCTTATATTAATAATCAATTATCGGCTGAAAAAACAACTATTTCTTACAAAGTTTGGCAAGAGGATTTTGTCTTATTATTGTTTTTAGCAATGATTATTTTGTTTTTTTTGCAAGGAAAAAAGTTTTTTACCATTATTTTTGCAATGTTTTTTATACTTAATATTGCTAATGAAGCAAAGGCAAATATTTTTTTAAATAAAGAGCAGAATGCTTATGAAAAATATCAGCAAAAAAAATATCAAGAATCGGTGGATGGGTTTAAATCATTTTATAATCAGGGGGTAGCTGAATATCGTGCAGGTAATTATAAAAAATCCATAGATAAATTTAAAAACAGCGATAGCTCACCTTACAAAAATTATAATTTAGCAAATAGTTATTATAAAGCAGGTGATTATCAAAATGCTATAGAATCATATCAAGATTTTTTAAAAGATAATGTAAATCATCAGCAGGCAAAACATAATTTAACATTGGCAGAAAAACAGCTAAAAAAGCAAAAACAAAATAAGCAGAAAGATAATAAAAATAAACAAAATGATAAGCAACAAAAAAATAATGATAAAAAAGATCAGAAAGAAGATAAGAAAGAAGATAAAAAAACTGACAAGAACAAACAGAAATCTAAGAAAAACTCAAACGAAAATGATAAATCTAGCAAGAAAAAAGAATTTAATGCAGATAAAAATATTTTTGATTTAATAGAAGGAGATAATAGTTCTTTATTAAAAAAGAAGATAAGAAGAAAAGATTTGCAAGAAGGCAAAAAAATAAGGAATCAGCAAATTTGGTGATTTGCAATATTATTTTGCTCTAAAAATTGCTTCGCTAAAATATCCCTAAAAAAAATCTACAATTTTTTATTGAAGACTATTTTGTTTTAGTATATAAGTGCTGTTGTTTATAATTTAAGAAATCATATTTATGGAATTACAAAAAAGAGTCATATATTCATTTGTTTTGATTGTTCCTAGTTTAGCCTTGATAATTTTAGGAGGCTTTGTTTTTTATTTAGCTACTGTTGCTCTTGCAATATTAATTTTTTTTGAAATTAGCCAGCTCTTATCTAAAGCATTATTAAAAAAATGGTTATTGCTCATTTTTATTTATGTTTCATTGCCAATCGCTAGTTTGATTGCTTTAAGAAATAGTCTTGGTATAGATGTGGTTGTTTTTTGTGTTTCTGTAACAGTAGTAACAGATAGTATGGCATATTTTGGTGGAAAAACTTTTGGTGGTATAAAATTAGCTCCTAAAATTAGCCCTAAAAAAACAGTTAGTGGCTTTTTATCTGGTATTGCTACATCAATGGTAATTGCTGCTGTTTTTTTCTTTCTTACCAAAGGAGTCTCCTTTCCTTTGTTTGCAGCTTTAACCATAGTTTTATCAATTATTTCTCAAATAGGAGATTTATTTGAATCTTATGTTAAAAGAAAGTTGAAGATAAAAGATTCTGGAACTTTAATTCCAGGGCACGGAGGTTTATGTGACAGATTAGATGGTCATATTTTTGTTTTTCCGACTGCTTATTTATTATTTTCAGTATTTTTTCAAAATATTTTTGTATAGGAAATAATAAATGAAAGAAATTTCAATTTTAGGGGTAACAGGTTCAATAGGAGATAGTAGTTTGCAGATTATAGCAGAAAATCCTAATCTTTTTTCGTTAAAAATCGCTACTGCCAACAATAATTACCAAAAATTAATTCTAATAGCAAAAAAATTTCAGCCAAAATATATTTGTATTAGGAATAAAAAATATTTTTCTGAAGTAAAATCAGCATTATCTGATTATAAGGAGATAAAAATATTTGCAGGGGAGTGTGGGTTGTTAGAAATAACTGCTATAGAATCTGATATTGTTATTTCTGCTATAATAGGAGTGGCAGGTTTGAGGCCGACATTAAATGCAGTAAAATGCAACAAAATATTAGCTTTGGCTAATAAAGAATCCATTGTTTGTGCTGGAGATATTTTGATAAATGAGGCCAAGCAACATAATTGTAAAATTATTCCCATTGATTCAGAACATAATGCAATTTTTCAACTGATAGAAAATGATAATAGTGATATAGCATCTATTACTTTAACTGCATCAGGAGGTGCTTTTTTGCATAGAAAAAATTTAGAACAAGTTACAATTGAAGATGCCTTAAAACATCCAAACTGGAAAATGGGGAAAAAAATAACCATAGATTCTAGCACTATGGTAAATAAGGCTTTAGAAATGATAGAGGCTTGTTTTTTGTTTAATTTAAAAGAGAGCCAGGCTTCTGTGGTAATTCATCCAGAATCTATTATTCACTCTTTTGTTTCATATATAGATGGTAATGTAAAAGCATTATGCGGGCAGCATAATATGAGGTTGGCTATTGCTCATAGCTTAAATTATCCAAATAGACTAGAGCAAAAAAATTTGATGTTAGATATTCAAAAATTAACTAATTTATCTTTTTTATCTCCAGATATTAATAAATTTAAAGTGTTGGATTTGGTAAGAGATGTATTGCGAGAAGGTGGCATAATGCCTATTATTTTTAATTCTTCTAATGAAGTTGCGGTGTCTTTGTTTTTGGCAGGAAAAATTAAATTTACAGAAATAATTTTTATGATAGAAGATTCTTTAAGCAAATTCTCTAATCAAAAAATAGAAGACATTAATCATATTTTTGAAATAGATAATATGGTAAGAAGAAAACTAGTTGTTTAATTAGTAATCCTAGTTTTATCAGCAGTGATTTTGCAAAATCACTGCTGATAAAACTCCGCTTACCTTAATTTATGTATCTGATTGGCAGATGTGATTGTATAGCAGTATTACAGTTTTAATTTAAAATT
>CBDCUE010000009.1:0-114571 GCA_965222515.1 Rickettsiales bacterium | reverse complement strand
TAATCTATTGTCCTTTAATCGTTCTAATCTTTATTATCAAAAAATTAATAGAAAAATTAATTTTTTGATGGTATGGTGTTATACTATTTTAGCAGAAACAATAATAAGAACTATCATAAATATCCATATTTATTGAAAGATTTTGGAGAACTATTAAATATGAAGAAATATTCATAAACCCTCCTGCTGATGGAAAAGAATTAAAAGAAAAATATTAAAGAATATATTTTATTTTATAACAATGAAAGATTGCATCAATCTTTAGATTATAGCACTCCTTCAGCAATTTAGCGTGGTTAATATGTGAAAGAGTTTTGTTCTTTTAGGTATTTACTGGAGAGAAGATGATATATTTTATTTGTCTTTTTAAGAAAATAATTTATATTTACTTTTGTAGCACAGGCAGAGGTGCCGATGGCTATGAGAGGGGATGGTTTTTATAATCATCTTATTTTTAGGTTAGGTTTATTTTTGTTGATTTAACCTAAAAACTTACGGTAGTTTTCTTCCTTTTTGTCTACGACTTTTCTAAAAAAGCTGTCTGACCAAATGGGTGCATCATGATGGTAGTTTAAAAATTTTAAAAAAATCTTTATCCTCTATCAAATGTAGACAATCAAGTTTTTTTTTTATTAAGTCCCAAGTTGAAGCTCTTGCATAAAAACTTTTTGCAGTACCGCCAGTTAATTTCTTAAAATCTTCATATTCTACAATAATTAGCTTATCAAGTATTTGTTTTAGCCAAAATGATACTATTTCCTCAATAAACTTAATTTTATTAAAGAGTTCGTATTTTAGAATATAGTCTAGATATTTAGAATCTTTATTAATTATTTCTGAAAATATTGCAAGTATTAAATATCTTCCTAAAGATAATAAGTCATATTTTTTTTATGTTTGTAATAATATACTCTCTTTCATTATTATTATCAAAAAAGCTATTTTCATTTTCAAAAGCTTGCATTATTTGTTCTCTTACTAAACAAGAAGTGCTTAGTATTTTTTTAATAACATTTAAATCACTACTATTTTTTGCTTTAGTTAGCTTATAAACAATTTTTCCTTTTTTTTCTTTATTACTATATATTTCGGCTTGTGAAGTAATTACTTCAAATAGATTAATAGCTAGAATCATCTCTTGTATTTCACAATCAGGAAACTCATCATCTTTGTTAAATAAAGCATCATAATTCTTGTCTCCAGCTTGACCAAAAATATTTTCTTTACTAACCTTGTTGAGGGTAGGATCTAATCTGTAAGCCATCCATATACTTGCAAATTTTTCTAAAATTATTTTTTGCTCCCAAAACTTAAAATCCCCCTTCTTTTTTCTTAACAAAGTATGCTCCGCTTTATGCTCTTCTAAATATTTTCTATCTCCTCTTTTAATTTCATAAAAATATCCATATTTTGCAAATTTTTGTTGTAAGGTTATTTGTTCTTTATTATTTGCATAAAAATCTGTTTCTTTTATAGGGTTTTGAGTATTGTTACACCTAATTACATTTTCTTCAAAATCTGTGGTTTTTTTACCATCTTTTCCAGAATCTTGAATTACTCTAAATATAATTTTTAAATCTTTAAAATATATCTCTGTGTTTTCGTCAGCTATTTTTGCATCAGCATATTTTCTACTTAATTGTTCATGTTTCTTTTTATAGCCTTCATATATTGCATTAACAGTTTGAGCTCCATTAATAATTTGAGGGTAGTCTATTGTTAATGTGTTTTTGCTAGCATTTAATTTAAAACCCTTTGAGGTAATTGTAATTCCATTATTTAAATAGTAAAAATTTTTTATTTCATCACTTAACACGGTTTTTAATATACCCCCATTAATTTTGTTTTTTCCTAAACCAAATCTTAAATTTTTATCAAATAATTTGTATCTATGTGTTTTTCTTAATTTTATTATCTCATCACCAGTTATAACGGAAATTAGAGTTTTATGTTTTTGATTTATTTCAGGTTCAATACAGTCAAAGTTTATTTGTATTTTGATTTTATCAGGCTCAGTTCTATCTAATTTTGATATATATTCTTGATATTCATCTTTTATTTGATTAAATCCTATAAATATTAGATTATCACCATAATAATCTAATATATTTTTGTCCGCTCTTCCTAAGGCAAAAAAATACTTTTTTACCTTATATCCCTTGTTTATAGCTAATATATATTCTTTTGCAATATCTTTAATCCTGTTGTTTTTATGATTGTTAATAAATTTATTATCTGTTAATTTATTATTTATTTCATTTAGGTAGGATAAATCAGCTTTCTTTATAGCTCTCTTTCTTTCTATAGATATACAAGACTTACATTGTATAATATTAATTTCCTTATTTTCTTCATCAATAAAAAAAGCATCTATTGACTCATCATTAGTTTTTAAATTGCCAATAGCTTCCTCTATAGAATCTTGTGACAGATTATCCCAAAATATTTTTAAACAGAAATAAGGAAATGATTCTGCTATGTTATCAGAAAAATCACATACCTCCCTTTTCATTTTTTTAAAAAAATCTTTATCTGATAAAATTTTGTTAGAGTTTGACATAATTGCAACAAATAAGGAAATTAGTAATATGATGCACCCATTTGGTCAGACAGCTTTTTTAGAAAAGTTGTAGACAAAAAGGAAGAAAACTACCATAAGTTTTTAGGTTAAATCAACAAAAATAAAAGTAAATATAAATTATTTTCTTAAAAAGACAAATAAAATATATCATCTTCTCTCCAGTAAATACCTAAAAGAACAAAACTCTTTCACATATTAAGCACGGTAAATGACTGAAGGAGTGCTATAATCTAAAGATTGATGCAACCTTTCATTGTTATAAAAAAAATATATTCTTTTAATTCTTTTCCATTAGCAGAAGGGTTTATGAATATTTCTTCATATTTAATAGTTCTCCAAAATCTTTCAATAAAAATATTATCTGCCCATCTATCTTTGCCATCCATACTTATTTTAATGTTTCTTTCTAAAACCATGTTTAACCATTCATTACAAGTAAACTGGCTTCCTTGGTCTGTGTTGATAATGTTAGGAATAACATTTATAGTTGCATCATCTAACATATCTAAACAAAAATCAACAGATAAAGAGTTTGATATTTTATAACCAACTACATATCTGCTAAACACATCTATTAAACAAATTAAATAAAAAAACCCTTGTGGAAGCTTGATATAAGCAATATCAGTTTGCTACACTTGGTTAGACTTATCTATCTCTAAACCCTTTAATAAATATGGATATTTATGATAGTTCTTATTATTGTTTCTACTAAGATGGGGCTTGCTATAAATAGCTGAAATATTCATCTTTTGCATCAATCTTAATATTCTTTTATGATTTACCAAATAACCTTTGTTTTGTAATGTTTTAGTTATTTTCCTATAACCGTAAAACGGATGTGCTAACCAAATATCATTAATTTCATTAGCAAGATATGTTTCTAACACCATACCATCTAAAAAATTAACTTTTCTATTAATTTTTTGATAATAAAGATTAGAACGATTAAAGGACAATAGATTACATTTGTTTGTTATGCTTAAACTGTCATTCTGTGAAATTAACATAACTTTTTTGCTAGTATCTAGCTTTCTAATGCTTTTTTTAAAAGTCTCTTTCAACCTGTAATTGTCCTATTTTTTCATATAAAGATTGGGTTTCTTCTAATGTTTTTTCTGAAAAAAACTTATTTTTGCTATCATAAATATTAGTTGCAGATTCTTTCAAAACCCTTACCCATTTATGAACATCTGCTTTGCTTACCCCATATTTATTACATATCTCAATGCAACTCATATCGCCCTCTAAAAATTTTAAGGCTATTTTTAATTTTAAATTACTATTGTAACTTTTTCTTATTTTGGTCATTCTTCCTAACTTTGTCATATTTTAGTTATATGAAAAAATATTTTGTAGGATTGTTAGGGTATTAGGGTTTTTTTGTGGTTGTTTTTTGAGTGTAGTGCCTACCTATTCTTTTGTGTTGCATATAAATATTTTCGTGTTAGGATAGTCTTTTTAACCAAAAAAATATATTTAAAATGTTTATAAGAACAAAGAAATCACCAAAAAGCCCTAGAAAATCTGTGCAGATAGTTGAAAACATAAGAATTGGGAATCAAGTTAAGCAAAAAATAGTTCATTATGTAGGAGTTGCATCAGATGATCACGAAGAAGAAAAACTAAGGAATCTTGCAAAAGAAATAATTATCAAAAAAACTAAAGAAAGAGAAGTTCTTTCAAAACAAGGATCTTTATTTGCTGAAGAAGATTTACCCCATTTGATCCAAAAAAAACAAGGAAGAAAAAAACAAAAAAGCATAGAAGATATATTACCGACATCTAAAGTGTTATTAGATGATATAGAAGAAGAAAAAAGAATAAGTGATGGTATTTTTGAAGTAGGAGGAAAACTATTTGATGATATAGGTTTTGATCAATTGTTAAAAAATAGAAATGATAAAAAACTTTTGAAAGATTTAGTATTATCAAGAATAATAAATCCTACAAGTAAGCTAAAAACTCATAATATACTGGGGGAAGAATTTAACAAGGAATATGATTTAAATAGAATATATAGAATAATGGATAAATTGCATTTAGAGATTGATGAGATGAAAAATTTATCTTTTCAAAAGACTAAAAGATTGTTTGGAGGAAAAATAGATTTATTGTTATTTGATGTAACTACTTTATATTTTGAATCAATAAACACAGATGATTTAAGGAATTTTGGATATAGTAAAGATCATAGATTTAATACAACCCAAATAGTGTTGGCATTGGCTACTAATCAAGAGGGTTTGCCAGTTGGTTATGAGTTATTTAGTGGCAATACAGCAGAAGTAAAAACACTAATAACAACAATAGAGGGTTTTGGTAAATATTTAGATATAAAAGAGGTATATTTTTGTGCAGATAGGGCGATGTTTAGCGATGCTAATTTAGAGTTACTTGAGCAAAAAGGGTATAAATATGTGGTAGCAGCAAAATTAAGAAATTTGGATAAGAAAACAAAAGAATCAATATTAGATGAAAAAAATTATAGGGGAGAATTAGTAGGAAATGATTTTGGGTTTATATCAGAGTTTGAATATAAAGGTAGAAGACTAATTACCAGCTACAAATCAAAAAGAGCAAGAAAAGATTTAAAGCAAAGAATGAAGATTTTAGAGAAGTTAGAAAAAATGTCAGATAAGAATGGTAATATCACTGGACAAAAGTTGGTATCTAATAGTGGAGTAAAAAAATATGTTAAAAAGTTAGATGGACAGGTAGCTATTAATAATTTGAAAATAGTAGAAGAGGAAAAATGGGATGGTTTACATGGAGTTATTACTAATGATAAAACAGGGAAAGCGAGTGAGATTGTATCTAGATACAGTAACTTATGGGTTATAGAGGAATCATTTAGGATAAATAAGCATGATTTAAAAATGAGACCTATTTTTCATTTTAAGAAGGAGAGAATAGAATCTCATATAGCAATGTGTTATATGAGTTTTTCAATTATTAGAAATATAGAATATCAATGTAATTTAACTCAAAAAATTAGCCCTAAAGAAATTATTAGTTGTTTAAGAAAAGTTGAGTCTTCAATTTATATTCACAAAAAAACTAAAGATAGATATTTAGTTCCAGGGTATTTTAATAATAAAATGGCTAAAATTTATAAAACTTTTAATATTATTAGAAATAGAGATGCTCAAATTTACCTAAATTAATTCCACAATATTATAAAATAATGTAGTGCCTAAAAAATAGCAAACCCTTCTAACTCAAGGCTTTAGAGACCTTTTTATTTTTAAAAATGACAAAGTCGGGGGGCTTGCTATAAATAGCTGAAATATTCATCTTTTGCATCAATCTTAATATTCTTTTATGATTTACCAAATAACCTTTGTTTTGTAATGTTTTAGTTATTTTCCTATAACCGTAAAACGGATGTGCTAACCAAATATCATTAATTTCATTAGCAAGATATGTTTCTAACACCATACCATCTAAAAAATTAACTTTTCTATTAATTTTTTGATAATAAAGATTAGAACGATTAAAGGACAATAGATTACATTTGTTTGTTATGCTTAAACTGTCATTCTGTGAAATTAACATAATTTTTTTGCTAGTATCTAGCTTTCTAATGCTTTTTTTAAAAAGTTTCTTTCAACCTGTAATTGTCCTATTTTTTCATATAAAGATTGGGTTTCTTCTAATGTTTTTTCTGAAAAAAACTTATTTTTGCTATCATAAATATTAGTTGCAGATTTTTTCAAAACCCTTACCCATTTATAAACAGCTGCTTTGCTTACCCCATATTTATTACATATCTCAATGCAACTCATATCGCCCTCTAAAAATTTTAAGGCTATTTTTTATTTTAAATTACTATTGTAACTTTTTCTTATTTTGGTCATTCTTTTACCATTAAATTATTTATTAATATAATAATAATTTTCTTACAATCTGTCTACAAAAATTTACAAAAAACTGACTGAATTTAGGGGTGCATCATAATGCTTAATGAACACTTCCGTGTTTTTAAAAGAAGTATGCTAAAACCTAGAAAATAAAGATTTTTTGATGAAGGGGGATTTGTTTTTTAATAGTGTGTGCCATAGGAAGAGTGGTTTGTCGGTTTTTTTGTAGTTTGTGAAATATCCTGTTGTTGCTTGCTTTATGAATTTTAATATTGAAATGGGTTTAAAGAATCTTTTGTTGTTGTGGAGTTTTTTTAGGATTTTTATTTCTTTGTTTTTGCATCGTAGTAATCCAAATAAATTGTCACATAGCATTTTTATTAAGATCTTGTTCTTGCTTTCTTTTATTTTTATATATGCAGATGCTTTGAAATTGTTTTTTATTAATGTTTGAGATAATTCTATTTCGTATTTTTTTATTAACTCATATTTGTCCTCTATTATTTCTACTTCTTGCCAAAATCTCCAAAAAACATCTGAAGTGATGACCTCTTTTCTGAAAAGCAAAAAATATGACTGTAAATGATATGCTATAACTTTGCTGTCTGTTATTCCCCAAAAATTGTAGTCTTCCCGCTCTTCTTCTTTCTTCTCTTTCCTTTTTTCCATTTCTCTAAAAACTTCTGCTAAAGATATGTTGGATAATTTATAAACACTATTATTGCATAATAGTAACTCATCACTTTCCTTGATAATCTCTTTATGCTTTAACAACCCCTCCTTCCAACTATAAAAATCATAACCTTTATTTTCTCTTATTATAATATCTGTACAATATTTTTTTAGTGTTTTTTGATTAGAGAGATTTTTTGATGTTGAAATGAGAATAATATTTTTAGTAATATCATTATAAATTTCTGCCAAATAAGCAATGTCATACTCTGATACAAAATTGTCTTTATTAAAATGTACAAATATGCATATTCTTTTCATATATTATATATTTGTTTGTTTTTTTGTAACTAGTAAAATCTTCTATAAATCAACCAACCAATGATTTAAATAGATCTAGTCCTTGGTCTCCTCCTGCTAGGGTTTTGTCTATTGCTCTTTCGGGGTGGGGCATCATTGCTAAGATGTTTTTTTTCTTGTTAAAAATTCCTGCTATGTCCGCGATTGAACCGTTGGGGTTGTTTTTGTATTTGAATGCTATTTGTTCATTATCCTCTAATGACTTTAGGGTGTTTTTGTCACAAAAATAATTTCCCTCCATATGAGCTATTGGCATGGAAATAGGCTTGTTCTTTATCTCTCTTGTGAATCTTGTGTTTCTATTTACTGTTTCTAACTCTATGTTCTTTGAGATGAATTTTAAACCCTTGTTTTTAAGCAATACTCCCGGTAATAATCCAGCCTCTGTTAAAATCTGAAAACCATTGCAAATACCTAAAATCAAACCTCCTCTATTCGCAAATCTCTTAATCTCCTCCATTATTCTAGAATTTCCAGCCATAGAGCCACATCTCAAATAATCTCCATATGAAAAACCACCCGGAATTCCTATAATATCCAAATTACTCGGTAAAACCGTGTCTTTATGCCAAATCCTATGAATTTTTTTGCTTATCATAGATAAAGCAACTATCAAATCCCTATCACAGTTTGAACCTGGAAAAATAACTACACCCGCTTCCATTACTCTATATCAAATTTATAATTCTCTATCACCATATTAGAAAGCAATCCCTCACAAGCCTTTTTTAATGTATCATTCGCCACCTCAACCGACTTCTCATTAAGCTCCACCTCAAAAAATTTGCCCTGCCTAATAGATGAAATATTGTCTATCTCCAAATTTTTTAACGAATTTAAAATAGCCGAACCCTGAGGATCAAGCACCCCATTCTTCAATGTTACATAAATTTTTGCCTTCATTCTTTTTTTGGTTAAGTTAGTTGTGTGCAGGTTTGCAAGAATGGAGTGGGCAACCCCGAGTTCTTTGCTTTCCTTTGCTGTGCAAAGGGACCCACCACCAAAATCACTTTGTAATTTATACAACATCCACACAATTTTTTTATAAGTCTAATTTGTTATTTATGCTTTTGCAATCTAAAAGTTTATGCAGAATGTGATATTTTTTTATATATTTAATTAGACAAAATATCAGCAGATTCTAGTTTGGCGGCTTTTCTGGCTGGGTAGATTGCGCTTAAAAAACTGATTAATAATGAACAGATTGATACTAAAGCTACTGTGTTTAGACTTACTTCTGCTGGTAAATCTGTAAGGAAATAAATTATGGGATCAAATAAGGTGCTTCCTGTTAAGGATTCTAGCCATAATTTTATGCTGTTGATGTTGTAAGAAAATAAAGTTCCAAAAATTACCCCAGAAGCTGTTCCTATTAAACCAATCAAAGCACCGTTAATAAAAAATATCTTGGTTATGCTGTTTTTAGTCATTCCCATTGCTTTTAAAAGTGCAATATGCTTTATCTTGTCATTTGTAAGCATTATTAAACTTGAAATAATATTGAAAGATGCAACTATTATTATTAAAGATAAAATTAAAAACATTACATTTCTCTCCACATTTAAAGCATTTATAAAACTAGAATTTAAAGCCTGCCAATCATTAACACTCACCTGATAACCACTTTTTGTTAAATCTTGAAACAATTTATTACTTAATATTTTTGTGTTTTCTATGTCATTTGTCATTATCTCTATCGCAGAAGCAGATTTTTTTTGATTAAAATGTAATTGAGCCGTTTCAAATGGAATAAATACTGCCGTTGAATCATACTCATACATCCCTATTTTAAATATTCCAACCACCTGATAATCTTTTAATCTAGGTATTATTCCAAATAAAGATTTTGTAGTTTGAGGAGAAACTAAGGTAATAAAATCACCAATAGATACACCTAATTTATAAGCTAATTGATTGCCTATTAAAATAGAGTTTTTTTGATTAAAATTTTTTATATCTCCTAATTGAATACCATTTTTAACCAATGACTTTTTTTCTAAATCAGCAAGTGTTATACCCTTTACCAAAGCAGCACTAGCACCTCCTTCTTTGGTGGTAATCATTGCCTTGGCATCTATTAAAGGGTTGGTAATAGTTATTTCAGGATATGTTTTTAATTCTTTTATTATTTTTTGATATTCTGTTAAAGAAGATTTGTAACCATAAATAGTTATGTGAGCATTAATACCCAAAATTCTAGTGATTAACTCTTTTTTAAAACCATTAAAAACGGACATTACGATGATTAAAGTAGCCACACCAAGCATTATTCCAATAAAAGAAAATGTAGTGTTTATAGAAATAAATTTTTCCTTTCTTTTAGAAAAAAAAAATCTAAAAGCTATCAATTTTTCAATATTTGAAAACATATTATTTTATAATAATTTTATTATTTCAGACGAAATTTCTTTAGCAGAATTTTCTAAATTTGTGGTAAAATTTTTTAAAGAATTCTGTTCTAATTTTTTAGCATAATTGCTTTTAATTAAATTTTCAGCAAATTCCTGATGTTTTTTAGAACCAAAATTCTCTTGATAAATATAAGTAGATTTTTTACTAGCTAAACAATCAGCAATCATAGAAATAGAATCTTGGGTTACAATCAAATATTTGCTAAAAGCTAAAATAGCTAAATATGGATTTTGCTTTTGACAATCTTGCCATTTAAAAATTTTGCAGTTTTTAGGCAAATTATTTGTCAAAAAATCTGCATAGTTTGTTCTCCTACTAGTGATTAAATAAATGCTATGATTTTTAGCAAGTGATTTTATGGTCTCTAATAATTTTTCATAGTCTAAAAGAGATAATTTTTTCTTTTTACTGTCTCCTCCAATAATAAAACTAACTAAATTATCTTTTTGTAAAGAGCTAAATTTTTTGCTTTCTTGTGCCAAAATATCATTATTAACAGGGCTTGGAGGAGTGGCAATTTCTAAGTTAGCTGATTTAAACTTATCGTGATTTGGAGTAATGATAAAATCAAATAAACTTGCTGGAAGGTTTGGTCTCATTAATTGAATTAACTTTATTTCTGGATGTTTTTTTTTAATCTCTAATGAAATAAGAGCGGATCTTCTGCCCACGGATAAAATAGCATCAGGCTTTTCTTTGGCATAATCTATATGAGCAATAGCACAATTTTGCGCACAGTAAGATATAAAATTTGGCAAGTTGATTAGAAAATTAAATTTTACTTTAATTAATTTGGTTAAAAAATGATTCTTTTCTAAAAAATAAGCAATAGCTTTTAATTGATTGAGATTGCCAATCCTGCCATCATCAATTAACCATATAGTTTTTTTGAGTTTTTTAGACATAATTCAACTTTATTCGTAAAATAACTGATAACAAAATTCCACTTACAAAATTAGTGTGTAAGTGTATCATCATCATAATTGTCGTTGTAATAGTAATTCTGAGGTGAGTTGTTATTATATCTTCTATTTTTGTTGTAAGAATTAGGAGTAGTATAATTAGAATCATTATCCTGATATTGCCTAGGAGCTGGAGTTGTATAGCTTTGATTGTCGCTATTATAATTATGATTTTGATAATTAGGTTGTTGAGTATTACTATCAGTGCCATAATTTCTATTTCTGTTATAAGAATAAGGAGCTGTGTAGTTGCTGTCGTTATCGTAATATTGCTTAGGTTCTTGATTGTAATTTGAGTTTTCTGGGATATTGTTTTTGACAGCTGTTGGATAATTATGTATTATGCAATTTATGTTAAGGTGTAATATTAATAAAGCTATAAAAAGCCTGACGATAGTCATTTTTTTAAAAAAGTCAATTAGAAACGTTTGGCACGATGTGATTGTTTAGAAATTCTAATTATATTCAAAAAATAACTTTAGTTATATTTTAAATATTTCTAACATACACTATGTTAATTAATTTTAATCATAAAATCACTAATAATCAAACAAATAAATTTTTGTAGTTGTAATAAAAAATTATGCTCGGGGTAATAGCTCCCCCCTTGAGGGGGAACCAAAATCACAAAGTGATTTTGGTGGGGGGGGTCCCTTTGCATAGCAAAGGAAAGCAAAAAACTCGGGGCTAAAATAGTATAACTATCTCCCTACCTCTAGGCTCTGAAGAAATAGCAAAAATAGTGTTTTTAGAAAGTAACTCTGCAAAATATCATTCCTACGAAAGCAGGAAGTAAATGCGAATTGTAATCTTATTAGGACTTTGCTTCACTTTGCTATGCAAAATGGCCCCCACCAAAACCACTTTGTGGTTTTGGCTCCCCCTCAAGGGGGGGGAGCAGTTGCCCTGATCTTTTCTTTAAATTTAAAATACTGATAATGCACCAGCTCGGTGCTGCTACCTGCTCTAGATTTCTATTTATGACAAAAATCTGCTTTCTGTTATTATGTAGTCAAGTGTAATATCGTGCTTTTCTATGGGAAGATTTTTTCTTTGCTGAAAATCATAAGCAACTCCAATGGTGACTAATTCTTTTCTTATTTTTTTTAAATAAGCAATGGTTTTATCATAATACCCTGCCCCATATCCTAATCTATTTTTGTTTTCATCAAAAGCAAGTAAAGGGCAGATCAGAATATCAGGATAATATAGTTTGCCATCTGATCTTGGCTCTAAAATATTAAATTTCTTATTTAAAATTAAATTATTTCTTAAAGGATAAAAATCTAAATAACTATCTGTGTTAGTTCTAGGAATTAAAAAATTTCTTTTTTGATTATTTAAAGGAAGTAAATCTATTTCATCCTCTTTGGGATAAAAAACAGCAATGGTTTTTTGAGTTAAAAATTTATCTAGATTATTTCTAATAGCAAGGTCGTTGCTTTCTTTTTGCTCTTTTGGTAACTTTTTTCTTAAAAATTTAATTTCTTGCCTTATTTCATTCTTACTTATCATCAAGATAAAGTATTAATGATTTTATTTAATATTTCAAAATTTACATTTTCTCTATTTTCAAAAGGTAAATTATTTATTTTCTGAACTATTATCACTATATAAGCTAAAGAATCACTTTTTTTAACAATTTCTTCAATAATATCAGCTGTTAGAGATATTTGATAATTATTTAATAGTTTCTTTAATAATCTTTCTTTATCTTTACGACAAGATTCCTCTAAAGATATGCTGGTTATATTGGTAACACGGCTTTCTAGATCTTCTGTTTTGATGTTTATTTGATTAATGGGAGTTGAAGAACTAAGTAGCAAATATCCTTTTTTACTTCTTATTTCATCCATGATTTCTATAAAAGTTTCTTCATAAGAATCAAAATCATTATTATCTAAATTATGTAATTGATATTTTCTAATAAAATATTTATCAAAATTGTCAATAATAAAGTTTTTATGTTTTTTTAGAGTTTTTTTTAAATCAGATTTGTTATAGTTAAAAATATCTAGAGCAACTGCTTTTGCTTTATGTTGCCAAAAATTACACAAATGTGTTTTTCCTGTTTTTTTTCCTCCATAAATAAGGCAAATACTTTCTTGCCAATTAGGCCATTTTGAGATATAGAAAAAACTATGCTTGTTTGAATCCAGTAGCACATATTCTTCTCTAAAATCATTACTGTTTTGAAAATTGAAAAAAGCTCTTGCTAAATTTGCCATTAATTTGTTGATTTCTTAAATGTTAGTATAGATCCCTAAAACATACTAACTATAGTATAGCTACATTATAAATAAAAAAAATCTAAAATTAAACATTTATTTTTTCAAAAGAGTATCTATTATTTTCATCTGTAATTACTCCTTTTATAAATATGAAATATATAAAAATTCGTCATTTCATAAAAACATTTTTTTTAGAAATTATAACCACAATAGCAATTATTGCGGTTGTCTTCTTTACTTCTTCTGTTCTTATAACTAAAAAAAAATCTAGTCAGAAATCTTCTGCAATTGAGCAAGGTAGCTTTTTGCCTAAAAGCACAATTCAAGATATTAGTAATAATAATGCATATCAAAATGAAAAAACTATTGTTACCAGAATAAAAAAGGGGGGTAGTGTCAGTGAAATTCTAGGGAAATTAAAATTTGAAACAATAGAAATTTATCATATAACCAAAGCATTAGAAAAAGTGCATTCTTTAGCAAAAATAAAAGCAGGAAGTAAAATTTATATCTCCTATAACGAGGTAGAAGCTAACCAAGCAGGAGACACCATAAAAAAACTAAAGAAACTAAAAATTTATGTTTCTAGCAAAATAACCTTAGAATTATATAAAAATACCAATGATGAATTTGTTGCATATAATAATAAAATAGGATTACTTCCTAAAATACAGTTAAAAACAGGCTTAATTACTAGATCCTTATATGAAGATGCTCTAAAAGCAAAAATTCCTCCCGCCATTATCTTAGAATTTATTAGATATCACAGTTTTGATGTAGATTTTCAACGAGATGTAAGAAAGAATGATAGATTTACTATTCTTTATGAATTGCTTTATAATAATGAGGGAGAATTCATTGGTAATGGCGATATTCTTTTCTCAGAATTTAATTTATCAAAAAAATCTTTAATTAATTACAAATATACTACTTCTAGAGGTAGCACTTTATATTTCAATCGTAAAGGTAGGTCTGTAAAAAAAGCATTACTTAAAACTCCTGTTAATGGGGCTAGAATTTCATCAAGATTTGGTTATAGAAGGCACCCTATTTTGGCATATACTAAACTACATACAGGTATAGATTTTGCTGCTCCTAGAGGAACTCCTGTTTTTGCCGCTGGTGGAGGAGTTGTTGAGTATATTGGCAGAAAAGGTAGTTATGGAAAATATATTAGAATTAGACATAATTCTAAATATAAAACTGCTTATGCTCATTTATCAAGATATAAAAGAAGATTAAGAAAAGGCTCTAGGGTAAAGCAAGGTCAGGTCATTGCTTATGTTGGAACCACAGGAAGATCAACAGGACCTCATTTGCATTATGAAGTGTTATTTAAAAATAAAAGAATCAACCCTAGTAGATTAAGAGCGGCATCATCTGTTAGATTAAGAAAAAAAGAATTAAGAAAATTCTATAAATATAGAGACCGAATAAATCATATTATTAATAATATAAAATAATTATTATATGAGTAATTTACAAAAGAACATATTAAAAAATTTATTCAAAGCTTCATTATTCTTTGCAGTTGTCGTTATTGCTTTAGAATTTGTTTTGCATAGTAGCACTTTTCCAACTTATGCTCAAAGAAACCCAGAATATAACAATATCAAAAGTGATTTTTATTATTTAGACAAAAAGAAAAGCAAAAAAATAGGGGTTCTTTTTAATAAAAAAAAAGATAGCAAAGATGTGTTCATATATTTTCATGGCAATGCAGGAAGGCTTCCTTATATTATTAATTATTTAAATAAGAACCATTCTTTTATCTCACCTGCCTTAATTGGCTACAATAATTCTAGCAAAGCTAGACCATCTGTAAAAAACAGCTATTTAGCAACTAAAAAATTAATTGATTTTTTAGATAAACATTTTTCTGAAGAAAATCTAAATTTTCATATTATAGGTCATTCTTTGGGCAGTCAAACAGCTATGTATTTTGTCAGCAAATACCAAAAAAAAAATAAAGTCATTATCTATCATTGCAGGTTTTGATAATGTTTATAATTTATGCAAAGATAACATAGCTTATATAGATTTTATTTGTTTAGTGGCCAAAAATAGTTTTGATAATTTGGCTCTTTTAGATAAAAAGTTAGATTTAGATTATTTTCAATTCCATCTAAAAACCGATGGAGTAATTCCATATAAAAGAGGAGTTTCTTTATTTAATCAAGTAAATGCTAATAATAAGAAATTTATAAATTTACGAGATGGCAGTCATAGTAGATTTGACCTAAATTTTGTTTTGAACATCATAACTAAGTAAAATTGTAATGAAAAAAGAATGGGATAGTGGGTCTTAATGATATAGATAAAATTATCTGCTAGTTAATAAAGAAGTCATCATCTCATCTAAATCTCCATCTAAAACTGCAACAATATCTGTTGCTACATAATTTGTTCTTAAATCTTTTACTTGCCTATATGGTTGCATAACATAAGATCTTATTTGGTTTCCCCAGCTATTATCTGTTTTTTTAGCATTTGTTTTATCTAATTCTTCTTGCTTTTTGCTAAGCTCTAATTGATATAATCTTGATTTTAACATCTTCATTGCAAATGATCTGTTTTGATGTTGCGATCTTGAATTTTGACATTGCACTACAATTTTACTTGGCAAATGAGTTATTCTAATGGCAGAATCTGTTTTGTTAATATGTTGCCCTCCTGCCCCTGATGCTCTGTAAGTATCAATTTTTAAATCTTTAGGCAAAATATCTATGTCTATATTATCATCTGCCTCAGGATAAGTCCAAACACTAGCAAAGCTAGTCATTCTTTTGCCACTTGAGTTAAAAGGAGATATTCTAACTAATCTATGCACTCCCGCTTCGTTTTTTAACCAGCCATAAGCATTTTCTCCTGATATTTTTAAAGTGACAGATTTAATTCCTGCTTCATCACCTCTTTGTTCATCCAAAATTTCTGCCACAAATTTCTTTTTCTCTGCCCATCTTAAATACATTCTAAGTAGCATTTCTGCCCAATCATAACTTTCTACTCCACCTGCTCCTGGATGGAACTCTAAAAAAGCATTGTTATTATCCGTTTCACCATCAAATAATGCTTCAATTTTTGCTATTTCTAATTTTTTCTGCAATTTTTTAAGATTTTTAGCTGATTCTTCCATTAAATTTTTGTCTTGCTCTAGCTCAGCTAACAAAAACATCTCTTTTTCATCATTAAAACTATTTTCGAAGAATAAAAAACTATCTATTTTTTTCTGTAAATATTCTTTTCTTTGCAACAATTTCTTGGCCTGTTCTTGATCGTCCCAAATGTTGCTATCTTCTGTTTTTTTAGTTAATTCCTTGATTTCTTGATTGGTTTTATCATAGTCAAAGACAACCTCTAAGCAAATCTATGTTTTTTTTAATATTATTAAAAAATTCTTTATCTATAATCCAAGGATGTTTCATCTAAATAAATATTTAAGTAAATTATTTTTTGCATAATAGTTTTTTTAATCTTTTTTTTTCTTTTTTGCAATCATTTTAGATGAAATATTTTTGCATCATAAAAAGATAAGATATATTAATTTAAAACTAATTTTGACTAAATAAAATTTTATTTTTTAATTCATACCAAACATTATTTCCGCCTCCTTTTTGTATAATTTTATCTTCTTTTTCTAGCTTATTAAAATCCCTGTTTATAATTTCTCTACTTAACTTAAATTTCTCTATAATTTGAGAAGATTTTATTCTTCTTGCTTCTTTTATTTTTCTTAGTATATATCTTTGTCTATATTTAGGGTTTTTTTGCTTATTTGTGTCAACATCTAGCTTGTTTGTGTCAACATCAATATCCAATGTCTTTTGTAAAATATCTTCTGTTTTTTTGATAAAAGTGATTAAAAAATATGTTCTATCATAATCTATGATGCACCCCTAAATTCAGTCAGTTTTTTGTAGATTTTTGTAGACAGATTGTAAGAAAATTACTATTATATTAATAAATAATTTAATGGTAAAAAAATGACCAAAATAAGAAAAAGTTACAATAGTAATTTAAAATTAAAAATAGCCTTAAAATTTTTAGAGGGCGATATGAGTTGCATTGAGATATGTAATAAATATGGGGTAAGCAAAGCAGCTGTTCATAAATGGGTAAGGGTTTTGAAAGAATCTGCAACTAATATTTATGATAGCAAAAATAAGTTTTTTTCAGAAAAAACATTAGAAGAAACCCAATCTTTATATGAAAAAATAGGACAATTACAGGTTGAGAGAGACTTTTTAAAAAAAGCATTAGAAAGCTAGAGACTAGCAAAAAAGTTATGTTAATTTCACAGAATGACAGTTTAAGCATAACAAACAAATGTAATCTATTGTACTTTAATCGTTCTAATCTTTATTATATTTTTCCTTCTATTGCTTGATTTGTCTCAAATAATTCTTTAAAATCTCCTGCAAAATACCTTAGTTTATCATTTTTTTGTTGTATATCTGCTACAATCTTTGCTCTAATGCCTTTAGCACAATGAATTATATGTAATCTTTTTAGATTATTTAAATCATCCATAACAAACTGCTCTTCTTTTAATTTTGAAAAAGGGATATGAATTGAATTGGGCAAAAAATAGCCATTGATTCTTTCTTCAGCTTCTCTTACATCTATAAAAACAACATCTTGCCAGATTTCAATGATTTTTAATAAATCTATTGGTTCTATTGAAGATTTTTTAGACATATTCAACTTTTATAATTTCATATTCTTTATTTCCGCCAGGAGTTCTGATTATGACCTCATCACCTGCTTGCTTGCCTAGCAAACCTCTAGCAATAGGTGAACTTGCAGAAATTAAATTTTTGGACAAATCAGCTTCATATTCGCTGACAATTTGATAAATTACTGTTTGCTCTGTATCTAAATTTAACAATTCTACAGTAGCAGAAAATCTGATTTTAGTATCTGTGATAGTGCTGGGATCTACAGTTTGAGCTCTTGCAATTTTATCTCCTAATTCTTTGATTTTTCCTTCAATAAAACTTTGCTTTTCTTTTGCCGAATGATATTCTGCATTTTCTTTTAAATCTCCATGTTCTCTAGCATCAGCAATTGCTGTAATAATAGCAGGTCTTTCAACTTCTTTCAACTGTTTTAATTCCATTTTAATGGTAGCAAAGCCTTTTGTGGTAATTGGTATATTGTCTGACATTTAAAAAAAATTAACCTACTTGCTTGTCTTTATTAATAGTTAAATCAGGAGCATCAATTGCTTTCATACCTACTATATGAAAACCAGAATCTACATAAATTACTTCTCCTGTTACTCCGCTACTTAAATCACTTGCTAAATATAAACCACTATTTCCAATATCAAATTGAGTAACATTTCTTCTTAATGGTGAGTTATATTCATTCCATTTTAACATATATCTAAAATCACCAATACCAGCTGCTGCTAAGGTTTTCATCGGTCCTGCTGAAATTGCATTCACTCTAATGTTATCTTTTCCTAAATCCGCTGCTAAATATCTAACACTAGCTTCTAATGCTGCTTTTGCAACTCCCATAACATTGTAGTGAGGCATAACTTTTTCTGCTCCAAAATAACTCAAAGTTATCATACTGCCTCCATCCGTCATAATTTCTGCTGCTTTTTTAGCAATTGCTGTAAAAGAATAACAAGAAATATGCATTGTGTTCAAAAAGTTATTTAATGTTGTGTCAACATATCTTCCTTTTAATTCGTTTTTATCAGAATAAGCAATGGCATGCACAACAAAATCTATTTTTCCCCATTTTTTTTTGATAACTTCAAAAAGATTATTAATAGAGTCATTATCTGTTACATCACAAGGTAAAACCAAGTCAGAATTAACCGATTCTGCAAGAGGAATAACTCTTTTTTTTAATATGTCTCCTTGATATGAAAAAGCTAATTCCGCTCCTTGTAAAGCAGTTGATTTTGCTATTGCCCAAGCAATAGATTTATCGTTGGCCACCCCCATTATCAGGCCTTTCTTGCCTTTTAAAAAGTCTCCTTTAGCAAACTTTCCTCCTTGAATAGATTGATCTATCATAATTTTATCCTTAATTTTGTTTTATATTATTTTAGCTTTATAATTGATCTATAGCCAAAATTAATATTAGTATATAGAATTTTTGTCAATTGTCTATAAAAAATTAAAAAACTAGATTCTCCCAACTTTTCTTTTTATTCCTGCAAGTAACAAAATTATAAGTTTTAGCATCTCCATGCAAGACAATCCTTTGGCTATATTCTCTACAATAAGTTCCTGAAGTTTTTATTTTGAATGAATTTAGAATAGTAATACTTAATTTTAAATTGTTATTCATCAAGACAATTCTTGTTTTTGCACCATCATATTTATGTTCAAAAAAATTCTGTAAACTTCTTGATAAATGTATTTTGTCTTTTTCTTCCAAAGAATTTCTGGTTAAAATTTTCTGCAAACTATCAACAAAACCCTCTAAAAACATTTTTTTTTGTGTTATAGTATTTTTCTTTGAGGCTAAAGATTGTTCAGCTTCTGCATAATCCCCTAGCTCTCCTTCTAAAGAAGCAACACAAGAAGACATAAAAAAAGACATAAAAAATAAAATAAATATTTTTTTTACCATAGCTATTTTTTAAAAAAGTTAGAAGTTAAATATTTTTGCACTGCAAGTTGAAGCAAAACATTTAATATAGCAACTGTTGGAATAGCAAATAAAATGCCATAAAATCCAAACAAGCTTCCACCAGCCAGAACAGAAAAAATAATTAAAGCAGGATGCAAACCCACTTCTTTACCAACCAATCTAGGGGTAACAAAATTACCCTCTAAAAATTGTCCTATAAGAAAAATAAACAATACTAGCAATGTAGATAAATAATTATCAAATTGCAATGAAGAAACAACCACACCTATTATCATTCCAATAAGAACTCCAAAATATGGAATAAAAGAAAGTATGCCTGTTATAAAACCTATTAAAATACCATTATGCAATCCTGCAATATATTGTAAAGAGATAGCATAAAAAGTTCCTAATATCAAACAAACATTTGTTTGCCCTCTAATGTAAGATGATAAAACTTGATCAATTTTTTGTAATTGCAATATTGTTTCTTTGCTATGTTTTTTTGGCAATAATTGTATTATCCCGTGTGATATTTTATTCCAATCCTTTAAAAAATAAAAAGTAACTATCGGAGTAATAAAAATTAAAGAAAATAAATTTATTACTGCAAATGATGAAGATAATATTTCTTTCAAAATAACTTGCGATGATTCTATTAAATATGCAGATATTTTTTGTATGATAGTTGCATTATTATATACTTCTTTATAGCCTATTTTGTCGTAAGCCACCTGAATATAAGGAGTAATAAATTCATTAAATGTTTTTAAATATGCTGGCACACTAGAAATTAAGGATATTGCTTGTCTATATAAAATTGGACCTAAAAAGTAGAAAAAAACTGCAATAAAAAATATAAATAAAATAACAACTAAAATACTAGACATTCCTCTAGTTAAGATTTTTTTATCTTCTAATTTGTCAGCAATAGGGTCTAAAAAATAAGCGATTATAATGGCTACAATAAATGGCAATAAAATACCTGAAACAAGATTAAGAACCGTAATTAATATAATTGTAGGTAACAAAATAAAAATAATTTTATTTAAAGAACTCATTTTATTTGTAAAATTATATTGTTACCTTCAGACTTAGATTTAAAACCAAGTTCTTTCATAATCTCTATTGTCTCCAATGATTCTTTAATAAACTCAATGCTAACTTTTGTATATCTAGCAGAAAAGGCCTCTACTTTATAATGTTTTATTATATTCAAAGAATTTAGCTTATTTTTTATTTCAAGCCAATCTTCCATATTCTTTACTCTGATATAAAATAATTGCCTTTTATCGTCACTATAATTAGCATGATAATCAATCCAAGCTGTCTCCAAATTATTCACTACTTTTTCAATCAAATAATCCATATGTAGTTTTAAGTTATCATCCTTTTCACCTTTAGAGCTAGCAACTAGTGTTTCTTGTTGTGTTGCTTCAGTATCAGACCCTACTTCTTTTAAAAAAACTTTTAACTCAATATCATCATCTATTAAATTATAATTATATCTCAGCTCTGCTATCATAATTTTTCTTGTATCATATATTGTGTTTAACTCGTGAATTTTTGATTTAGTGATTATATCAAATTCATTAAATTTTATGTATTTTATATCATCCAAATCTCCAGTTGGTACTACTATGTTTAAAATGTTACTTTTTTCTCTCTGCCATTTTTCTAACCAAGGATTATTTACTCCCCATAATTTAACAAAACCATTTTCATTTAATATAGGAATAACTAACAAAGAAAGTTTTTTCTTTGTTTGATCCAACACACTGTTTTTGATAAAGAATTTTGTTTGAATAGGATTAAAATAAATATCGATTAATGCTTTATATCTTCTATTGGTGATTTCTTCTTGATTAAATTGTACAGATTGCACTAATGATGCAATATCATCTCCTGATATTCTGCTAGAATCAAAGTTTTCTACAAATTTTGCTATCATTCTATCAAATGCCATTCTTTCAGCATAGGCTATTGCTTTTTCCTTTGCTTTTCTAGCATTTGTTGCCACTTCATTTACTTGGATATTTTCAAATTTATATGGGTCTTCATCACCATAAGAAATATTTGTTAAAACACAAAAAACTATCAAAAATTGTGCTATAATTTTATTTAACATAAAAGCATTTTATCTAAGAACTTAGCAAGCCTAATAGGTTTAAATTTATCATTTACTGCTACTAATTTTATATTTATATTACATATATTTGTTTTTTCCAAACCTTTTTTTATATATATTTCTTGCTCCATCACAAAACTAGCCCCAAATTTTTTAACTACCTTGCTTTTAATGTTAATAATGTCATCCAGTTTTGCTGGTTTTAGGATATCCATATTAACATTTTTTACCACAAAAAGGATTTTTTCTTTTTCGGCTAGCTCTCTTTGATTAACATCAAAATCTCTCAAAAATTCTGTTCTAGCTCTTTCTGCAAATTTCAAATAGTTTGCATAATATACTACTCCTCCAGCATCAGTATCTTCATAATATATTCTATATTGAGCTTGGTGATTTTCGGTCATTATTTTTATAAAACTGGAATTTTATTTAATTTCTCTAATTTTACAAGCATCTCTTTTAAGCAAATATTCTCTTGTTCTTTTTTAGCTAATTCTCTTATTTGTACAGTTCCCTTCTCCTTTTCTTGCTCTCCCAAAATAAAAATCATAGGTATTTTTTCTGTACTATATTTTCTGATTTTATAAGAAATTTTATCAGCAGAATTATCTAAAATAACTCTAATTCCTATTTTCTTTAGCTCTTTTTCTATTTTTTTTGCATAATCAGCAACTTTTTCGGTGACTGTAGCAATTGCTACTTGTTTTGGGCTAAGCCAAAATGGAAATTTACCACCAAAATGCTCTATTAAAATGCCAATAAACCTTTCGAATGATCCTAAAATTGCTCTATGCAACATCACTGGTCTAGTAATTTTTCCTTGTTTATTAGTATATTTTGCTCCTAATCTTTCTGGCAAAACAAAATCTACTTGTAAAGTTCCGCATTGCCAATCTCTGCCTATGGCATCGGTTAAGACAAATTCTAATTTAGGACCATAAAAAGCCCCTTCTCCTTTATTTATTTCATAAGGCAATTTTGTTTTTTCTACTGCTTTTTTTAAAGAATTTTCTGCTTTATCCCAAACTGCATCGCTGCCCACTCTTTTATCAGGCCTATCTGAAAATTTTATACTAACTTTCTCAAAACCAAAAACTTTATAAGTTGCTAGCAATAAATTAGCAAATTTTATGGTCTCTTCTGTTATTTGCTGTTCTTCACAAAAAATATGAGCATCATCTTGGACAAAACTTCTAACTCTCATCAAACCATGTAAGGCTCCTGATGGTTCGTTTCTATGACAACAACCAAATTCTGCCATTCTAAGAGGAAGTTCACGATAAGAAGTGATTTTTTGATTGAAAATTTGAATATGAGCAGGACAATTCATTGGTTTTAGAGCTAATTCTCTATTTTCTGATTCTGCGATAAACATATTTTCTTTAAATTTATCCCAATGACCTGACTTTTTCCATAGTAATTTATCAAGCAATAAAGGAGTTTTTACCTGAAAATAACCATTATTTGCCAAAGCTTGAAAAAGAAATTTCTCTATTAATTGATAAATTATAGTTCCTTTCTCGTGCCAGAAAATAGACCCTACTGCTTCTTCTTGAATGTGAAATAATCCTAATTCTTTACCTAATTTTCTGTGATCTCTTTCTTCTGCTAATTTTATTTTTTTTAAATGATCTTCTAAATCTTGTTTGCTGTTCCAAGCGGTGCCATAAATTCTTTGTAACATTTCATTTTTGCTATCCCCTCTCCAGTAAGCTCCTGCTACTTTCATCAATTTAAAATGTTTGATAAAATTAGTGGATCTTGCATGAGGACCTCTGCATAAATCTATGAAATTTCCTTGTCTGTATAAAGAAATAGTTTCATTTTTTGGTAATTCTGAAATGATCTCTACTTTTTTAAATTCTCCTGCTTTAGTAAAAAAATTAATTGCTTCGTCTTTGTGCCATTCTTCCCTTTTTATTGCTATATTTTGCTTTGCCAAATGAAGCATTTTTTTCTCAATTTTTAGTAAATCATCAGGAGTAAAAGGATTTTTTCGTACAAAATCATAATAAAAGCCATCTTTGATAGTAGGTCCAATAGCAACTCCAGTGTCTGGGTATAATTCTTGCACTGCTTGAGCCATTAAATGAGCTGTGTCGTGCCTGATGACTTCCAAAGTTCTATCATCTTCAATAGTCAGAAATTCTAACTTACTAGATTTATCAATTTTATGATAAATGTCTTTTTCTTCACCATCTAACAAACAAATCACTGATTTTTTAGCAAGTGATGGACTAATTGATGTTGCTATTTCTAATGCTGTAATTCCTTTGGAAAATTGTTTTTTATTTCCATCTAAAAATTGGATTTCTATCTGTGCCATTATGATTTACAAAAATTTCAAACTTATAATAAGAGCGGTATAGGCAGTAAGCAAGCCAATAAACCATTTCGTTTGAGTGTTGATTGTTTTTTGTAAGTCAGGCTTAGATTCACTAATGTTTTGATCCATTTTATTTATTCTCTCTTTTTTTCTGATTATATTTTCTTTGATTCCTATAATTTCTTTTTCAATATTTAAAATATCTTTTTTAGTAAGCTGTTCTTTTTCTTGTTGCTTCTTGATAGCATTTTCTTGCTCCTGCTGTCTTTTTATATTTTCTTCTTGCAACAATAAAAATGCCTCTGCGATTAAATCATTTTTTTTATCTTCATCTTTTTCTTGTTTTAGCATATTACTAAAATGCAAAGCAGAAATTCTGCCTGATGAGGTTAATATTTGTGAAATATCTAGATTCATTTTATCAATAAAATTAATTTACTAATAAACAAAATATAGTTACTCTAGTAATAAGTCAATAATTATAAGCAAAGCAAATGATTGGATCACTTAGAGGAAAAGTTCTTAAAATAAATTTAGACAATGTTTTACTAGAGGTACAAAATGTTGGTTATCAGGTATATTTGCCACAAAGAATTTTAGCTCATCTTGCAGAAAATGATATCTATTTTGTTTTTATCCACACTCAGGTAAGAGAAGATGACATTACCTTATTTGGTTTTCCTAGCTATGAAGATAAAAAAATCTTTTTGCAATTAATAAAAGTAAGTGGCATAGGAGCAAAAACTGCCCTTAATATTTTGGGGGTGCTGAATGCATCAGAAATAATAGATGCTATTTCCTTTGAAGATAAAAGTAAATTTACTCAAATATCTGGTATTGGGGTCAAGGCAGCCAGCAGATTGATCAATGAACTAAAAGACAAAATTGGCAAGATAGCTATGAAAAATAATATTGTATCTATCAGCAACAACAAAAATAACTCACTTGTCAGGGATGCTTTGTCTGCTTTAGAGAGTCTAGGCTATCAAAAATCAGAAATATTAGATGTTGTTCGGGAAGAAAGTAGCAAGGAAGATGATTTATCTATTGTAATAAGTAATTGTTTAAAAAGATTAGCTAAATGACAAACAGATTAATTACTCCACAAGAAAAACCAAATGAGCAAGATGGTAATAAATTAAGACCGAGTTTTTTGGGTGAATTTATTGGACAAAAGACTCTTAAAAAAAATCTAAAAATATATATTTCAGCCGCTCAAAAATTAGAACAGGCAATAGATCATATTTTATTATACGGACCTCCCGGATTAGGAAAAACCACTTTGGCAGCTATTGTGGCTAAAGAAATGCAGGTAAATTTTAAGGCAACATCAGGACCTATTTTAACTAAATCAGGAGATTTAGCCGCAATATTATCTAATTTAAATCACGGGGATATTTTGTTTATTGATGAAATTCACAGAATGAACACCCAAGTAGAAGAAATTTTATATTCTGCTATGGAAGATTTTAAATTAGACATTATTATTGGAGAAGGACCAGTTGCCAGAACGGTCAGAATTGATTTACCGCAATTTACTTTGGTGGGTGCAACAACTAGAATGGGCTTGATTTCTAATCCTCTGCGAGATAGATTTGGCATTCCTTTAAGATTAAATTTTTATGATTATACAGAGTTGCAACAAGTATTGTTTCGTGGCATTAAAATTTTGAATATGAATATTAGTCAAACTGGAGCAGAGGAAATTGCTAAAAGGTCCAGAGGCACACCAAGAATTGCTTTAAGATTATTAAAACGAGTAAGAGATTTTGCTTTATTTCACAATAAAAATGAGATTTCCGAAGAAATAGCAGATGAGGCTTTAACTTCTTTGGAGGTAGATGATTGTGGTTTAGATGCAATGGATAGAAAATATTTACAATATATCTTTGATTTCTATCGAGATGGGGCGGTGGGCATAGAAACATTGTCAGCAGGATTATCAGAACAAAAAGATACTTTGGAAGAGACCATAGAACCATATTTATTACAGCAAGGATTTATCTCAAAAACTCCCAAAGGCAGGGTTTTGACCCAAAAAGCACTTGGCCATTTAAAAATATATTAAAGCATCAGAATAATTTTATAAAAGTGATTGACAAATAAGTGAGGCTATATAGAATTACTACTCTTATTTTATAAATTTTTAGGTATATATAAATTGTTACAAATTCTAGTAAAAGATAATAATGTTGATTATGCTCTTAAGGCATTAAAAAGAAAATTACAAAGAGAAGGTGTTTTTAGATCTTTAAAGGTAAAAAGATTTCACGAAAAACCTTCACAAAAAAAAGCAAGAAAAATTGAAGAAGCAATGACTAGAAGAAGAAATATCCAATATAAATTTGATCTACAAATGAATTTTGTGCCTGAAGCAGAAGAAAAAAAAGAAAGATCTTAGTTTTCTGCTAGCAATTTTAAATTCAAAAATAGAAAAAAGTAGCGATGGCATTGCTAAATAAAAATTGATAATAATAATTCTTTATTAAAAAGCATAAGCAAAGAATTTTCTATCATATCAATAGCTTTAGAATATCTTTTAGTTTTTCTGTTAAATATAGCAAGATCATTTCTTCTTCAATATTTTTGAAAACTTTCTTATCCAATGAATAATAAGTGGATTACTTACCCCTTCAAGTCTTTCAATAGATCTTATTCCTACTCCTTCTAAATACATCTTTATTACTTTTTCTTTTTTTTCCATACTATATTTTTCTCTTTTATCACCAATTACAAAAGGTCTTAAGCACTCTTTGCATTTGTATCTTTGAGAATTATTCTTAGAAAAACCATATTTAACTAATTTACTGCTCTTGCAGTGTTTACAACTTATTTTAGACATAACAATTATTATTTTTGGGGTTAAAATTCTAACTTTAATCTTTCTTATTAATAATGCCAACTCTTATTTAGCAATGCCTAAATAGAAAGACTCTCTTCCCTTTTTTATGCCTCCCTTTTGTTTTGATTTAAAAAAAATTAAGCAGCTTTTTTAACTGTTTCTACTATTTTTTTGAAAGATGCTATATCGTGAATAGCTAATTCTGATAATTGTTTTCTATCAAGGTTTATGTTTGCTTTTTTTAATCCAGCAATAAATTTAGAGTAGGTTAAACCTTCTGCTCTTACTCCAGCATTAATTCTTTGAATCCATAAAGCTCTAAAATCTCTTTTTTTTGCTCTTCTATCTCTATAAGCATATTGCAAAGCTTTTTCAACTTTTTCAATTGCTACTCTAAAACAATTTTTAGCTCTTCCTCTATATCCCTTTGCTAATTTGATGATTTTTTTGTGTCTTTTGTGAGTTGTAACTCCTCTTTTGATATGAGCCATAATTTTTACCTGTTATTTTTATGAATATGGAAGGAATTTTTTTACTATTTTACTGTCTGCAGGACATAAAATAGTAGTTCCTCTTAAATTTCTAATAGCCTCCTTACTTCTTTTTCTCATATTGTGCTTTTTTCCAGCTTGACCAGCAACAACTAAACCTGATTTAGTTATTTTGAATCTTTTTTTAGCTCCGCTTTTGGTTTTTAATTTTGGCATTGATCTAGTAAATACATATCAGATTGTTTTTTAGCTTATTTTAGCCCTGATTAAAATAAGAAAAGGGATTATAGAATTTATTTATCAGTTTGCAAGTGATTTTACAATTTTCTAAAATTTTAAATTGTAAAAGTAGAAATTATACTATTTTGAGTTCAAAATTAGTGCTTTAATCAATAGATTTTTGAGGATAGTTTTGCTTTAGAAAATGAAGGGTAGTCTAGCTAATTTAAATTTGTTTAGCAAGATGCTACTATCTTCCTGTGTCTCTACCTTTGCTACCTATACCACCTTCTACAGTAGTAGAAGGGCTATTTTGCAAAGTTTGGTTTACTTTAATCTGTTCTGAATTCGCATCAAAATTCACACATCTGTTATTTATACCTATACATCTATCATTTATACCCTTTTTCAGGCTTTGCCTTGAATTATTCTTCGTATTAATATGTTGTAAATTAGTATTAGACACCAACATACCTATACATCTATCATTTATACCCTTTTTCAGGCTTTTCCTTGAATTATTCTTCGTATTAATATGTTGTAAATTAGTATTAGACACCAACATATCTATACATCTATCATTTATACCCTTTTTCAGGCTTTGCCTTGAATTATTCTTCGTATTAATATGTTGTAAATTAGTATTAGACACCAACATACCTATACATCTATCATTTATACCCTTTTTCAGGCTTTGCCTTGAATTATTCTTCGTATTAATATGTTGTAAATTAGTATTAGACACCAACATACCTATACATCTATCATTTATACCCTTTTTCAGGCTTTTCCTTGAATTATTCTTCGTATTAATATGTTGTAAATTAGTATTAGACACCAACATATCTATACATCTATCATTTATACCCTTTTTCAGGCTTTGCCTTGAATTATTCTTCGTATTAATATGTTGTAAATTAGTATTAGACACCAACATATCTATACATCTATCATTTATACCCTTTTTCAGGCTTTGCCTTAAATTATTCTTCATATTAATATGTTGTAAATTAGTATTAGACACCAACATAATTAAAATTTTCTTTAGCTTGTTTCAACCTAATTGAAAATAAAAAAAGGGATTGTAGCATTTATTTATAAATTTTCAATTAATATTTAACTTTAATAAAATACAAGCCACGGCTAGGTGCAGTCATTCCTGCTGCTTTTCGTGATTTTTGTTCTAAAATTTCTGACATTTTTTCAACTGGATGCTTGCCTTTGCCAATATCTATCAAGCTTCCTACAATAATTCTTATTTGATTATGTAAAAATGAAGGTGCTGATATTTTTATTTTTATAATATCATTTTTTTTACTGATAATGATGTTATTTATTGCTTTTATTGGTGATTTTGCCTGGCATTCAGAGTTTCTAAAAGAAGAAAAATCGTGAATACCTATTAAATATTTGCTAGCTTCTCTCATTTTTGCCAAATTAAGGACTTTTCTAATGTGCCAAGCTCGATTATTTAAAATGGGAGAAGGCGATGCTCTATTTAAAATTAAATACTGATAAAATCTTTCTTTAGCCATTCTTCTAGAATCAAAATCTTTTTTAACAAGACTAGATTTTAGCACAGAAATATCTTCTGTTCTTAAATAAAAATTTAAACCATCTGTTATTTGGTAAGGCTTTAATTTCTTTTTGAGATCAAAATGAATCACTTGACCCTCAGCATTTACCCCGCTATCTGTTCTACCGCTGGCTTTTACAGTGATTATTTCTCCTGTTAATCTTAAAATTGCTTCATTTAAGCAAGATGCAATAGTTTTTCCTTGCTTTTGCAATTGAAAACCTTGATAATTAACTCCTAAATACTCAATTGTGGCTTTATATCTATACATATTTGGCTGTTATTATAGTGGGGCTGTTAATAATTACCATTATAGCAATAATTTATTAAAAAATGCAAAAATTAAGATTAGATTTACAAATTATCGCTCAATTAATAGAAAAAGGCAGTAAAATATTAGATATTGGTTGTGGAGAAGGAGATTTGCTCTTATATTTAAAAAATGAAAGAAATGTTTCAGCACGAGGCATTGAAAGTGATCCTGACAAATTAACCAAATCTTTAAAAAAAGGTTTAGCAGTTACTCAAGGAAATATTGATTATGATTTAAAAAACTATCCTACAAATGCTTTTGATTACACAATCATCAGCCAAACTCTGCAAGTTACTAAAAACCCTAAGCAAGTTATGAAAGAATTGCAAAGAATTTCTAAAAAAACTATCGTTGCCATTCCCAATTTTGCTTATATAGAAAACAGATTATATTTAACTTTTTTAGGCAGAATGCCTGTGACTAAAGATATACCTTATAAATGGTATAACACTCCAAACATTCATTTTTGTACTATCGCTGATTTTATAACTTTTGCCAAAGATTTAGGTTTTATCTTAGAAAAACAATTTTATCTAAATGATTCCTTGCCCTTTTTAAGAAATAAAATTCCTAATATTTTGGCTAATACTTTGGCTAAATATGGTATCTATCTGCTTAAAAAAGGAATTATGATAAAAGATAATGGCAAAAAAATCAAAAAAACTGATGAATTAGAAATAAGCAATGCCGTTTCTGCTAAAATAAAAAGCATTTAAGAGTAGCAATTCTAATTATATGAAAAAAAGAATAATTTTTATTTATGATAAAATTTATTAAGAAAAAGAAATATCTTTTTCAAATATTCTTATTTTTGCTCTGATTTCTTTTTGCTTGGGGCAATGTTTTTCTACTAATTGCCAAAAATTTGATGAATGGTTTTTGTGTGTTATGTGCGATAATTCGTGAATAACTACATATTCTATAGCATCTAAAGGAAGGGTCATTAATAAAAAATTAAAAGATAAACAATTATCAGAACTACAACTGCCCCATCTAGTTTTTGTTTTTTTTATGGTAAATTTTTTATAGCTTAACTTCATTTTATCACTCCATTTTTTCAGTAGATCAGGAATAAGCTTTTTTGCTTTTTCTTTATAAAAATAATCAATTTTGTAATTTAGCCACTCTTGATTATAGTTGCTTGGAGTGTAAATAGTGCATTTATTAGCAAAAAAACTGGCATTCATATGAGCTAAATGATCTTTTGAGCATAATTCAAGAGCAAATGTTTTTCCTAGATAAAAAATTTTCTTTTTAGAATTTTGATTAGCTATTTGATTGTTGAGATGCTCTAAAATCCAGTCATTTTTATTTAAAATCAATTCATCTATATATTTTTGAGTGGTTTTGTGACTGGTAGTTACAATAACTTGATTGTTTGTTATTCTAATATAAGTGTGTTTTTGTTTCTTTCTAATTAATTGATAAGGTATCTTTTGCTCTGCTGACATTTTCTATTTGTGTTTAAGAAAAAATAATGTTAATTATTTCTTTATTATTGGCAAAAGTCAAGATTGATTATGTGTGAATGGTAGATTTGTGCATTTTTGTGCAATCAGGCTAAATTATAACCAATAAAACTTGGAGAATAACTCCGAGCATTTATGCTATGACACAATAAAAAATATTCGTGTAAATGTTTTTCAGAATGCCATATGCTATACACAACCTTAACTTAGAAAAAAAATGAAATATAGAATAGAAAAAGACTCTTTGGGAGATGTAAAAGTAGATAATGCTAGATATTGGGGGGCTCAAACTGAAAGATCTTTGCATAATTTTAAAATTGGCGAAGAAAAAATGCCAAAACCTCTGATAAAAGCTTTTGCTATTTTAAAAAAATCAGCAGCTTTAACTAATATGGATTTAAAATTACTGGATAAAAAAATAGGTGATGTCATTGTGCAAGTGGCAGATGAAGTGATTAGTGGTAAGCTAGATGCTCATTTTCCACTAGTTGTTTGGCAAACAGGATCTGGAACTCAAACAAATATGAATGTTAATGAGGTTATTTCTAATCGAGCAATAGAGATGTTGGGCGGAGAGCTGGGTAGCAAAGAGCCAGTTCATCCAAATGATCACATTAATATGGGACAATCTTCTAATGATAGTTTTCCTACTGCAATGCATATTGCCGCTGTTTTAGAAATATCTAATAATTTAATACCTGGTTTAGAAAAATTTGCTCAAGCATTGAAAAACAAACAAGAGAAATTTAAAGATATAATTAAAATTGGCAGAACTCATTTGCAAGATGCTACTCCTCTTACTTTGGGACAAGAATTTTCTGGCTATGTTGTTCAAATTGAAAATGCTATTGCTAGAGTAAAAAGAACCTTGCCTAGTATTTTAGAATTGGCACAAGGAGGAACTGCTGTTGGAACGGGAATTAATTCAGTAAAAGGATTTGATAAGAAATTTGCTAAAAATGTAGCCAAAATAACCAAGTTTCCTTTTGTAACAGCCCCTAATAAATTTGAAGCATTAGCAACTAATGATGCTGTGGTTGAGGTTAGCGGTGCTTTAAATGTTTTAGCTGTTAGTTTAATGAAAATAGCAAATGATATTAGGTTATTATCTAGTGGTCCTAGATCTGGTCTTGCAGAAATTTCTTTGCCTGCAAACGAGCCGGGATCATCAATTATGCCAGGAAAAGTAAACCCCACCCAATGTGAAGCTTTAACAATGATTGCAACTCAAATTATGGGTAACAATGTAACAATTTCTGTTGCTGGGTCAAATGGGCATTTTGAATTAAATGTATTTAAACCTGTTATTATTTATAATTTATTGCAATCAATTAGATTAATCTCTGATGGGGTAATTAGTTTTACTGATAAATGTGTTAAGGGAATTGAAGCAAACGAAGATAATATCAATAAATTAATGGAACAATCTTTAATGTTAGTTACTGCTTTGAATCCTCACATAGGATATGACAATGCAGCCTTAATAGCCAAAAATGCTCATAAAAAAAACAGTTCTTTAAAAGAATCAGCAGTAGAGTTAGGACTTTTAACTGAAACGGAATATGATGAGTGGGTAAAACCAGAAAAAATGACTAGCCCTAAATAATACTATTTTTTATGTTTAAACTGGCCATTTCTTAAAAAATGTAATGTTTGTTTTTGCACTTTTTTATTAGATGGAAAGAAAGTATGTGAAGAGCGAATGACAATATGATCTTTCATACCTTTTAATCTAGTTGATGCTATTGACACTTTGCCATCATCTCTACCTGGAATTATTAATGAAGAAATTGGATCTATCGTTGCACAACCTGCAATAACACCAAGTTCATAATTTATCCTATCATTTAAAAGATTTTTTATTTTGCTTTGGTTGGTTGTTAATTGTTGCCCTGCTGGACCATAAAATTTTTTATATAATATATTGTTTTTTAAAACATCAGAGACCTCGCTTCCTTGGTTAGGGGCAGCTAATTGCACCACTTTACCCATATTTTTATATTGATGTTTATTTAAAATAATTCGAACCAACAAACCACCCATTGAATATCCTACAAAATTTATTTTTTTATCTTTTGTAATTTTGTTTGATATTTTCTTATGAATAATGTTGGTTAATTCTTCTAAATTATGATCTGTTGATGGGTAAGCAATATTAATTACATCATAATTTCGTTTGCTGAGATATTTCTCTAATTTTTGCATATGTTTTGTTGTTCTTGCAATACCATGCAACATAACTACATACTCCTCTGCTTTCTCTTTCGAATATGACTCTTTAGGAGTAGTTAAAATTGCGGTAAATAAAAAAAGAATTGAGATAAGTTTGTTCATAATTGTTTTTATTTGTTGCATATAAATAATAAAATTAGTAATTTATTGTTTAAAATGTTTATACTAAAGAAATATTAATTTCAATTATAGCTTCATATATATAAAATTCAGATTTTTTAAAAAAAAAATGAAAATTATTATTCAAAATAAAAAAGCTTATTATAATTATCATATTTTAGAAGAATATGAAGCTGGTATTAGTTTGCTTGGTGGGGAGATAAAATCTTTGAGAGCAAAAAAAGGAAATATTACAGATGCTTTTATCCACCCTAATAAAAATGAAATGTTTATTCATAAATTTCATATTCCTGTTTATGATAAATCATCTAGTTTTAAACATAACCCTGATAGGGTAAAAAAACTTTTATTAAGAAAGTCAGAAATTAACAGATTACTAGGCAAGGTAAAAAAAACAGGGGTTACTATTGTTCCTACCAAGGTTTATTTTAATAAAAATAATTTATTAAAATTACAAATTGCCTTAGTTACAGGAAAAAAGCTTTTTGACAAAAGAAAAACTATTAAAGAAAGAGAGTGGAATAGAAAAAAACAACAAATCTTAAAAGATAGTTTTAAAAATTAATTTTAACTTAAAAAAAAATGAAAAATATTATTGTAGCTATAACAGGAGCGAGTGGAGCAATTTATGGACAGAGATTGCTAGAGGTTCTGTCTGCAACAAAGAAAATAAACTCTCATCTTATTATTTCTAATTCTACTCATATCACCATCAAAGAGGAGCTTATTTTAAAGCTAGATGATTTACAAAAAATGGCAGATTATCATTATGCTCATAAAGATATTTCTGCTTGCATTTCTAGTGGCTCGCATCAAAGTGATGCGATGATTATTGCTCCTTGCTCAATTAGAACAATGTCAGCAATTGCAACGGGAAATACTGATAATTTAATTTCTAGATCTGCTGATGTTATTTTAAAAGAAAGAAAAAAACTTATTATTTTATTGAGAGAAACTCCGTTACATTCCATTCATTTAGAAAATATGAAAAAATTATCTGATTGTGGAGCAATAATTATGCCTCCTGTCCCTGCTTTTTATATCAAGCCCAAATCTTTAGATGATATAATAAATCATACCGTTGGCAGGGTTTTGGATTTGCTGGATATAGAAACTTCTTTAATTAAAAGATGGCAGGGGGTAACAAAATGATAAAATACTTGGTTTTAGGTAAAAATGGACAATTAGGCAAAGCATTTGAGCAGTATTTGCATAATAACAAGCAAGATTTTATTGCTTGGGGCAGAAAAGATGTGGATGTTAGCAATTTTTTAAAAATAGAAAAAAAAATTTCTTTAATAAATCCACAAATTATTATTAATTGCATAGCTTATAATAAGGTAGATGATTCTGAGGCAGATAATAAAGAGGCTTTTTTAATTAATGAGAAAGCGGTAGAGAATTTGGCTAAAATTAGTAAAAAAATAAATGCAAAATTAGTTCATTATTCCACAGATTATGTTTTTGATGGAGAAAAACAGGATGGCTATGCAGAAGAAGATCAAACTAATCCGCTAAATGAATATGGCAAAAGCAAATTAGCAGGAGAAATTGCTCTTCAGAATGTTTTGCAGGATAATTATTTGATTTTTAGAGTGAGCTGGCTTTATGGAGATGGGGTGCAGAATTTTCCTAAAAAAGTTTTAGAATGGGCAAAAAATCAAGAAACATTGCAAATTGCAGATGATGAAATATCTTGTCCTACAGATACAAAATTTATAGTAGAAAAAACCATCAAAGCTCTAAAAAACAACAAAAAAGGTCTTTTTCATTTAACCAAAAACAATCCAATGAGTAGATATGAATGGGCTATAGAAATTTTACTAGATAATAAAATTAAAATCAAACCTGTATCTCAAAAAATCTTTAACCTCCCTGCAAAAAGAGGAAATTTTTTATATTTAAAAACTAAATTGTTTTAGTATATTAAGAGCAAGAAAAAATTATCTTATTATCCACATATTTTTTTAACAAATCAGTAATATAATCCTGTGTTTCATCTTCTATTTCTTTAGAATAAGAAACCATATTTTCTCTTTTTTCTAATTTATAACTAAGCAATGGCTCTTCTTTATATAATTTGCTAATTTTCTCATACATTTTTTTAGGAAATCGCAAAGCTCCAATACTGATGGAATGTAAATTATTACCATCTAATTCTTTGAATAAATCTACTAATAATTTTTGATATTGCTCTTGATAATTTTTGTGATAAATTATAGGATCTAATCTAATTCCCACTTGCCAACCCAGCTTACTTAATTTGCACATTGTCTCAATTCTTGCCCTAATTGTGGCAGTTTTATGCTCTACTTTTTTAGAAATCTCTTCTGGGGTAAATGAAAAAGCTATCAAGACATTTTTTATCACCTCCCTATGCAAAAATTCCTTTATGTTGATAGATTTTGTCCTAAATTCTAAAATAGCATTTTGCGACTGATTCTGAAAAAATGGCAAAAATTCACTAGCAAAATTAGTGATATTTTCCATTGCTAAAGAATCACAATCATATCCTGAAAAAAAATATATTTTTTCTTTGACCAAAAATTTTATTTTTTCTTCAATTTCTAAAAAAAAATCTTCATAATTAACAAACCATAAATAATTTGCAGAAGCATACATACCTTGCAAAAAACAATATCTACAATCATAGAGACAGTTTTGCATATGAGAAAAATAGAAATTATTGTTTTTTTCTCCTATGCCAAAATTTTCTGGAGTAGGCAAAACTTTCTTACCTTTTTTTACTGCAATAATCAAAGCAGGTTTTTGCTCTTTTTGAATACGAAAATTCTGATTTTTTAAATTAAAGATCTCTCCATAATGATGGCAAATAATTTTTTCTGCATTGGGATATGATGTTAATAATTTTTCTACTCTAGGATATAAAAAAGCCTCCTCCTCTATATAAATTCTCACTTGTTTTTTAATAATGTTATCATTATTGCTTTTTGAATATGCAATCTGTTTTCTGCCTGATCAAATATTACCGAATTTTCACTCTCCAAAACCTCTTCTGTTACTTCCTGACCTCTATATGCTGGTAAACAATGCATAAAAATAGCATCTTTTTGAGCATTTTTTATTATTTGACTAGTTACTATAAAATCTTTGAAATCAGCTGATTTTTGTTCTTGATTCTCATCTCCCATAGAAATAAAAGTATCAGCCATAACAACATCTGCATCTTTTGCTGCTGCAAAACTATTATCATAAATAGTAATTAAATTTTTCTCTTGTGCTTTTGCAATTAATATTTTGTTGGGATAATAATCTTTGTGTAAAGCTAGTTGCATTTTAAAACCAAGCACCAAGCAAGCATTCAAATAAGAATTTAACATATTATTGCCATCTCCAATCCAAGAAATCAGCAAATCCTCAAAATTCTTTGCTTTTTTTTCTGAAATTGTTAGCAAATCAGCCATTATTTGACAAGGATGATTAAAATCACTCAAACCATTGATAACTGGTACTGTAGCAAACTTTGCCAGCTCTTCTATGTCTTTATGATAATTTGCTCTAATCATAATAATATCCACATATCTTGACAAAACCCTTGCTGTATCTGCTATTGTCTCGCCCTTACCCAGTTGAGAGCTTTTATTATCTAAAAATATCGCCTGCCCTCCTAATTGATTAATACCAACCTCAAAAGAAACCCTTGTTCTTGTTGATGTTTTCTCAAAAATCATTGCAAGTTGCTTTCCTTGTAGTAAATTATTTACAAGATTGTTTTTTAGCTTTTTTGCCAATATTAAAATATCCAATAATTCTTGTTTAGAAAAATCAGCTAATGATAAGAAATTTTTTGTCATTTTTTGCTAAATTTAAGAATGAATTTGCCTTTTATCTACTGCTAAAGCAGCTTCTTTAATTGATTCGTTTAAGGTAGGATGTGCATGGCAAGTTCTTGCAATATCTTCACTACTTGCCCCAAACTCCATTACTCCTGCTACTTGATGAATTAAATTTCCAGCATCCCTAGATATTATATGACAGCCCAAAACTTTATCTGTTGTTTGACAAGCCAAAATTTTTACAAAACCCTGATCAGAAAAAGTAGCCCTTGCTCTTGAATTTGCTATCATAGGAAATTTTCCTATTTTGTAAGCTATGTTCTTTTTCTTTAACTGTTCTTCTGTTAAGCCCACTGATGCTATTTCTGGATATGTATAAATTACCGATGGAATTAAATCATAATCTATATGCCCCGATTGACCTGCCATCATCTCCACTGCAACCACCGCCTCTTCTTCGGCTTTGTGAGCAAGCATAGGACCAGTAATTACATCACCTACCGCAAAAACATTTTTTATATTAGTCTCAAAATTATTAGCTACCTCAATAAAGCCTCGTTCATCTGTTTTTAAGCCAATTTCTTTCAATCCTAAACTCTCAGTATATGGTTTTCTGCCAACTGCAACCAACACAGTATCTGCTTGCAAAATTTCTTTAGCCCCACTTTTAATGTTTTCTATCTCAACTTTCACCATTCCATTTTTTTCTTTATTGGCAGATAATACTTTATGTTTTAATCTAAAATTCATACCTTGTTTTTTTAAAGTTCTTAGAAAATTCTTTGATATTTCTTCATCCATTGCAGGGCAAATTCTATCCATAAATTCTATTACCTCAATTTCAGCTCCCAATCTTCCCCAAACAGAACCAAGTTCTAAACCAATTACTCCACCACCTATCAAAATCATTTTTTTGGGCACTTTTTTTAAATCTAAAGCACCATCAGAAGAAATAATGCTTTTTTTATCAATCTCAATATTTGGAATTTTAGCAACCTCTGATCCAGTAGCTATCAAAATTTTCTTAGCGAAAATTTTATCAGATGAATCATTATTATGAATCGCCACCTCACCTTCTTTTAAAATAGTAGCTGCTCCTTCTATATGAGTTACTTTGTTTTTTTTAAGTAACATTGAAATTCCTGCACCTAATCCTGAAATAACTTCTGATTTTTTTTTCATCATCTGCTCAATGTTTATCTTAGCTTTTTGAGCTAACTCAATTCCTAAATCAGCAAAATTATGATTGGCCTCCTGATAATGATGAGTTATTTCTAGTAAAGTCTTAGACGGTATACAACCAACATTCAAGCAAGTCCCACCCAAAAGTTTTCTTTTCTCAACACAAGCAGTTCTAAAACCTAATTGCGAAGCTCTAATAGCAGCAACATAACCAGCAGGTCCTCCACCAATTACCACCAAGTCAAATTTTTTTTCAATCATTTTTTTTAAAATTAAGGTTGTTATGTACAGTTTTTTAATCTGTTGAGCATTTACACTGCTTACAGTTACAATTTTCCATTACCATCATCATAAAAACTGCAAATGTGAATAAAAACTCGGAGCAACCGCTCCCCCCTTGAGGGGGAGCTATTACCCCGAGCATTTTTCTAATTTCGCACAGCCTGCACCAATCCTATAAAGATAATAATAATCTTTTAGGATTTTCAATTTCTTCTTTTAATCTTACTAAAAATGTAACCGCCTCTTTACCATCAATTAATCTATGATCATAAGATAAAGCAAGATACATCATTTTTCTGATTTTTATTTCACCATTAACCACCATCGCTCTTTCTTGGATGTTGTGCATCCCTAAAATTGCTGATTGCGGTGGGTTGATAATTGGAGTAGAAAGCATAGAACCATAAACTCCACCGTTTGAAATAGTAAAACTACCACCCGTTAATTCTTCCATTGCTAATTTTCCATCTCTTGCCTTTACCGCTAATCCTACAATGTCTGTTTCAATTTCTGCTAAAGATAATAAATCTGCATCTCTTACTATCGGCACTACTAAACCTTGAGGAGATCCAACTGCCACACCAATATCATAAAATTCTTTATAAATAATGTGCTTATCTTCAATTTCAGAATTAATAGCAGGTATTTCTTTTAAAACTTTAGTTACAGCTTTGACAAAAAAAGACATAAAACCTAATTTTACTCCATATTTTTCTAAAAATTCATCTTTATATTCAGCTCTTAAATTAATTAGATTAGTCATATCCACCTCATTAAAAGTAGATAAAATTGCTGCTGTATTTTGTGATTCTTTTAATCTAGCTGCTATAACTTGTCTTAATTTAGACATTTTTACTTTTCTTACAGGTTTTTCTCCTGTTTTTCTTGCTGGAGCTTTCGTAGATGAGGCCAAGTGATTTAATACATTAGCTTTGGTGATTCTAGCATCTTTTCCAGTTCCTGCTATGCTGTTTTTATCTAAATTATTATCTGCAATGATTTTTCTTGGAGCAGGTGATAAAGGTGCATCTATTTTTGCAATTGATTTGGTTTTTACAGCTAATTCTACTTGAACTTTTGGCTCTTCTACTGCTTTTGTCATTTGAGAAATATCTTTTTCTTCAATTTTTGCAATCAGATCTCCTTCCGTTACATCATCATCTTCATTGGCAATAATTTCTACTAAAACACCGTTTGTAGGGGCAACCACCTCTAAAGTAACTTTATCTGTTTCTATTTCAATTAACAGCTCATCTTTAGTAACAACATCACCTACTTTTTTATGCCAACTGGCAATTGTTGCTTCACTAACTGATTCTCCTAAAGTTGGAGTTTTTATTTCTTGTATTTTAGACATTGTTTTTGAATTGTTTATATTTTTTATCAAAGGTTGCAAAATAATTAGTAATACAAAATAAAAGAAAAATCTTAAAAATCAATATACTAAAACAAAATTGCTATTTATGTTTTTGAATTTAAAATTGTTGCTGAATATTAATATTGGTTGACAGTTGGTAGAGTATTTGATATTTTTTAGCAAAAGATTTTTTGAATATTGCATTATGGAACTAATTAACGGTCTTATATAATTTATTTATAGCTTACAATCTTAATTCTTAAATAAATAAAAATATGGTAAAAAGAAAAGATTATAAAAAAGAAATAGAAATGGGTCTAAATGTTGTAGTAAAAAAACTAATTGTCAAAGGTAAGAGACAAGGTTTTCTAACTTATACTGAGATCAACAATGCTTTAACTAGCGAAGATAGTGATAAAATAGAAGCGATACTTAATACTATTTCAAGTTCTTCTATAAAAATTTTAGAGGATAAAGAAATTGCTGAATTAGAAGAATCTAGTAAATCTCTTATCATAGATAATGCAAATGAAAATGATGATCCTGTCCATATGTATTTAAAATCTATGGGAGGAGTAGAATTACTTACCAGAGAAGGAGAAGTTGAGATTGCTAAAAAGATTGAGGAAGGCAAAAAAGAAATGATAACTGCCTTATGTTCTAGTCCAATTGCAATGAAGGAGTTTGTAACTTTATATGATGATGTAGCAAATGAAGAAAAATTGCTAAGAGATATTATTGATTTAGATGCATCTTACTCATATAAATTTGATAATTACGATGAAGATCTTCCTGAAGAAACAGAAGAAGAAGAAAAAAATGAGTTTTTAGACCTAGATGATGATGATGATGATGATGATGAAAACTATGCAGAAATGATGGAAGGAGATGGGCATTTATCCCCATCTATTATGGAAAAAGCTTTGATGCCATTTATTTTAGAGTCATTTGACAATGTTGCAAAAGTATGTAACAAAATATTACATATTCAAGAAGAAAAATTATATTCTGCATTAGAAGGAAAAAAAGCACCACAAAAAGAAATAGATAAATTAGAAAAACTTATCAGCGAATTTCAAACAGAAATAGAAGAAATATTTTTTAACGGTAAATTCATAGAATTAATTATTGAAAAAATTTATAATTTAAATAATAATTTAAGGAAATATGAAGGGAATATCATAAAAATTGCTGGAACTTACAAAATAGCTCGAGAGAAATTTTTGAATATTTATCAAGATAATGAAATTAATGTTGATTTAGCAACTTTATTAAAAGATTCTAAGGCAAAAAACATTAGTTTAATTATAGAAGATGAAGATTTTTTAGAAAACCTAAAAGAGATATCAGCTATTGCTAAAGAAGCTGGTCTGCCTATCAGTGAATATAGAGACTTGGTAAGAAAAGTGCAAGATGGAGAGACTAAATCTAATACGGCAAAGAAAGAAATGATAGAAGCTAATTTAAGATTAGTTATTTCTATTGCAAAAAAATATACTAATAGAGGATTGCAGTTTTTAGACTTAATTCAAGAAGGTAATATTGGCTTAATGAAGGCTGTAGATAAATTTGAATATAGAAGGGGTTACAAATTCTCAACCTATGCCACTTGGTGGATTAGGCAAGCGATTACAAGGTCCATAGCAGATCAATCAAGAACTATTAGAATACCTGTTCATATGATTGAAACTATTAACAAAATAGTTAGAACTTCTAAGCAAATGGCTTTAGAATTAAATAGAGAGCCTACTCAATTAGAATTATCAAAAAAACTATGTATTCCTTTGGAAAAAATTAGAAAAATTATGAAAATTGCTAAAGATCCTGTAAGTTTAGAAAATCCCATTGGAGATGATGATGAAAGTACAGTATCAGATTTTATTGAAGATACTAATGCTGTTTTGCCAATTGATGCTGCCATCGCTTCTAATTTAAAAAACTTAACTACAAAAGCATTAGCAACACTTACTCCAAGAGAAGAAAGAGTGCTTAGAATGAGGTTCGGTGTTGGTATGAGAACGGATCACACTTTAGAAGAGGTAGGAAAACAATTTTCAGTAACTAGGGAAAGAATCAGGCAGATTGAAGCAAAAGCATTAAAAAAACTAAAACATCCGATTAGATCCAAAAAATTAAAATTATTTCTTACAGACAATTAGGCTAAAAAAAGCAATAATTTTAAATGCTAAAAGAAATAGCTATTTTAAGACTCTTATACTATTTTAGCTTTATAATTGACCTATAGCCAAAAAGATGTTTAGCTATCTGTGTGGCATAGCATCACAACTAAATATTACCATTAATCCATTCAGTTAAAATATCTTTGTCAGTAAAGCCTGCTCTTTGGGCTATGCTTTTTCCGTCTTTAAAAAGAACTAAATTCGGTATTGACATTACGCCATATTTTGTTGGAGATTCTGGACTGTCTTCTATATTTACTTTAAAAACTTTTATTTTTCCTTGATATGTTTGTGCTAATTCATCTATTATTGGAGTTAATTTTTTGCAAGGTCCGCACCATTCTGCCCAGAAATCTACTAATACAGGTAGATCTGATTTCAAAACATCTTGCTCAAACTTAGCATCGTTTGTAGTATTTGTCATAATTTTTTTTAATATGTTAATAATTAGAAATAATTATAAAATAAAAACATTAAATATAAATCAATTTTTTATCTATAATAAAAAAAATAGCTTTTCTTATAGTTGTTGCATCAGTAAAATTTTCTTTTAACAAATAATGATATTTTTGTAATTGATCTTGATAAGATTTTTTTACTCCATTACAAGATTTTTCATATTTATAATCAATAATTAAATATTGCTCATTTGCTAATTTTATAAATCTATCAATTTGTCCTGAAATAATAATATCATTTTTTTGAGCAGTTAAAAAATATTCAAATTGACCATCTTCCTTAAATAATAATTGTGTTGTTTTTTTATCAGATAAAATCTCATTGATATTTTTACTAATATTCAATAATTCTTTTTTGCTAAAGAATTTTTGATAATTTTTGAGAAAAAGCTCTAATTTCTCCAAAAAATCAGTTGAATTAATATTTTGAGAAATAAAATAAAAAATATTGTGATAAGTTCTTCCTAACAAAATATTTTGAGAAGAGCTATCAATTTTTCCGCTTGATATTTGTATCTTTTTTTGCCCAGATTTATTTTTTTCAAAACCATAATTATTGCTAAAATCAAAATCTTCTAAATTAGCTATCTCAACATTTTCTTTGATTATTTTATTATCAATAATATGCTCAAAATAATCCTCATTTTCTGTAAATTGTAAATTTCTTGCTGAATTTTCTAGCAAATCTTGCCAATTATTTTTTTTACAAGAAATAGTAAAAAGATAATCTTTGGCCCTAGTTAATGCCACATAAAACAACCTTAATTCTTCATTAGCAAAATGGTTTTTTATTTCTTGCAAATCAGCTATAAAATGTTCTGGATTATCTTTAGTTTTGTAAAAAATTAGATTATTTCTATTATCAAAAAAAAACTTATTTTGATCAGGGGTAGAGGCTTTACTAAATAAAAAAACGACAGGGGAACCTAGCCCTTTGGCAGAATGAATAGTAGTTAATTTAACATTATTTTCTTTTATATCTATTTCTTGTTTTATCCCTATTTCATTTTTAGAAATAAATTCTAGAAAATTATAATTATTTTGTGAATAATTTCTATAACTATTTAAAATATCAAAAAACTTTTTGAATAAAAAGTTATATTTTGCCCCATAAATTTCTAAATATTTTTTTTTAAGATCTAATGTTTCCAAAAGATACAAATACCATTCATCTAAATGAAATAATGATTCTTTTTCAATTAAATCATTAAGAACCGCGAAAATTTCTTGTTTTTCTTGTGCTAAATATTGAAAAATAGTTTTTTCTCCTCTGTTAGCTGTTATTTCATATAATTCTTGCTCATTTAATGAACATAATGGTGATTTTAGGATGCAAGCAAGGTTTAAATCATCTTGAGGAAAATAAATAAAATGTAAAAATGAAATTAAATCCATAATAATTACATAATCTTTTAAGTTTGACTTAAAATCACTACTTACTGCTATTTTTTCTTGAGTAAGAGCCTTTAAAATGGCAGAAAAACTCTTTTTATCTCTAGTTAAAATATAAATATCCTTTGCCTTAATTTCTTTTTTTGTAGAACTTAAAATTTCTTTTGAGTTAAGAAGTTTTGTTATTTCTTGAGCTAATATCTGGGCTGGCTTATCATATTCAGTATTTTTTAAAACAACTTTTTTGGGATAATTCCAAAAATCTTTTTCTGTTTTTTTCTTTTTTTCTTCCTGCTTAAATTTAAAAATTTTTATGCTACTTTTTTGCTTATCCCTTGCTGTTTTATGCTCAACTTCATTGCAAAAAATCTCTTTTTTTTGCTGAATAATATCATCTACTAAAGTTAAAATTGGTTTTTCTGACCTATATGATTTATCTAAAATAATCTCTTCCAAATTTTGCGACTTCTCTTTTAATTTTTGCTCAAACTCATTTTTTATTTGATTAAATAACAAAGAATCTGCTCCTTGGAATGAATAAATTGATTGCTTTTTATCTCCTACAATAAAAAAACTTTTTTGATTTTCTAAATTGACAAAAAAATCTTCTAGCAATAATTGTACTATTCCCCACTGCCAAGGGCTAGTGTCTTGAGCTTCATCTAGCAATAAATGATCTGTTGAAAAATCTAATTTATATAAAATATTTTCTCTATGTTTTGGATCTTGCAATAAATCCAAAGTTTTGATTATAATATCATCATAATCAATGAAATTTTTTGTTATTTTAACTTGTTCATAATATTTTAGAAAAATTTGTGCAATAGATAGCATATCAATTGTTTCTTCTGCTAAACTTATTTTTCTTTTAAGCATAAAAAATTCTTGGTAGTTTTTTTTGAAATTTTGTAATTGATAAGCAAATATTTCTGTTATTTTCTTACCAAAATCTTTGAATTTTAAATCTTTTTTGCAAAATATTTCAGTTAATAAAGAAAAAAATTCTTTAAAATTATGGTTTTTTAGAATTTTTATTAATTCTGACATAGATTCTGCTCTTATTAGGTCAGTTTTATTGCCATTTTTTTGAATTTCTGCTTGTAATTGAGGTAAAAAAGCAAAAAACTCACTATTTTCTTCCTTAAATCTCTCAAAAAGATTTTTTATAGTAAAATCTTCCTCTATTTCTAAATAAAAATATAAATTTTTCTTATATTCTGCAAAAGAAGGGTGTTTTTTTAGAATATAAGATATTTTTATTCTGTTATCTATAATATTTTGCAAAATATCTTCTATGGTGTTGGAATGATATTTTGCACTTAAATCTTTTAGTAAACCTTTTGAATATTGATTAGAAAATAGCTGATTAAATACTTCTTCTTTAATAATATTGGAAATATTTTCATCTAAGATCCTAATATTTTGAGAAAAGCCACTTTCTAAAGAGAACTCTTGAAGAATTTTCTGACAAAAAGAATGGATTGTTAAAATATTAATATTTTGCTTCTCTTTTAAAAGAGAGCTGATTAAAAATTTGCTTTTTTTTAATTCATCTTGCAAAAAACTATCTTTTTTGGGAAATAACTCTATTAAAAATGCCTCTAAATTACTTATAGATAAATTATCTAAGGCAACCAGTTGATCAATCACCCTAGATCTCATTTCATCTGCTGCAACATTAGTAAAAGTTATTGCTAGAATTTTTCTAGCAGGAACATTAGATAATAATAAAGCCAAAATTCTCTTAATAATAACATAAGTCTTCCCAGACCCCGCATTAGCAGAAATCCAAAAAGAAGTATTAATATCAGATATAATTTCTAAATTTGTAGTTTTCATAGATAATACTATTTAAATTTTCTAAATTTTCCCATAAGCCAAAAAAATAATTTCTACTATACTAAAATGAATAAATCAGGAGATAAATAATTATTCAGTTTTTTATCAATAAAAGGCTGATAAGAAAAATCAAAATCTTCTAATGTTTTTTTGCTAGGTAATTTTTTCTTAGAATCTCTTTATCTTATTTAGCAATCCTATCAAATAAATAAGTTTTTGATTTGGATGATTATTTGCTTACCAAACATAATTATTCCGGCGGTAAATGCTAGGCCTACAAAGCCTATCAGAATTCCTATAAAAACTGTGAAACCATCATGACTTAGCAAACCTAAAGACATAATTACGATGGCAAGTGCGGGGATGAAATTAGTGAATGGTAGTGGTAGGGCTATGGATATGGAGAAAATGAGAGAGAAAAACCCAATTAATTGATTTCCTTTTGCTGAACTAAAAAAAAACAATCTAGGTTTTAAAAATCTTTCTATTTTTCTAAGCAAAGGAGATGATTTTAGAATCAAAAACCGAAAAAAACTCCTTTTGATAGTTTTTTTTGCCAAATATTTAGGAATATAAGGAGAATCCACCCCAAACATCATTTGTCCAGACAAAATAAAGATAGGTACAGAAAATAAAGTAGTAAGACCTGGCACATAAGGAGCTGGCACAGACATTGGCAAAGCAAAAAACATCAATAAAATGGCAAAACCTCTTTCATGCAGAGATATTTTTAACTCATTAATAGAAACTCTATCTGTTTTTTTTGACCTTATTGCTTTTCTTAAAAATTCTGAAGTAGTTTCTCGTTTTTTCATAAAAATTAATTACCTCTTTTAAAAGACATATCATAAACTCCCAATAATTTTATTTCTGTAGTATATTTTTCTAACTCTTTTAAAGCTGATTGACAAGCAACATCATCTTTTGCCCCTTCAAAACTAATAAAAAAAGAAGCTTCTTTTGAAGATGTGCTAGGAATATAGCTTTCTAATTTTAATAGATTTATGTTGTTTTGTGCAAATCCTTCTAAAGATTTATAGATAGCTGCTGGAATATTTTTGACAGAAAACAATAAAGATGTAATTTTTTTGTCAGTTTTGCTAGGTAACTCATCCATTTTTTTAGCAAGAGCTATAAAAATAGTTTTATTATTACTCTCATCTTGAAAATTTTTTTTTAAAATTTTTAAATTATTTAATTTTATGGCTAAATCACTGCATAAACAAGCTTGGAACTTATCATTATCTAAAAATATTTTTTGAGCAGCAAGAGCTGTGTTGGTAAAAGGTGCAGATTTTAAATTATATTTTTTTAAATTTTTTCTGCATTGCAAAAGAGCTTGAGGATGAGAAATAACATTTGTTATTTCAGATAAATTACTTTTTTTTAATCCTGCTAAATGATGAACTATCTCAAGAGAAAATTCTGCAACAATATAAAGACTTGTTGAATTAATTAATTGATGAATCTCTGCTACTCTACCTGCATAAGAATTTTCAAAAGGTATAATAGCTATTGAACAATCTTTTTTTTCTACAGCTTGAAAAACATCCTCAAAAGTTAAAAAATTTTTTAAATGAGCATTAGGAAAATGTTCGAGACAAACTAAATGAGAATTTGCCCCTTCTATTCCTTGAAAAGCTATGTTTTTTTTATATTCTAAATACTTAATTTGATTGACCATAATTTATGTGTTATATATAATTAAATATTAAAATCTTAATAATATCTTCTATTCTTCTATATGAGTTTTAAAAAGCTGTTTTTATTATAAAAAAAACTAGTAAATATACAATAGAAATTTTTTAAATTATGAAAAAATGAGCAATAAAGAATGGCAAATCAATAGCTGGAGAAATTGTGTTATAAAACAACAGCCTCTATATCCAGATCAAAAATCTTTGAAGCAAACAGAAGCAAAATTAAAAAACATGCCTAGCTTAGTTTTTTTTGATGAAATTGACAATCTTAAAATGGAATTAAAAAATGTTTGTGAAAGAAAATCTTTTTTATTGCAAGGAGGAGATTGTGCTGAAAGTTTTTTAGAATTTAATGAAGAAAATTTGCAAGAATATTTTAAAGTTATGTTGCAAATGACGATGACTTTAATGTATGTTTCTGGAAAATCTGTGGTAAAAGTTGGTAGAATTGCAGGACAATTTGCCAAACCTAGATCATCTGATACCGAAATAATAAATGGACAAACCTATCCTAGCTATAGAGGGGATATGGTGAATTCTATTTTATTAGACAAAAAAGCAAGAATTCCAAATCCTGAAAATATGATAAAAGTATATAAGCAATCAGGTGTAACTTTAAATTATTTAAGAGCTTTGGCCTCTGGTGGTTTTGCTAGCATAGATAATATTTATAGCTGGCTACATAATTTTGCTGGAAATGATAGAAAATTAGCAAAAACTATCAGTGAGATAAAAAAATCCGTAGATTTTTTTAATGCCTGTGGTTTTAATTTATCTTCACAAGAAGATTATAAAAAAGCGACATTCTTTTCATCTCACGAAGCATTATTGCTTAATTATGAAGAATCTTTAATTAGAAAAAATCCAAAAAATAACAAATTCTATAATTGCTCTGCACATATGCTGTGGATTGGAGAGAGAACTAGAAACTTGACAGAAGCCCATATAGAATTTTTTAGAGGCATTTACAACCCTATAGCCACAAAAGTTGGTCCTACAATGGAGCCAGAAGAACTTATTAAACTAATAAAAATATTAAACCCTGATAATGAAAAAGGAAGATTAACTTTAATAGTTAGAATGGGGGCTAAAATAATAAAAAATAAATTGCCAAGATTAATAACTGCTGTGCAAGAAAAGAATCTAAATGTTATTTGGTCTTGTGATCCTATGCATGGCAACACAGAAACATCTTCTAACAATTATAAAACTAGAAGATTTGACAATATAATAAAAGAAGTAGAATGTTTTTTTAATATTCATAAAAAACAAGACTCTTATGCAGGAGGTATCCACATTGAAATGACGGGACAAAATGTTACTGAATGTCTTGGTGGCAAACAAAAAATTAATGAAGAAGATTTAAAAAACAGATACAAAACCCATTGCGACCCAAGATTAAACTCGTCTCAATCCATAGAATTGGCATTTCTTATTGCGGAAATGATAGATTAGAAAGCTTTTTATTCAAATCTATCTCTTTCATTATTTTTTTTATTGTGAGCTTGAAAAACTCATAATAGAAAAAGCTGTTTTCATAAAATAAAAACGAGATGGATTATGCAAGAATTTTAAAGAAAAACTATTTTTACTATACCAAATTAGATTAGTATATTTTATTTTCCATGCGAATAAGTAGTTTACTTTTAGCTAAACTAGGTAATCCTTTTTTTTATCACAAGCTTTTTAGGCTTACAACAAAAAGCCTACCCCTCGTAAATCTCTAAGAATACTTGTGTATTGCAATATGTTCTACTTGTTCCCGACTTTGTCATTTTTAAAAATAAAAAGGTCTCTAAAGCCTTGAGTTAGAAGGGTTTGCTATTTTTTAGGCACTACATTATTTTATAATATTGTGGAATTAATTTAGGTAAATTTGAGCATCTCTATTTCTAATAATATTAAAAGTTTTATAAATTTTAGCCATTTTATTATTAAAATACCCTGGAACTAAATATCTATCTTTAGTTTTTTTGTGAATATAAATTGAAGACTCAACTTTTCTTAAACAACTAATAATTTCTTTAGGGCTAATTTTTTGAGTTAAATTACATTGATATTCTATATTTCTAATAATTGAAAAACTCATATAACACATTGCTATATGAGATTCTATTCTCTCCTTCTTAAAATGAAAAATAGGTCTCATTTTTAAATCATGCTTATTTATCCTAAATGATTCCTCTATAACCCATAAGTTACTGTATCTAGATACAATCTCACTCGCTTTCCCTGTTTTATCATTAGTAATAACTCCATGTAAACCATCCCATTTTTCCTCTTCTACTATTTTCAAATTATTAATAGCTACCTGTCCATCTAACTTTTTAACATATTTTTTTACTCCACTATTAGATACCAACTTTTGTCCAGTGATATTACCATTCTTATCTGACATTTTTTCTAACTTCTCTAAAATCTTCATTCTTTGCTTTAAATCTTTTCTTGCTCTTTTTGATTTGTAGCTGGTAATTAGTCTTCTACCTTTATATTCAAACTCTGATATAAACCCAAAATCATTTCCTACTAATTCTCCCCTATAATTTTTTTCATCTAATATTGATTCTTTTGTTTTCTTATCCAAATTTCTTAATTTTGCTGCTACCACATATTTATACCCTTTTTGCTCAAGTAACTCTAAATTAGCATCGCTAAACATCGCCCTATCTGCACAAAAATATACCTCTTTTATATCTAAATATTTACCAAAACCCTCTATTGTTGTTATTAGTGTTTTTACTTCTGCTGTATTGCCACTAAATAACTCATAACCAACTGGCAAACCCTCTTGATTAGTAGCCAATGCCAACACTATTTGGGTTGTATTAAATCTATGATCTTTACTATATCCAAAATTCCTTAAATCATCTGTGTTTATTGATTCAAAATATAAAGTAGTTACATCAAATAACAATAAATCTATTTTTCCTCCAAACAATCTTTTAGTCTTTTGAAAAGATAAATTTTTCATCTCATCAATCTCTAAATGCAATTTATCCATTATTCTATATATTCTATTTAAATCATATTCCTTGTTAAATTCTTCCCCCAGTATATTATGAGTTTTTAGCTTACTTGTAGGATTTATTATTCTTGATAATACTAAATCTTTCAAAAGTTTTTTATCATTTCTATTTTTTAACAATTGATCAAAACCTATATCATCAAATAGTTTTCCTCCTACTTCAAAAATACCATCACTTATTCTTTTTTCTTCTTCTATATCATCTAATAACACTTTAGATGTCGGTAATATATCTTCTATGCTTTTTTGTTTTTTTCTTCCTTGTTTTTTTTGGATCAAATGGGGTAAATCTTCTTCAGCAAATAAAGATCCTTGTTTTGAAAGAACTTCTCTTTCTTTAGTTTTTTTGATAATTATTTCTTTTGCAAGATTCCTTAGTTTTTCTTCTTCGTGATCATCTGATGCAACTCCTACATAATGAACTATTTTTTGCTTAACTTGATTCCCAATTCTTATGTTTTCAACTATCTGCACAGATTTTCTAGGGCTTTTTGGTGATTTCTTTGTTCTTATAAACATTTTAAATATATTTTTTTGGTTAAAAAGACTATCCTAACACGAAAATATTTATATGCAACACAAAAGAATAGGTAGGCACTACACTCAAAAAACAACCACAAAAAAACCCTAATACCCTAACAATCCTACAAAATATTTTTTCATATAACTAAAATATGACAAAGTTAGGAGTAGTTTACTTTTAGCTAAACTAGGTAATCCTTTTTTTTATCACAAGCTTTTTAGGCTTACAACAAAAAGCCTACCCCTCGTAAATCTCTAAGAATACTTGTGTATTGCAATATGTTCTACTTGTTAGGATGCTATATTCATAAAGAAAAGAATAATATATTCTTGTGCAAGCCTTACAAAAATAGCTAAATCGTCATTCCTGCAAAAGTGGTATCTAGTTAATTACACTATTTTTAGTTAATAATGTGCTAGTTAAAAGAGCTAGTTGAATAATAAAAAAAACCTTGCCTATGTTTCACGTGAAACATCTTGATTATGTTTCACGAAGATTATTAAAAAGACCTGCCCTTTTTTTTGTTCTTATCTTTTTTAAAATGTTTCACGTGAAACATCTTGATTATGTTTCACGAAGATTGTTAAAAAGACCTGCTCTTTTTTTTGTTCTTGTCTTTTTTAAAATGTTTCACGTGAAACATCAGGCTTTCTTTTTATTTCTAACTTTTTTTATGATGTTTCACGTGAAACATCTTGATTATGTTTCACGAAGGTTGTTAAAAGGACCTGACCTTTTGTTCTTGTCTTTTTTAAAATGTTTCACGTGAAACATCTTGATTGTATTTCACGAAGATTGTTAAAAAGACCTGCTCTTTTTTTTGTTCTTGTCTTTTTTAAAATGTTTCACGTGAAACATCTTGACTGTGTTTCACGAAGGTTGTTAAAAGGACCTGACCTTTTGTTCTTGTCTTTTTTAAAATGTTTCACGTGAAACATCAGGCTTTCTTTTTATTTCTAACTTTTTTTATAATGTTTCACGTGAAACATCTTGATTGCATTTTGATATTTCATGTGAAACATTGGGGTTATGTTTTAGCAAAAAATATAAAAAAACTAATAACTTTTTTGGTTTTTACTGCTTGTATGTTGGGACTTTATATAATATTTTTTAAATATTTTTCTAAATTTTGATAAGTAACAATATCAGTTTTTCCTGTTTTTCTATCTTTTATTTCTAACTCTCCGTTTTTGTGGTTTCTTGAGCCTAGTCTGATTTGAGTAGGAATTCCTATTAAATCATTGCTGGCAAGCTTTTCTCCTAATGATTTTTTTCGATCATCCAAAGCAATATTGTTGTTTTGTGCTAATAAATTTTTGTATATTTCCTCAGCTTTAGCACAGAGATCTTTATCCTTCATTTGCAATGGGATGATGATTATTTGAAATGGTGCCACTTCTTTTGGCCAGATAATTCCCTTGTCATCGTTAAAACACTCAATAATAGCAGCTACTATTCTTGAGACCCCTATACCATAAGATCCCATATTAACAAAAACATTCTTGCCGTTTTGATCCAAAACCTTGGCATTCATAGCTTTTGAATATTTTTGTCCAAAATTAAAAATATGCCCTACCTCAATTCCTTTTTTAGTAACAATATCCTTACTTACCGCTTGCTTAACATCGTATTTTTCACCTGCCACAGCATAATAATCTTTTAATTCTTGAAAATCATAGATGTTTTTATCAATTTTATCAAAAAGCCCTTTTTCAGCATAAACAATGCTTTCCCCTGTATCTGCCAAAATATGAAACTCATGGCTTAAATCTCCTCCTATCTCCCCATTGTCAGCTTTTACAGGGATTGCCGTTACCCCTAATTTCTTAAAAATATTTAAATATAATTTATAATATTTTTTATAAGTTTCCTCCGCTGCCTCTTGATCTAAATCAAAAGAATAAGCATCTTTCATTAAAAACTCCCTGCCCCGCATTATTCCAAACCTTGGCCTTATTTCATCACGAAATTTCCATTGAATTTGATATAAATTAATTGGCAAATCTTTATAAGATTGAATATGTTTTCTAAAAATATCTGTAACCGCCTCTTCAGCAGTCGGACCAAACAACATATCTCTTTTATGCCTGTCTTGCACCCTCAACATTTCTTTACCATAATCCTGATATCTACCTGATTCTTGCCAAAGACTCGCAGGCTGCAAAATAGGCATTAAAATTTCTGCTATTCCTGCTTTTTTATGCTCTTCTCTCACAATATTCTCAATATTCCTCAAAACTAACAAACCTAAGGGCAACCAAGAATAAATCCCCGATGTTAATTGCTCAATCATACCAGCTTTTAACATTAACTTATGAGATATAATCTCAGCATCCTGAGAAACTTCTTTTTTCTGATAGCTAAAAAAATTAGACAAATACATTTTGTTTTTTTAAAGTTAAGTTAGTTAGGTGCATTTTTGCAATATATAAAACATTTACACGAATTATACTTTTTAAAGTTAAGTTGGTTAGATGCATTTTGCAATCTGTAGAACATTTACACGAATTATATTTTTGTTATTGGTGATTTATAAATTTTTTTTAAATCTATATCTTGTTTATTATCTATTTTTAGTTGTAAAACAGGGGTTTTCTTTTTCATACTTGTTGCTTAATTAATGTCGTTGTTATAAAATAACCTTAAAAAATAAAATAGCAATGATTGATGAAAAATGTAGAAAAGATATTTAAACTTTGGAGCGAAATAGACCCTGAGCCTAGAACAGAGCTAGAATATATCAATGAATATACTCTTTTGGTAGCTATTGTTTTGTCTGCCCAGGCAACAGATGTATCTGTAAACAAAGCAACCAAAAACCTCTTTGAAAAGGTAGATAATACTAAGAAAATGCTAGAGCTGGGAGAGGCGGGCTTGAAAAACTATATAAAGACCATCGGGCTATATAATTCAAAAGCTAAAAATGTTATGCTACTCTCAAAAAAGCTAATAGATGTTTATAAAAATATCATTCCAAATTCTTTAGAAGAATTACAATCACTGGCAGGAGTTGGCAGGAAAACGGCAAATGTCTTTTTAAATTGTGCCAGAGGGCAAGATACTATTGGAGTGGATACTCATGTGTATAGAGTGAGCAATAGATTAGGTATAATTAATAGCAAAAATGTTTTGCAAACAGAAATGCAATTATTAAAAGTAATTCCTAAAAAACACCATAAATATGCACATCATCATTTGATTTTACACGGTAGATATGTATGTAAAGCAAGAAAACCTCTTTGCCAAAAATGTAATGTTAATAAATATTGTAAATATATACTAAAATATGTATAAAAGAATTTATAATTTTCTGGGACCTGGAATATTGCTAACAGCAACTGCTGTTGGGGTTTCTCACTTGGTGCAGTCTGTGCAAGCAGGGGCAAAATTTGGTTATTTATTTATAGTTTTTATTTTTTTAGCTCATTTAATAAAATTACCTTTTTTTGAAATAGCCCCTAGATATAGTGCTATTACCAAAAAATCTTTATTATCTGGATATAATGATTTGGGCAAAAAATATATTTGGCTTTATTTCTTTATCACCTTATCCTCTACTTTTACTATTATTGCAGCAGTATCAGTTGTTGCAGGAGGGATTTTTGCTAACATTATGCCTTTTCATCTTGATATAAAGATATGGGCAAGCATAGCCCTGTCAACTTGCTATATTATTTTATTAATTGGTAAATATAGTTTTTTGGATAAAATTATAAAACCAATAATATTATCATTGCTGATTACTACCGTAATTGCTGTTATTTTTTCTTATAATGCAGATATTATCAAATTAGACTCTTATAAAAACAATTTTTCATTTTTGAAAAAAACAGATATTTTGTTTTTAATAGCTTTTTTGGGCTGGATGCCTTGCCCGCTTGATTGTTCTGTTTGGAATTCTATTTGGATTGAAGAAAAATATCACTTACATAAACAAGATGTTTCTTTAAAAAATTCTATTCTAGATTTTAGAATTGGTTTTTTTAGCACCGCAATTTTAGCTATTTTATTTTTATTGCTAGGAAATATTATTTTTTATGGCACAGATACTCAAATTTCTAGCAAATCTATTGTTTTTCTAAATCAATTTTTTTTAGCCTATACCACAAATCTAGGCAATGGTGTTTTTTGGATTGTGGCAATCACTGCTTTTTTTACTATGTTTTCTACAGTTATTACTTGCTTAGATGGTTCTCCTAGAGTTTTTACTAGAATTTTTGATATTTTGCTAAAAGAAAAGCAAACTGACTGGAAAAAAGAAAATATAATTTATATTATTATGCTTACTATATCCTTTTTTGGGGGTCTAATAATTATTAATTGTTTTTTTTCTAATATGAAGCATTTAATTTTCTTAGCCACGAGCATTTCTTTTGTAACCGCCCCTATCATTGCTTTTTTAAATTTAAAATTACTAAAATCAGATCATTATCCAAAGCAATATTTGCCAAAAAAATACTTTTTTTATTATAGTTATTTCTCTTTGTTTGTGCTAATTGCTTTTGTGATGTTTTTTATTTACAATATTCTTTAAAAATTTTTTTAAAAAATTAAAAAATAGTTTTTAGAGTTTGACCTAGTTTTGCTGGAGAATCAGAAATTTTTACTCCTGCTGATTGCATTACTTCTATTTTTGCTTCTGCAGTCCCTTTGCCACCTGAAACAATCGCTCCTGCATGTCCCATTCTTTTTCCTGGAGGGGCTGTTATCCCCGCGATAAACCCTACTATAGGTTTTTTTCTGCCTTTTTTAGCTTCTTCTTTCAAAAACTCTGCCGCTTCTTCTTCGGCACTTCCTCCTATTTCACCAATCATAACTATTGCCTCTGTTTCATCATCTGCTAAAAACAATTCTAAACAATCAATAAAATTTGTGCCATTTACTGGATCTCCACCTATACCTATACAAGTAGATTGACCATAGCCTAATTGACTAGTTTGATATACTGCTTCATAAGTTAATGTTCCTGACCTAGAAACAATACCAACATTTCCTTTTTTGTGAATATGACCTGGCATAATTCCAATTTTACATTGATCAGGAGTAATAATTCCTGGACAATTTGGCCCAATTAACCTGCTGTTAGAGTTTTGCAACATTTTCTTTACTTTAACCATATCAATCACAGGAATCCCTTCTGTAATACAAATAATCAGCTCTATATTTGCATCAATTGCCTCCATAATTGCATCTGCGGCAAATGGTGGTGGCACATATATTACACTGGCATTGGCATCTGTTTTTTTTTTTGCATCTCTAACTGAATCAAAAACAGGCAAGTTTAAGTGAGTAGCTCCTCCTTTATTTGGAGTAACCCCTCCAACCATATTTGTGCCATAAGCAATTGCTTGCTCTGAATGGAAAGTTCCTTGAGCACCTGTGAATCCTTGACAAATAACTTTGGTGTTTTTATTTACTAATACTGACATTTTTTTATTTTTTTATAATTAATCTATTTGTTTTTTATTGCTTTAACAATTTTTTGAGCCGCATCATCAAGATCATCAGCTGAAATAATGTCTAAATCAGATTTATTTAATATTTCTTTACCCAATTCAACATTAGTTCCTTCTAATCTTACAACTAGCGGGATTGAAATATTTACTTCTTTAGCTGCTGCAATAATTCCTTCTGCGATAATATCACATCTCATAATACCACCAAAAATATTTACCAACATTCCCTCTACTCCAGCATCAGACAAAATAATTTTAAAAGCTTCGGTAACTTTTTCTTTAGTAGCTCCGCCACCAACATCCAAGAAATTAGCAGGGTTCTCGCCATATAATTTGATAATATCCATAGTAGCCATTGCAAGACCAGCACCATTTACCATACAGCCAATATTTCCATCCATTTTAATATAAGCCAAATCGCTTTTACTCGCTTTAACTTCTAATGGATCTTCTTCTGTTTCATCTCTTAATGCCAAAATATCAAGATTCCTATATAAAGCATTGCTATCAAAATTCATTTTTGCATCAAGTGCAATAATGTTGCCTTCTTTAGTAACTACCAAAGGGTTTATCTCTACTTGCATGGCATCAGTATTCAAAAAGGCTTGGTATAAAGATTGTATGATTTTAGCAAATTGTTTTAGTTGTTCTTTATCAAGACCTAAACCAAAACCTAAATATCTAATATGATAACCTTGCACCCCTGTACTAATATCTACTGATATTTTTAGAATTTTTTCTGGCTCTTTTTCAGCGATTTCTTCAATTTCTACCCCTCCTTCTTTTGAAGCAATAAAAGTTATTCCTGAAATTTCTCTATCTAAAACTGCAGATAAATAATATTCTTTATCAACATTAGAACCTTCTTCAACATATAATCTATTAACTTCTTTTCCCTCTGGACCCGTTTGATGAGTAACTAAAACTTTACCCAATAATTTCTTTGCTTCATTACAAACATCATCAACTGTTTTAAGAATCTTTACACCCCCAGCCTTTCCTCTACCTCCAGCATGAATTTGTGCTTTTAGCACATAAACTTGACTAGATAGACTTTGAGCTGCTTTTTTTGCCTCATCAGCTGTGAATGCAGGAGCTCCATTTGGAACAGGCACCCCATATTTTTTTAGCAATTGCTTTGCTTGATATTCATGTATATTCATATTTTTATTAGTTAAGGTTGTTATTAATATATATGCAGAGTTTTTAACATTTACACAGTTTTTTTTAAGCTTTAGTAAAAATATTTAAGGCTGTTTGATGCAGGTTGCTGAATGTATTACAAACTCTCCGGGCAATTGCTCCGATAGTTTTGCTTCTTATAATATTATTTCAACTTGATGTTTTGCAAATTTCTCTTCAGGCTTTTAGTATGAATTTATAGAAACTTGCAAAATTTTACTTATTTGTTTATTATAACCCAATCTTACAAATTATTCTTGATTATTTATAATTTATTTAACTATGCAACAAAAATTTTTAAATTTAAGCAATATTACTGCTTTTTTAAGTAAAAACCTTGATAATTACCAGATTATCACTCTGTCAGGAGATTTAGGAGCAGGAAAAACAACTTTGGTAAAAAAATTGGCAAAATCATTAAATATTGATGAAAATGAAGTAACCAGCCCTACTTTTGCTATTTTAAATATTTATCACAGTAAAAAAAGAGAAATTTGGCATTATGATTTATATAGAATTAAAAATACTCAAGAACTAAAAAACATAGATTTAGAACATTCCATAGAAAACCACTTAACCATAATAGAATGGCCAGAAATAGCCCAAAACTTCTTGCCAAAAAAAGGAGTTTTGGCTATTGAAATAAAAATTTTAGATAAAAATGACGAAAGAGAGTATTTTTTGCAAGGCAATTAAAGCAATTCGTTGACATAAAACAGTATTTATAGTATAATGGTTTGTTGTTATTATTTTAACCTTTAATTAGCATAAACAAAACTTACATACATATGGCCTAAAATGACTGAAGAATTTAATAAGAAATCTATATTACAATTATTACAGAAGACAAAGGAGCTAAATTCTAAAGAAACAGCTAGCTTTTATCAAGCTCTTATACAAAATAACACAGAACTAAAAAATCTTTTAAACACAGGTCAACAAGATGCTTCAGAGTTTTTATCACCATTTTTAGTTAGTATATACGGTCCATTATTTACAATTAGTGGGTTATCTTCAGCTGTAATTTCACTTAATTTACCAGACAATCTTTGCAAAGCTAGCACGATTTTTGCTGAAGCACAAACTGAAAAAGAACAGAACGAAGATATCAAAACAGCTATAAAAACCATTCAAGATTCAACAGAAGAGTTTTTTATCAAATTTTCAAGATTTAATCTTAATGGAAAAAAAAATGATAGACCAATTATTTTAGATGATATAATAATTAATAACACAACCTATGTTCCAGTTGCAACGATTAATCATTCTGGATCTCCGAAGCAAGGCCATTATACTGCTAGCATAAGAACAGTAGATGAAGCAGAACAATGGCTATATTGCGATGATATGTCTACAAATATTAATATATGTGGGTATAACAAAGAGCCATCTAAGAATACAAGCCCATCTAGTTTAAAAGAAGGAAAAGGAGTATATGAAAAATTTACCCCTTATATCATAAAATATGTAGATAAAGAAAAATTAGCAAAAAAACTACCTCCAGCAGAGAAGATTACTTTCATACAAAATATAGATAATAGTTGTTTTGTCAATGCTGCTATTCAAATGCTTCGTACTGTGGCTTTTCAAGAAAATATGTTATTGATAAAGGAAGAAAAAGGGAAAGATCTAATTCCAATTCCGCCTCTAACTACATCTCTAAATCCACCTTTAGGTAATGAGCAAGGGAGCCCAAGCAGATTAACAGGAGAAAAAGGGAAAGATCTAATTCCAATTCCGCCTCTAACTACATCTCTAAATCCACCTTTAGGTAATGGGCAAGGGAGCCCAAGCAGATTAACAGGAGAAAAAGGGAAAGATCTAATTCCAATTCCGCCTCTAACTACATCTCTAAATCCACCTTTAGGTAATGAGCAAGGGGACCCAAGCAGATTAACAGGAGAAAAAGGGAAAGATCTAATTCCAATTCCGCCTCTAACTACATCTCTAAATCCACCTTTAGGTAATGAGCAAGGGGACCCAAGCAGATTAACAGGAGAAAAAGGGAAAGATCTAATTCCAATTCCACCTCTAACTGCATCTCCAAATCCACCTTTAGGTAATGAGCAAGGGGACCCAAGCAGATTAACAGGAGAAAAAGGGAAAGATCTAATTCCAATTCCACCTCTAACTGCATCTCCAAATCCACTTTTAGGTAATGGGCAAGGGGGTCCAAGCAGATTAACAGGATATAAGAGGGGCGAAAAACTAGGGGATAATATCCAAGAAAAAGAAAATTCAGCAACACTAACTAGCCCTGTTATATTTGGAGCTTTTTCTGTTTTTTTGTCATTTTTTTTAATGACGGGGGTGGTTTTAGGAGCAGGGATATTCTTTTCTGCTTTGGTAGGTATTCCTGCTATATTTCTTGCTTTTCTTTCAGCAGGAGAAGTCTTGAGCAACATAGAAAAAAAAACAGATCCGAAAAACTCAACTTGTTATGGGGCTATCCATAGTGCGATAAGAACTGGATCTATGGGAATAGAAGCAAGCTAACTGCTTTTTAAACAAAACAAGCTACTTTTCTTGCTTTTAATTTTCTAAAAAATATTGACTGTTTTATTTAGCTGATATAATATTTTGTTTTTATTGTAGATATAATCATATATAAATATGACCCAAAAAAAGGAACTTCCTAAAAACATCCCACCTAAGATAATTTTAAACACTCAATATGTGAAAGATTTATCATTTGAAAACCCTAATTCTCCAAAATCTTTGGTGCAAGTTTCAAATAATCCAAATATTAATTTTAATATTGATATAGCAGCCAATCATTTTTCTTATGAAAATTATGAAATCGTCTTGTCTATCAATGTTACTGCTGTTGTTAAAGATAAAAATGACAAAGGGGTGGAAGAAGATGTTACTATGTTTATTGCAGAATTAAAATATGCAGGAATGTTTCAAATAGAAGCTAATAAAGTGTTGTTAGAAACTATTTTGCTAGTTGATTGCCCAACCTTGCTTTTTCCTTTTGCTAGAAGAATAATTGCAGATGCAACTAGAGACGGCGGATTTCCTCCTTTAATGATGGATCCTGTTAATTTTTATCATCTATACCAACAAAATAAAAAAGATAACAAAAAAACTCATTAAACCTTGAAAATCAGATTATTCATTGCAGAAGAATTAAATAATAAAAATATTGTTTTTTTGAATAAAAATCAATTTCATTATTTAAAAAATGTTTTAAAAACCAAAAAAAATGATGAGGTTTTTTTGTTTGATAATAAATCAGGCGAGTTTAAGGCCAAAATTCAAGAGATTGACAAAATCATCAAGCTAGAAATTTTAGAAAAAACAAGAGGTTTTTATGCTTGCCCTAATATCGGAGTTGCTTTTGCTCCTGTTAAAAACATAAAATCAGAATTTTTGGCTACAAAAATGACAGAATTGGGCATAAAATATATTCAGCCCATTTTTACTCAAAGAACCATCATAACAAAAATTAATTTAGAAAAAATAAAGCTAAATGTAATAGAAGCAGCAGAACAATGTAATAGAGTAGATTTACCAGAAGTTTATGAAATCACTCCTTTAAAAAAATTTTTGCAAAACAATCAAGAAAATATTTTTATCTTTGCAGATGAATCAGGAAAAGGAGGCAAGGTAAGTGAGGTTTTAGCTAGCATAACAAAAATAGCAAAAAAAATATTTATTATAATAGGTCCAGAAGGAGGTTTTTCTCAAAAAGAACAAATATTAATTAGAAGTCAGCAAAATTGTTATAGTATATCTCTAAAAAACAGAATATTAAGAACAGATACAGCAATAATTGCCCTATCCGCCCTAGTGCAGAATTATTTGGGTGGTTTTAATTGATTTTTTTGTTTTTTTAGGGGGTTTTAGAAGAGCTTCTTTCAGAGACAGGCTCTGCACTTGGATTCGTTAATATTGTGGAAATAGATGAGTGTTTAGAAACAGGTAATTCTTCTTGGTTTTTCATCGCCATTTCTATTACCTCTAACTGTCTCATGTTTTTATTTTTACCTTTATCAGAGTTAATATATTCCGTAATATACCTTTTAATTTTTTGCACAAGAATGTTATCACGGCTTAATGATTTTATAGATTTAGAATATGTAGAAGAGGTTTCTGTTGACTGCTTTGATAATGCTCCTTCTAGCCCAAAACTACCTGCTTTAGATTCATAAAATGAAGATGTAGGTGAACATTTGCTTCCCTCTAGTGAATCTTCATTTATCTCTTTTCTTCCATTTTGAACAGAATGATGTGGTTCAAGTAACCATTCTTCTATAAATATTCTTAGATCTCTTTGAATAATCTGTTTATTACAAAAGTACTCTTTTTGGTTGGAACTCCCTAACAAATGATTTTTAGTTTCTAAAAGATCGCTATATGAGTACTTATTTTCTAGCTCTTCGCCTACCAGAGGTGGTACATCATTGTCTACCAGAGGTGGTACATCGTCGCCTACCAGATTTGATTTTAATAAATCCTGACTTTCTCTTTCTCTAGACAAACTCCATTCTGTGGGGTCATAAGAATGTGCCGTTGCTATCTTTGCCCTTAATTTGCTACTGTTAGAATTGTTTGAGTCCGACAAATCCTTGCTTTCTCTTTTTGTTCCATAGACACTAGAATAAAAATTACTGTTTGTGAGGTTAGAAATTGATAAATGTGCCGTTGCTATCATTGCCCTTAATTTGCTACTGTTAGAATTGTTTGAGTCCGACAAATCCTTGCTTTCTCTTTTTGTTCCATAGACACTAGAATAAAAACTACTGTTTGTGAGGTTAGAAATTGATAAATTATTCATTGATGATTCTGGGCTCTTCTTTTTTTCCTCTGTTTTATCATAGTTTAGTAAATTTGTTATACTTTTTATTCTAGTAAACCTTAGCAAAGAATAGCTGTCAGAGGTATTTATTGATGATTCCGTTCTGTAAGGAGTGTTTGTGCCTCCTGAATTGGACAAGCCATTTGTTGATGTTTCTAGCTCCGCTTCTTTTGTTTTTTGATTACTAAAAATAAATGATTTTGTGTTTTCAGGTGTTAGTAGAGCAACATCTTCATTTTTCTGATTATCAGCTTTAGGCATAGACTTGATTATAGTAAAATTAATTATTATTACTTTTTAAAAAATAGTAAGATTGTAAATATAGCAATTTTTTACATTTCTTTCGCAGAAAGAATAGATATAAAATTTATTTTATTAAATGTCAATTGTAAAATCATTTTTTTCTAGCTAATAGATAATCAGTAAAATTTAGCAACATAGAAGCTTCTTCGCCAAAAACTCTAAGGTGTTCTTTTGCCTGATTGGTTAGTAAGCTTAATTGCTTTTCTGCTTTTTCTACTCCGATAAAATCAATTAAAGTTTTTCTACCTTTTTGTTTGTCTTTTTGAGTTGCCTTACCTAATTCTTTTTTTGTGCTTTTTATGTCCAATAAATCATCTTTTATTTGATAAGCAAAACCGATATCGTGAGCATAATTTAAAATTGCCCCTTTCTTTTGAAAAGTAGGCATAGATATTATTGCAGGGGCAAAGCAAGAAAACTCAATTAATTTTCCTGTTTTTAAAGTTTGAGAATGAATTAGCTTTTCTATTAATTGGTTTTTTTCTTTTTTTTGAATATCCAAAAACTGTCCTTCTGCCATTCCTGAATAACCTACCGTTTTAGCAAAATTATTTATTAAGCTTACAATCATTGCTGGATTATCTGCCGTGTTTGCTTGACTAATTACCTCAAAAGCTAAAGATTGTAAAGCATCTCCCGAAAGAATTGCGGTTGCTTCATCATATTTTTTGTGAGAAGATTTTTGTCCTCTTCTATAATCATCATTATCCATAGCTGGCAGATCATCGTGGATCAAAGAATAACAATGCATTAATTCTATTGCTGTTGCTATATTTAGAAATGATGTTTTGCTTGTGATATTTAAAATATTACAAAAATTATAAACCAAAAAAGCTCTAACCATTTTACCACTAGCCAAAGCACTATATCTAATTGCAGCTAACAGACTATAATTTTTGTTATTAGTTATTTTATCTATATTGTTTGTAATAATAGTGGCTATTTTTTCTAATTCTATTTCAATTTTTTGCATATTAAATTTGATTTAGGGTTGTTTTATAGAAGGGTTTTATTATAAAAACCCCTTAGAGCAATTGCTTTTTGTTTTTTATGGTGCTGTTAAAAATTTTAATAACTCCGCAATATCAAATAATAACATTTTTTTACTATGCTTGCAAATATTTATTAATATTAAGCATATCAGACCACATAATTTTTTTCTTTGCTGGCTGTCTTAATAGGTAAGATGGATGAAATATTGCGGTAATATCTACTTCTTGAGCTAAATAAGGGTTTTTATATTTAAAAAAATTACCTCGAACCTTGCTAATAGTATCAGTTATTTCAGGCATAATTGATTGCATTGAGGTACTTCCTATTAAAACAATTAATTTTGGCTTTTTTAAAGAAATATGCTTTTCTACAAATGGCTTGCAAATAGCAATTTCTTCTGGTGTTGGCTTTCTGTTGCCTGGAGGTCTCCAAAATACAGAATTCATAATGTAAAGATTGTTTTTTCTTTTATAAGAAATAGATCTAAAAATATCATCTAGTAATTGCCCACTAATACCACAAAAAGGAACCCCAGAAAGATCTTCTTTTTCTCCTGGGGCCTCTCCAATTAAAACAATGTCACTTTCTTCATTACCATCGGCAAAAACAGTGTTTTTTGCTGTTTCTTTCAAAGAACAGCCTGAAAAGTTTTCTATGTTTTTTTTTAACTCTGCCAAAGTTAAAGATTGTTCTGCCAATTTTTGAGCATTTGCTATAATATTATTTATAGGCTTATATTCTTTAATAAGAGCTTTTTTCTTGGAAGATGTTTTAGAGGATGGGTTGTTTTTTATGTTTTCTTTTTTTATAAAAGTTTGTTTCTTTATAGCTGTTTCTTGGGCAAGTTTTTTTGGATTTTCATTCTGATAATTTCTAGGTTTTTCTTGTAATATTTCACTTACCCCAGAGATTAAAAAGTTTTCTAATGTATCTATTAATTGCATAAAATAGTTTTTGTTTATATTTTATCTGATACTATAGCTATTATATTATTAAATTTAAAACAAAATATGACAAATATCACCTTAAACGGAAAAAACATTGCAACAAAAGCTCAAAATCTAATAGATTTAATAAAAATCTACGATCTCAATCCTAAAAAATTGGCCATAGAGTTAAATTTAAATATTATTCCAAAAAATAATTTTGTTAATACAAAACTTAATTCTGGTGACAAAATAGAATTAGTAGAATTTGTAGGAGGAGGGTAATTTTTTTAGTGTAAACCCATATATTTATACATATGAGGCATATCTACCCAATCTTCTTTGGTTTTAACATAAAGATATAGATGTATTTTTTTATCAAGTAATTTTTCCATATCCTCCCTCGCTTTTATATTAATATCTTTGATTAACTCCGCCTGCCTGCCAACAATTATTTTCTTATAACTCTCCTTGTTGATATAAATAGTTTGATGAATCTCTATCGATTTATCCGCCTTTTCCTGCCATTTTTCTGTATCAACACAAATACCATAAGGTAGCTCATTATGCAATGACTTAAATAGCTTCTCTCTAGTTATTTCTGTACATAAAAATTGAGAAGGGGCATCTGTTATTTGATCTTCAGGATATAAAAAAGGAGATTCTGTAGCATTTTTTAATAAATATTTTCTTAAATCATCCACCCCATCATTATTTTCTGCAGAAATAAAAAAAACCTGCTCAAAATTATATTCTTTACTCAAATCATTCACCACATCCAACAAATCTGTCTTTCTCTTAACCAAATCAATCTTATTAATCACCAATATCACTGGCAAATTCATCTTTTTTAGATAATCTAAAATAAATTGATTATCAGCTAGCTCTATTTTTTTTATATCTAAAACAAAAATAATTTTCTTACTCGCCTTTAAATGATAAAAAGCATTCTCTACAATTACTTTCTCTAACCCCTTTTTAGGTTTCTGAAAAATACCCGGTGTATCACAAAACACCAATTGCGTATTATCCTCAACCAAAATAGCCCTGATGCTCGCCCTCGTAGTCTGCACCCTTTTAGAGACTATACTAATTTTTTTTCTAGCCAGCTCATTAGTTAAGGTAGATTTACCAACATTAGGAACCCCTATTATAGTAATAAAATCCGCTTTCATCATTTTTTTGTTTTTTTAAGTTAAGCTTGTTAAGTGCAGATTTGCAATCTGCATAACATTTACACAGGTGTTTTTAAGTTATTGCTACCACTAACAGTCTATGTAGCAATAGCTAAAAACAGTATTTGAAATATATATCAAGCTAAATCAAAGTTTTCTATGGTTAATTATGCTATTAACCGTCATATCAAAAGCCATAATAAACCCCTTTGGTAAATGTTTTTTATCAACCGCTCTCAAGCTACCCGTTAGCAAACTCTGATTATAATCACTAATAGATGATAGCTCAACATCTTTTTGATTTAAAATGTGATATGGAAAATAAATTTTTGTTTCAAATGATGAAAAACTTCTGTGACTTACAAATAAATTTAAGTGGGGGGCCTTTTTGCCGTTTTTCTTCTTTAGCTCTTTAGTCAGAATGGTAATAAATTCATAACCTCCTAAATTATCAGTTATAACCGTTCCACTCCCTATAAAGTTTTTATCTATATGCTCTAAAGGAGCTCTTTTTCCTTCTGCACTATTATGCCATAAATTAATTATAGCACCTGCGATTGGGGTGCAATTAATATCTCTCAACCTTCCTTTTACATAAATTATCTCTCCCCTTGCTATATCTGCTGTTCCCGTTCTTCTTCTTAAATTATTAGTAATATAAAAGTCTTTAGGTCTGTTTTTATTTTCTTTTTTTAATATTGGAGTTATGGGGCAAATTAATTGTGATTGGTTTTTATCAGCTGTTTCAAAAAAATATTCTGATTCTTGTTTTTTTCTTAATAAGGTTTTTAACTTAATCTCTTTAATTTTTTTCTCCCGTTTTTCTTCTCTCAGAGTGTTTCTTTTTACTATGTAATCTCTTTTTTTTATTTTTTTCTCTTTTTCTATATTCAAATATAGTTTATCTTTTTCTATCAAAAAATTATATTTTTGCTTATCTTTAGCAAAAAACCTTCTAAGACTTACTTTTTTAGTTTTTTTTTCTAATTTTTCGTAATTTAAAAGAGCTTCTTTTTCAAAATTTTGCGGGATATCTTTAGCATAGGCAATGTTTGAGAAAAACATTAAAATAATAAATATTTTTTTCATCTTTTTTCTAAAAAAAATTTTTTTAATAAGTTTTTTGTTTCTATTTCCATAAATCCATAATAATAATCTGTTTTGTGATAGCAAGCACTAGTTTTAAAAAAAGAAATATTGCTTTCAACAGCTCCGTATTTTTCATCTAAACAAGAAAAATATAACCTTCTTATTTTAGCTAATGAAATAGCAGAAGCACACATAGCACATGGCTCTAAAGTAACATATATATCATAACCATCTAATCTATTTTTATTTAATTTTTGGCAGGCTAAATTAATTGCATTAATCTCTGCATGAGCTAAAATATTGTTTTTTTTGGTAAAATTATGAGATGTTGATACTATTTGCTTATTTTTAGGGTCAACTATAACCGCTCCTACTGGTATTTCACCTTGCAAGACCGCTTTTTCCGCTTGTTTTAAAGCCTCTTTTATAAAAAAATTATCCTTCATATCTAATAAAAGAAACTACTTTTTTTATTCCTTGAGTTTTTGCCACTAAATTATTAACCATATTTACTTGTTTTTTGCTATCTTGCTCTCCAAGTAAAAATGCCACTCCATCATATATTTCTATAATAATATCTGCCGAATTTATCTCTTTTTTTAATAAAATTTCTGTTTTTATTAAAGTTTTTAATAATTTGTCTTTAACTGTGTTTGCCTGATCTTTTTCATCAAAAACAATTTCATTCATAACTTCTTTAACATTTTTTGTCTGCCAAGATTTTTTTACTATTTCTTCTATATATTTCTTGCTATTGGATTGCCCTAATAACAAAACTCTAGATTTATAAGTTCTTATTTTGATTTTTTTAGCAGCAAAAGGCTTTTCTTCTTTTATTTTGTTTTTAATTTTAGAAGATATTCTTATATCTTCTATAGATTCTTTATAGTTTTTTTTCTTACTTAAATAATATACAGAACCAGCAGTTCCAAGAGCTAGAGTCTCTATGCAAGAAGAAAGCAATAATAAAGAGATTAATATGTAGGTTTTTTTTAAAATTTTCATAATGTTTTTTGATAAAAAATTTATTTTACTAGATAAAGAATAAAAACATACTATAAAATTCTTTTATTTAGGCTTGTTTTCAGGGTTGTTTAGCATAGATAATTATTTACCAATAAACTGTTAGTTTGTTACCTTGAAATTCATATTTTTTAAACATTTTTAAAAATTTCATACCCAGTAAAGGCTCGTTTAATTTGCCTTGGTTTACGGAGATAAAAATATCATTAAAAACCACATCTTTTAAAGCTATATAAGATATTTTTACACTAGCTCCCTTTACTATTCCATTTGCTGTATTATATCTTTTATTATATTTTAATGATTTTATATCTATTCCTATTTTTTTAGCTGTTTTTTTATTTAAAACTATATCACTTGCTCCTGTATCTACTAAAAACTTAATTTTTTTTCCAGAAACATCTAATTTTATATAAAAATGTCCATTATCTGCAATAAAAAAACTTGCAGATTTTTTCTTAAAAACCCCCTGTCCCGGGATTAAATTTGCCACAATATTGTTGTTATATAATTTATCTTTATATGATATAGCAATAAACATTACTAAGAAAATCATTAGCCAAATAGATAAATATCTAACTTTTTTAAAGAATCCTTTAGGAAAACAAGTGCTAATTAAAAAAAGTAAAATTATATAATAAATTATTTCTAAATACATAAGTTAGTTTTTCTTGTTATGTTAATGACCATGAAGATCTTTTCCTGTTTTTCTTGATTCTTTTACCATTTCAACAAAACTTTTCTTTCCGTTTTTATTTTTTGACTTAATCATTTTAGTAAATTTCTTTTTTGTTACTACACATTCCATCCCTTCTTGCAACTGTTCTTCCATTTTTTCTATAATTTCTTCTTTTTGCTTATCATATATTTCCATTTTTTCTAGAAATTTATTCTCTAATATTTTTAATTTTTCTAAAGAAACTTCTGGTATATCTAATAATTCTTCTATTTTTTTATCAATAAATAAATCTACATCAGTTTCTGCTGCTATAATTATAAAACAAGCCAGCATTCTAATACCTAAAGTATCTAATAGTAACTGCTCTAATACTTCTTTGGCAATAACTTCTGTAATAATTTTTAGAGCAACTTCTTCCTTAGGTAAATTTTTATTTTCTTCATCAAAAAAATCACTAGATTTTTCTATAATCTTAATAGCATTGATAAGATCTATAGCCATTATTTTTTAGATTTTTTTGTTTTTTTTTCTATATTCTTATCATCTTTCATCTCTTTTTTAAAAGACTTAACCCCTTTGGCAAAATCAGTCATTATTTTTGAGACCCTAGAACCACCAAATAATACCAAAACTATTAAAAATATTAAAACTAATTGCCAAATACCTAAAGACATTTTTTTAAATTAAAAGTTATTAAACTATTTTTTATCTTAAGCTTGTTTTTTTTAAAATCAATAATTTCTAATTATTTCAATAATTCTTTCTATGTTTTTTATTGGAGTAGTAGGAATTATTCCGTGTCCTAAATTAAAAATATGAGGTATCTCTTTAGTTTCTTGCAAAATATTTTTTGTTTCTTTCTCTAAAAAAGAAATGTTTTTTGAAGCAAGAAGAAAATTATCTAAATTACCTTGTGTAATCTTCCCGTATTTTTCATAAAGCTTTTTAGCATTTTTTATCGGAAAAGAACTATCTAAAGCAATTACATCAAAATCTAAATTTTGACAAAAAATATCTAAATTACCAACTCCTCTCGAAAATAATATTTTAGTTGCTTTTTGATTTTTTAACATATCTAAAATATCTCTTGTTGGATTCAAAACTAGCCTTTCTGTTTGAGATGTGGTTAATCCCCCCGCCCAACTATCAAAAATCTTTATGGTATCGCATCCAGCCTCTATTTGGTTATTTAAATGACAAGAAATAGCAAAAGAAATTATTTTTTGTAGTTTTTTTGTTTTTTCCTGCTCTTCATAAGCATATATTTTTGCCTTAGTAAAAGTTTTACTACCCTCTCCTTCAATCAAATAACAAAAAATGGTCCAAAAAGCTCCTGCAAAACCTATCAAAGATTTTTTTGTAGCTAATTTAGCTCTAGTAAGTGTTATTGCTTGATATACTGGTTCTAAATGAGTTTTGATTTTTTTCTCTATTGTTTCTAAATTTTTGTTTTTTTCTATAAAATAATCTAAATCTACCTCTATTTTAGGCCCTTCTCCTTGAATAAAAAAAACTTTAGTACCTAATGCATCCAAAATAACCAAAATATCTGAAAAAATAATAGCCGCATCTAAATCAAATCTATCTATAGGTTGCAAAGTAACTAAACTTGCTTTTTTAGGAGAATAACATAAATTTAAAAAACTTCCCATTTCTTTTCGAACCTCCCTATATTCTGGTAAATACCTACCAGCCTGTCTCATAAACCAAATTTTTGTTTTTTTTGAAGTTAAGTTTGTTATTAACATATAGGCAATCTAATTAACATTTAGACAAAGGTGTTTTTTAAATTCATTTTTATAGTGAATAAATGATTATTAAATCATTATAGAATATAAATATAAAAAAATATATATATAAATATATATAATATATATTACCCTGTTGATATGTGCATAAAAATCAATTATTATGGGGGTTATTAACATAATTATAACATTTCTACCGCCTTAAAAAAACAAGTCACAACAATGTTTTTGCTAATTATTAACATTATTTACAATAAAGTTTTTTTTATAGGAATGAATGTTGATAGTTTTGGTTAAAAAAATATGTTTGTATATTTAGCTTAAAGTTATTAAGATGTTATTAACATTTCTAATAATAAGATTGGAGAGATGGTAGGGTAATTTAATATTGAATTGTTAAGCTATTATTTAAAAATGATTTTTAACCGCCTTTGGATTAAAAAAGCAACATATCTTTATTAAGCCTTGTTAGAAGTGGTTGCTTCAATTTTTTTATATTGCATATAGTCTAATAAGCTCTAAAATAAGAAAATATATTAGTGTAAATGTTTGATAGATTGCAAACCTGCACATAACAAGCTTAACTTAAAAAAATAATGAAACAGATTTTAGAATTTATTCCTTTGTTGATCTTTTTTTTTTGTTATAAGCAATATGATTTGATTGTGGCTACTTGTGCTTTGGTTGTTGCTAGCTTAATTAGCTTTACTATTTTGCTGTTAAAAGAAAAGAAAATAGTTTATATGCCTTTAGTTTCTGCTGGAGTTTTGGGTTTTTTTGGGTTTTTGACTTGGTATTTTCAAGATCCTATTTTTATAAAAGTAAAACCTACTATTTTAAATTCTTTGTTGGGCTTGTTTTTTATTATAGGTTTTTTTCTAAAAAAACCTATTTTAAAAAAAATGCTTGGAGAGAAAATTTCATTGGATGATAATATTTGGTTAAAAATGACTTTTAATTGGGGGGTTTTTTTTTTAGGTTTAGCTTTGGTTAATGAATATGTTTGGAGAAATTTTTCTGAAAATATATGGGTAAATTTTAAGGTATTTGGTCTTTTGGGGCTTACTTTATCTTTTACTATGTTACATATTCCATATATGCTAAAAAATATGCAGGAGGATAAGAAAAATGGATAATTTTGAGAAAAAACTTGATGATTTGCTGGCAAAATATCAAGTTCTTAGTGAGCAGTTAAACAATTCTGCTAATTTAGAGCCAAAAGAATTAATAAAATTATCTAAAGAAAATTCTGATTTATCAGAGATTGTAGCAAAAATTAAGCAATATAAAGCTCAAGCTGATGAGGTTAAAGATTTAGAAGAAATGTTAAATTCTGACGATAGTGAGATAAAAACTCTGGCAGAAGAAGAGTTGCCAGTAGCAAAAAAAGAAAAAACATCTTTTCAGGAAAAAATAAAAATCCTGTTATTGCCCAAAGATGAAGCTGATGAGAAAAATGCTATTTTAGAAATTAGAGCAGGAACTGGAGGAGACGAAGCTGCTTTATTTGCAGGTAATCTATTTAGAATGTATCAAAGATATGCAGAAAAAAAAAAATGGAAATTTGAAATAATGGAAGCAACAGAGACAGGAGTTGGCGGGATGAAAGAGGCTATTGTTTCTATTAGCGGAAAATCTGTTTTTGCTAGATTAAAGTTTGAATCAGGTGTGCATAGGGTGCAAAGAGTGCCAGAAACTGAGTCAAGTGGTAGAATTCATACTTCAGCTGCAACTGTTGCAGTGTTGCCAGAAGCAGAAGAGATAGATGTAAAAATAGATGAAAAAGACTTAAGAATAGATATTTTTAGGGCATCTGGCCCAGGGGGGCAATCAGTAAATACTACAGATTCAGCAGTAAGGATTGTGCATTTACCAACTGGGGTTACTGTGCAACAACAAGACGAGAAGTCTCAGCATAAAAACAAAGAAAAAGCGATGAAGATTTTACGATCTAGATTATATGAATATGAAAGGGAAAAATTGCATAGAGAAAGGGCTGGAGATAGAAAAAATCAGATAGGGAGTGGCGATAGAAGCGAGAGAATTAGAACTTATAACTATCCTCAAAGCAGGGTTACGGATCACAGAATTAATTTAACTTTATATAAAATAAGTGAGATAGTAGAATCTGGAGATTTGGATTTGGTTATTAATCCTTTGATTACTTATGATCAAGCAAATAAATTAGCAGAATGAAAAATCTATATTTAGCAATTTTGTCAGGCGGTGATGGCACAAGATTATGGCCATTATCTAGGGCTGATAACCCTAAACAATTTTCTAGCATTGTGCAGAAGCAGAATCTTAGCTTTTTGCAAGCAACAATATTGAGAAATGATTTTGTTGCCAAACAAAACACCCCGCTTCTTTTAACTAACGAAAAATTAGATTTTTTAACTAAAAATCAAATAAGTGATATAAAAAAAGATTGTCAAATTGTTTTGGAGCCTAGTAAAAAAGATAGTTTTCCTGCTTGTTTGATTGCTTGCTTGAAATTATATCAAGAAAATAAAGATGCAATTGTGTTAATTACCCCGGCAGATCATATAATTTCTGATGAGATAGAATATAAGAACTGTATTCTTTCAGCTTATCAGTTTTTGCTAAAAAACCCTGAGTTTTTGCTTAGTTTTTCTATAAAACCTAGTTCTGCACACATTGGTTATGGTTATATTGAGCAAGGAGAGAGGCTTGCAGATGATATTTATCAAGCTAAAAAATTTCATGAAAAACCTAATCAAAAAACAGCAGAAAAATATTTAAAAAATGATAGTTTTGCTTGGAACTCTGGTATTTTTATGTTTAAGGCGGAAGAATTTATGAAAATAGCTGAAAAAGAAGATCCCGAAACTTTTTTATTATGTAAAAAATCTTTAGAAAATGCAAACAAATCTACTTTTTTAAAGTTAGAAAAAGAATCTTTTGATAAAATAAAAGCAAATTCTGTTGATTATGCGATTTTGGAAAAAACTAAAAAACTTGCAGCAGTAAAGGGAAATTTTGTTTGGAATGATATTGGTTCTTGGCAAAGTATTTATGATGTGGCAGAAAAAGACAAAGAAGCTAATGTTGTCTTTGGCAAAAATATTACATTAGAAAATAGTAAAAACACTGTTGTTTTTACACAAGGAAAAAAACAGATAAGTTTGCTTGATGTACAAAATATAGTGGTTATTGATACAGAAGATGCTGTGCTTGTGGCTAATTTGGAAACCAGTCAAAATGTAAAAAAATTGGTGCAGAGATTAAAAAAGGAAAAAAAAGAAATAGTTGAAAAATCAGCAACAGGTCATAGACCTTGGGGATATTATAAAATTATTATTGAAGAAAAAAATTACAAATCAAAGCAAGTGGTGGTTTATCCATATGCCCAAATTAGTGTGCAATATCATAATCACAGGGCAGAACATTGGGTGATAGTGCGGGGTGAGGCCTTGGTTAGTATTGATGGTAAGGAGCAAAAATTATTAGCAAATCAATCTGTTTATATTCCAAAAACAGTAATTCACACTATAAAAAACACAGGTTTAGAAAATCTAGTTTTTATAGAAGTGCAAACGGGTGATTATTTGGAAGAAGATGACATTGTAAGATTGAAAGATAATTATGGCAGGGTATAATAATAAATGTTTTGGGTTGTGTTGCAATTAAAAAAAATCGGAGTAATAGCTCCCCCTCAAGGAGGGAGCGGTTTATCCGAGTTTTTCTTTAAATTTAAAGTTATTGATAACTCGCCAGCTCTTGGGTAATTCCCTAGAGTGTTTTTGTAAAATGACATTCTACAAAATTCGTGTAAATGTGTTGTAGATTGCATATGTGCTTTTAACAACCTTAACTTAAAAAATATATGAAGAATTTGTTGGTGACAGGTGGGGCTGGGTTTATAGGTAGCTCTTTTGTTAATTTGGCTGTTGGGGCTGGGTATAAGGTTGTGGTTATTGATAAATTAACCTATTCTGGAAATTTAGAAAACTTGCGGTGGATAAAGGGGTTTTCTATTAAAAACGATTTTTTTCAAGCTGATATTGCGGATAGAAAGCAGGTAAGAGAGATTTTACAAAAATATCAAATAGATTGGTTGGTTAATTTTGCGGCAGAGACTCATGTGGATAATTCTATTAATGACCCTTCTCCTTTTGTCGAGAGCAATATTATAGGAACTTTTTCTCTTTTGGAAGAAGCTAGAGGTTATTATGAAAAATTAGAAAAAAAAGAAGATTTTAGATTTTTGCATATTTCTACTGATGAGGTATTTGGTGAGCTTGGAGAAACGGGAAAGTTTTCTGAGGAATCTAGTTATGAGCCTAGCTCTCCTTATTCTAGTTCAAAAGCTGCTAGCGATCATTTGGTTAGAGCTTGGCATAAAACTTATAAATTGCCGATATTAATTACTAATTGCTCAAATAATTTTGGAGAAAGACAGCATACGGAAAAATTAATTCCAACTTTAATTAGTAAAGCTTTTTTGCAAGAGAGGCTTCCTATTTATGGAGATGGCAAAAATATTAGAGATTGGATTTATGTAGATGATCATAATAGGGCGGTTTTGCTTGTTTTGGAAAAAGGAAAAATAGGGGATACTTATTTAATAGGGGTAAATAATGAAAAAACTAATAATGAAATAGTACATATTATTTGCCAAAAATTAGATTCTTTATATCCTAGAAAAAATGGTAAACCTTACAAAGATTTAATTATTTATGTGGAAGATAGAAAAGGGCATGATAGAAGATATGCAATAGATAGTTCAAAAATAAGGGATGAATTAGGTTTTGTAGAGCAAAATTCATTTGAGGAATCATTAGAAAAAACAATTAATTTTTATAAAAAACAATAATATGAAAGGAATAATTTTAGCAGGAGGAAGTGGATCAAGGTTGCATCCTATAACTAAACAGGTTTGTAAACAGCTATTACCTATTTATGATAAGCCAATGATATTTTACCCTTTATCTACTTTGGTTTATTTAGGTATTACCGAGATTTTAATTATTTCAACAGAAGAGGATTTGCCAAAATTTCAAAATTTGTTAGGGAATGGTCAAGGTTATGGCATAAGTTTGGAATATAAAGTTCAAAAAGAGCCAAATGGTTTGGCTGAAGCTTTAATTATCGGTGAAGATTTTATCGGCAATGATATGGTTTCTTTAATTTTAGGTGATAATATTTTTTATGGAACGGGGGTGCTGATTGATGAGATATTGGCAGGATTAAAAAAAGATGAAAAAAAAGGGGCTACGGTAATGGCATATCATGTTAGCGACCCTGAAAGATATGGGGTGGTGGATTTTGATAAAGATGGCAAGGCAATTTCTTTAGAAGAAAAACCTAAAAACCCTAAATCTAATTGGGCGGTAACAGGTCTTTATTTTTATGATAATAAAGCTAGTGAATATGCTAGAACCATAAAGCCCTCTGCTAGAGGGGAACTTGAAATAACGGATTTAAACAATATTTATTTAGAAAAAGGAGATTTACGAGTGAAAAAATTAAAAAGAGGTTTTGCTTGGCTTGATACGGGAACACCTGATTCTCTTTTAGAATCTGCTCATTTTGTGCAAACAGTACAAAAAAGACAGGGTTTAAAAATAGCTTGTTTAGAAGAAATTTCTTATGTAAAAAAATTAATTTCAAAAGAGCAGTTGCTAAATTTGGCTAAAACATATAAAAAAAACAATGAATATGGTAAATATTTATTAAATATCGTTAAAAATGAACAATAATGAAAATAATTAACACAAAATTTCTAGAAGTAAAAATTATAGAATTAGATATTTTTAGAGATGAAAGAGGCTTTTTTTTGGAAAGATTTAACCAGAAAAAGTTTCAAGAGTTAGGTTTGGATATAAAATTTGTGCAAGATAACCATTCAAGATCAAAACCTAGGGTTGTTCGTGGTTTGCATTATCAAGAAAACCCATCTCAGGGCAAGTTGGTTGGTTGTTTGAAGGGAGAAATACAAGATGTTGCGGTAGATATTAGGCCAGATTCTGCTACTTATTTACAATATGTTTCTGTTAATTTAACAGGAGATAATGGCAGGTTAATTTGGATACCGCAAGGATTTGCTCACGGTTTTTGTGTGTTAGGAGAAGAAGATGCTGATGTTATTTACAAAACTGATAATTTATATAATGCAACAGGAGATGGGGGAATAATTTGGAATGATCCTAAAATAGCAATCAAATGGCAGGTAAAAAACCCTATTTTGTCTGAAAAAGATAAAAAACTGGCTAAAGTTTAGGGTTTATGTTAACATTTCACTAAAAGCCCATTAATATAGTGAATATAATCACTAAATTACCATTAATATAGTGATCTTTGTTAAAATTATAAAAAAACAAATGAGCATAACTAGAAAATTAGAAGAAATCATAAAAAAAGACCTTTTTAAAGAAAAAATTATTATTATTTATGGTGCAAGAAGAGTTGGCAAAACTACTTTGGCAAAAAAAATAGCAAATAATTACAAAAACCTATATTTAAATGCTGACGAGCCTGATGTAGTGGCATCTTTAACAAATAAAACCTCTACAGAATTAAAAGATTTAATTGGAAGTAATGTAGTGGTTATTGATGAGGCTCAAAGAGTTCAAAATATAGGGATTACTTTAAAATTACTAATTGATAATTTTCCTAAAATACAAATTATTGCCACAAGGTCTTCATCTTTTGACTTGTCAAACAAAATTTTAGAACCTTTAATTGGTAGAAGCTATACTCATATTTTATATCCTATTTCTTGCCAAGAATTAGTTGAGCAGGCTAGTTCTTTGGAGGAAAAAAGGCTTTTGGAGCAAAGATTGATCTATGGCTCTTACCCTGATCTTATTTATGCTGATAACAAAGAAATAACAATTAAGGAAATAACAAATAGTTATTATGTATAAAGATATTTTTTCATTAGATTCTATAAAAAAGCATTCAAATATAACAAAATTATTAATGTCTTTATCTCTACAAATTGGTTCAAACATATCTTATTCAAATTTAGTATCTTTGATTGGGTTGGATAAAAATACTGTGGAAAGATATATAAACTTACTTGAGCAATCTTTTATAATTTTTAGATTAACTCCAAAATATAAAAACTCTGGAACAGAGTTAAAAAAACAACCCAAAGTGTATTTTTATGATTTAGGAATAAGAAATAGTTTGATTAATAATTTTAATAAAATAGATGAAAGAAATGATGTAGAACATTTATGGAAAAATTATTTAATAATAGAGAGAATTAAAAAAAATCATTATAGTGGTTGGTATGGTCATATTCATTTTTGGCAAAATAGGAATAAGGTAGAGGTTGATTATATTGAAGAAACAGGTGGTGAGGTAATGGTTTATGAAATAAAATGGAGAAATAAAAAAGCAAATTTTATACCATTTACAAAATTATATCCTGAAGTAAAAACAGAGCTTGTTAATCAAGAAAATTATTTAAAATTTATTACTTAAAATTATGTTAAAAAAATATGCTTGCAAACATCAAGAATCTAAGGGCAGGTTGTTTGTAGAAAAATCTGCAAATAATAGAACGGCTTTTCAGCGAGACAGAGATAGAATTGTTCATTCGCAAAGCTTTAGGAGGTTGGAATATAAAACTCAAGTATTTGTGAATTATGAATCAGATCATTTTAGAACAAGACTTACTCACTCCTTGGAGGTAGCTCAAATTGCTAGAGTTTTGGCAAAAAAGCTAGGTTTAGATGAAGATTTAACTGAGGCAATTGCTTTGGCTCATGATATTGGTCACCCCCCTTTTGGTCATGCTGGAGAATATATTTTGCATAATTTAAGTAAAAAATATTATGGCTTTGATCATAATGCTAATGCTTTAAAAATTGTAACTTCTTTGGAAAGTCCTTATGCAGAGTTTGAAGGATTGAATTTAAGTTTTGAAGTTTTGGAAGGTATTATAAAACATAATGGCATTATAAAAATTGACAAGAACACACCTTATTATTTAAAGAAATATAATAAGATTTATGATCTGAAGCTTGCTAAGTACCCCTCGTTAGAGGCTCAAATTGCTGGTTTTTCTGATGATATTGCTTATAATAATCATGATATAGATGATGGATTTAATGCTAGATTAATTACAGTTGAAGATTTTGATTCTGTGGATTTGGTAAAAAATGCTTTTCTTTTGGTAGAAAAAAAATATGGCAAAGAGATATCTTTTAGTAAAAAAATACATCAAGCAAGGGGTATAATATATACTGCAATGATTGATGATATAATTAACACTACTTCTGATAATATTAAAAAACATCAGGTAAATTCTGTGCAAGATATTTATAATCATAAAAAAATGATAGCAGGATTTAGTGCAAAAATGAAGCAAGAGATTAAAAAAATCAAAAAGATTCTATTTGAGAAAATATATCATCATCACGAAATTGCCATAATGAGCAAAAAATCTGATACTATTCTTACAGATCTTTTCAATTTTTATCAAAAAAATCCAAATTGTTTAGAAAAACATTTGCAGGAATTATATAAAAGAGCTAAAAACAAGAATGAACAAATAGAGATAATTACAGATTATTTAGCAGGAATGACCGACCGATTTGCTATAAAACAGCATAAAAAAATTTTTGATTTATATTCTTTTGAGAGTAAGTTTAGGTAGGTAATATTTTTTTAATTATTAATTGAGCAACTGGAGATAGTATAATGCTGTTTTTAATTTGCAAAACAGTATGAAGGGAGGAGCAGTTGCTTTGAGGTTTTCTTTGAATTTAAAATTACTTCTTTGGTAAAAGATTTTTGATGCAGGTAATGTTACAAGAATTCACCATTTTTTATTTTAATTAATTCTTTTTTAAGTTTGTTTTTTTCAAAAAAACTTAAGTTATCATTGTTTCTTTGATAAAATTCTTCAGGATAAAATTCTATTTTATATAATCTTTCTGATAAGGCTTGCAATTTTTCTTTTGTTTTTATAAGTTTTTGCAAATTCTTTTCAATTAAATTTTCTACAAAACTCTGGTTAACTTCTTTTAAATCCGATTCTTTATTGTCAGAAATAATTTTAAAAATATAAATATTTTCTAGAGAAATATATTTGAGACTAGTAGCAAAAATATAATATGCTTCCATATCCATAATTTCTTTATATTCTTGCTGTTCTTTATCTATGGTTTGCAATGCTGCTTTTTGGCAAGAAATCTTGCTAGAGAGAGGGTAAAAACTTTGCTTAAAAGATTTGTGAGATATTTTGTGGATTTCAATAAAATCTCCTACAGCAAAAGAACAAGATCCTGCAATACCGTAATTAATTAAAACACTATATTTGGTTAAAATTGTTTTTCCTGCCAAAAAACCTATTAAAGAGCTAGCATTAATACCTTTTATTCCAGAGATTGCTAAAAAAATATTTTGTTTTTTATCACTAAAAATTTGATATTCAGTAATATTTAATAGTTTTTTTAATTTGTAATATTTAATAATAGAATCTGCTTCGCATTTTAAAGCAGTTACAAATATAATTCTATAGTTTGTCATAAAACTTGTTAATTTATGTTTGATTATTAAGCATTTTGTTATAATATTGTAGCTCATTATATTATCTTTCATAATTAATAATTATAAAATGACTTGGACATTTAATCAAGAGAATCAAAAAAAAGCACAGACTTTGATAAAAAAATATCCAAGTGGCAGAGAAAAAAGTGCTATTATGGGCTTGCTTGACTTGGCTCAAAGACAAAATGACAATTATTTAACTGTTGAATCAATGGATTATATTGCTTCAATATTAACCATCGCACCAATTAGAGTATATGAAGTAGCAAGTTTTTATACTATGTATAATTTAAAACCAGTAGGAAAATTTTTAGTACAGATTTGCACCACCACACCTTGTATGCTAAGAGGCTCAGATGAAATTTTAGAAAAAATCAAAAAACATTTTGGTATTTCTGTTAACAAAACAACTGTTGATAATTTTTTTACCATAAAACAAGTGGAATGTTTAGGTGCTTGTGTAAATGCTCCAGTGATACAAATTAATGATGATTATTACGAGGATTTAACAGAAAGAAAAGTTATTGAAATTTTAGAAAATTTAAAATCTGGTAGAAAAACAATAACTGGCTCACAAATAGGTAGAACATCCTCAGAAGCTAGCAAATTAAATAATTAGTAAGTTAGAAACAATCTCAATGACTAGTCAAAAACAGGGAACATTAATAATAATATCATCTCCTTCTGGTGCTGGCAAAACTACTATCACCAAAAAGTTACTAGATCATTATCAAGAAGATCTATCTTTATCTGTTTCCATTACCACTAGAAACAAAAGACAAGGAGAGACAGATGGTAAAGATTATTTTTTTATATCTGCCGAAAAATTCAGCTCTTTGGCAGAAAACTATCAATTATTAGAATATGCTAGAGTATTTGATAATTTTTATGGCACTCCAAAACAATTTGTGCTTGATGTAATTAATCAAGGGAAAAACATTGTCTTTGATATTGATTGGCAAGGGGCTAGGCAAGTAACCAAACACCAAGATCTTAATATTGTAACAATATTTATTCTTCCTCCTTCCTTGCAAGCTTTGGAAGAAAGACTACATAAAAGAGGCTTGGACAGCAGGAAAATTATTGAAAATAGAATGAAAAAGGCAAAAGATGAAATAAATCATTATAATGAATATGATTTTGTCGTAGTAAACAATAATATTGAAGAAACTACAGAGAAAATAAGGAAAATTATAGACTTTTATTCATTAAGCTATATAAAGGCTGTGGACTATAAAAACTTTGTTGAACAGAAACTAAAATAAAAAATGAAAACAATCAGAAATATTGCAATTATTGCCCATGTAGATCATGGAAAAACAACTTTAATCGATGCTATTTTGGCACAAAGTGGAGTGTTCCACGAAAAAGAGCAAGTAGCAGAAAGAGTTATGGATAGCAATGATCTTGAGCGAGAAAGAGGAATTACTATTTTGGCAAAATGTACTGCAATTAATTGGCAAGATGTTAAAATAAATATTATTGACACTCCAGGACATGCTGATTTTGGCGGAGAAGTAGAAAGAGTTTTGTCAATGGTAGATGGGGTTGTTTTGTTGGTTGATGCTGCGGAAGGACCTATGCCACAAACAAAATTTGTCTTGTCAAAAGCTTTGTCTCTTGGTCTAAAACCAATTGTAGTAATCAATAAAATAGACAGGTCTGATCGTAGAGAAGATGAAGTTTTGGATGAGATATTTGATTTATTTGTTTCTTTAGAGGCTAATGAAGAGCAATTAGATTTTCCTGTAATTTATGCATCAGGTAGAAGTGGCTGGGGAGTTGTTGATTTGAAGGATGAGAGAAAGAACTTAACTCCATTGCTAGATTTGGTGATTGATTATGTACCTAGTCCAAATGTTGATAATAGTAAGCCTTTTTCGATGCTTGCAACAATGCTTTCAGCAGATAATTTTTTAGGGCCAATCTTAACTGGAAAAGTTTATTCTGGAATTGGCAAGGTTAATATGCCAGTAAAATCTATTGATTTAGAAAATAAATTAATAGAAAGGTCAAGATTAACTAAACTATTTACATTTTCTGGAATTAATAAAATTCCAGCAGAAGAGGTGCAGGCAGGAGATATTGTGGTTGTTGCAGGCTTGCCTAAAACAACTGTTGCAGACACTGTTTGTGATGAAAAAGTAACAGAAGCAATTAAATCTACTCCGATTGATCCGCCAACAATGTCCATTACTATTTCTGTAAACAACTCACCGCTTGCAGGAAGAGATGGAAGCAAAGTAACTTCTAGAATTATTAGAGATAGGCTAGAAGCAGAATCAATAACTAATGTTGCTATTACTTTTTCTGAAGCGGAAGATAAAGATTCTTTTGAAATTGGTGGTAGAGGAGAGTTGCAATTGGGAGTGTTGGTTGAGAATATGAGAAGAGAAGGTTTTGAACTTTCTGTTGGTAGGCCTAAAGTTTTGTTGAAAAAAGATGAACAAGGAAGAAAGTTAGAGCCGATAGAAGAGGTAGTAATTGATGTTGATGAAGAATTTTCATCTAGTGTAATTGAAAAATTAAATAAAAGAAAGGCTGATTTAGTAGAAATGAAATCATCAGGTTTTAATAAAACTAGAATAATTTTTAATGTTCCATCAAGAGCAATGATTGGTTTTCAAGGAGAATTTTTGACTGCAACAAAAGGAACAGGAGTGCTAAACCGTTTATTTCATTCATATGAGCTATATAAAGGTGATTTAGGTAAAAGAAAAAATGGAATGTTAATTTCAAATGGGCAAGGAAAAGCAGTGCCTTATGCTTTAAATAATCTTCAAGATAGAGGGATTATGTTTATTGATGCTGGTGAAGAAATATATGAAGGAATGATTATTGGCGAGCATAACAGAGAGAATGATTTGGAAGTAAATATCTTGAAAGCTAAACAACTAACTAATTTTAGAGCATCAGGAAAAGACGATGCTTTAAAAATTATTCCTCCTAAAAAAAGGACTTTAGAGCAAATGATGTCTTATATTGCCAGTGATGAATTGGTGGAAGTAACACCTAATTATTTAAGGTTGAGAAAAAAAGCATTATCTTCAGTTGAAAGAAAAAAACTAGGCAGAAGCTAAAAAAATAATTGTTTTTTTAGAATTGAAATTTTTAATCATTAAATAATAACTATAATGAAAGCAATTTATGCAGGGAGTTTTGATCCCGTAACCATAGGACATATGGATGTTATCAAAAGGTCAGCATTAATTTTTGATGAATTAATTGTTGCAGTTGCAGAATCTACGGATAAAAAACCATTATTTTCTTGTCAAGAAAGACAAGAATTAATCAAAGAATCGTTAGAAGAAGGGAATCTTTTAGTTAATAAAAACATAAAAATAGATGGTTTTTCTGGTTTGTTAATAGATTATGCCAAAAAACAAAATAGTAAAATTTTAATCAGAGGATTAAGGGCTGTTTCTGATTTTGAATATGAATTTCAAATGTCTTGTATGAATTCAAAATTAGATAATGATATACAAACTATTTTTTTACCTGCTTCTGACAATGTACAGTTTATTTCTTCAAGATTTGTTAAACAAATAGCTTCTTTGAAAGGCGATGTCAGCAAAATAGTGTCTAAAACTGTGGCTAAAAGATTAAAAAATTGTTAATTACTAAAAATAGTATTAATATGTAATTGTAAATATTTTATAAATTGTATATTAAATACAAATCATACTATTTTAACCTACAAGAAAAATGCATCAATTTAGAACCCATAATTGTAATCAATTAAATAAGAGTAATATAGGCTCAGAAGTTAGAATTTCTGGTTGGGTTAATGGCAAAAGAGATCACGGTGAATTGTTGTTTTTAGATATCAGAGATTTTTATGGCATTACTCAGGCGGTAATTGATGCTAGTAAATCTAAAGAAGTTGCTAAAATTGCTAAAATAAGATTAGAATCAGTTGTTACTATCACAGGTAAAGTGGTAGCTAGAACTGATGAGACTATTAATAAAAAAATTAGCACAGGAGAAATTGAAATTGTTATTGAAAAATTAGAGCTAGAATCAGCAGCAGAGCAAATTCCTTTTCAAATAGCAGAACATAATGAACATTGCTCTGAAGATTTAAGATTAAAATATCGTTTTTTAGATTTGAGAAGGCAAGAAATGCAGAAAAATCTAAAGCTAAGAGCAAAAACTATTTCTTTTTTAAGAAATGAAATGAATGATTTGGGCTTTTTGGAAGTACAAACTCCTATCTTAACCTCTTCTTCACCAGAAGGAGCTAGAGATTTTTTGGTCCCTAGCAGGTTGCATTTAGGCAAGTTTTATGCTTTGCCTCAAGCCCCGCAACAATTCAAACAGTTACTTGTTACTTCTGGAATAGATAAATATTTTCAAATTGCCCCTTGTTTCAGAGATGAAGATGCTAGAGCAGATAGATCTCCTGGAGAATTTTATCAATTAGATATGGAAATGGCTTTTGCCACTCAAGAAGATGTTTTTAATGTTATAGAGCCAGTATTAAAAAAATGCTTTTTGGAATTAGGTTGCAAAAAATTAGATTTAGACAAAAAAGGTAATTTTTTAAGAATTACTTATAAAGAGGCAATGTTAAAATATGGTAGTGATAAACCTGATTTAAGAATTCCTTTAGAAATAAAAGAAGCAACTGATATTTTTAAAAATAGTGGTTTTAAGATTTTTGCTAATAACATTGAAAAAGGTGCAGTAGTAAGAGCAATAAAATCTCCAAAAGCTAGCAAAAATTCTAGAAAATTTTTTGATGATATGATTGCTTTTGCAATATCAGAGGGAGCTGGGGGGCTAGCTTACATTATTTACAATCAAGATGGCACAATTAAAAGTCCAATTGCTAAATTACTGGGGGATAAAAAATTAGCAAAAATTAAAGAAGTAGCTGATTTAGAAAATGGTGATGCGGTGTTTTTTGCTTGTGATAAGGAGTTAAAAGCGGCTAATATTGCAGGAAAAGTAAGAAAAAGAATTGCAGAATTAGAAAACTTAATTGACAATTCTGTTTATAAATTTTGTTGGGTGGTTGATTTTCCATATTTTGAAGAAGATGAGGAAACAGGAAAAATTGATTTTAGCCATAACCCATTTTCAATGCCGCAAGGTGGAATGGAAGTTTTGGAAAAACAAAATCCATTAGATATTTTAGCTTATCAATATGATTTAGTTTGTAATGGAGCTGAGCTATCTAGCGGAGCAATAAGAAATCATAAACTAGAAATAATGTATAAGGCTTTTGAGATTGCAGGATATAGCAATCAAGATGTAGAAAAACATTTTTCGGCTTTACATAAGGCATTTCAATTTGGAGCTCCTCCTCATGGTGGATTTGCTCCTGGAATTGACAGAATCGTGATGTTATTAGCAGACACTGAAAATATTAGAGAAGTGATTGCTTTTCCTATGAATGGTCAAGCAGTAGATTTATTGATGGATGCACCAAATTATGTTAATCCAAAGCAATTAAAAGAATTAAATATTAATTTATCACCTAAAGCATTAAAAAAATATGAGGAAGATAATGAGTAATGAAAAAACTAAAGAAGAAATTTTAGCTGAAAACTTAAGAGCTAATTTAAAAAGAAGAAAGAAAAAATCAAAAAAATGATTTTTATAAAAGGGAAGCTATGAAAATAAAAAAAACAAAAAAACGCTTAAAAAGCGACATAATAAGGGCCAATAATAAAAGATTATTTACTATTATGTCTGCAGTTAGATTGCATCAAGAAAATCAAGAAGCAGCAAAAAGAGCTGGTGAAATGTCCCCTGCAATGAAAAGCATACTCGCCTCTCAATTGATTGATAATAAACTAGTATTTTTAAGAAAAAGAATATCCAGATCTAGAGGAAGAAGCAGAAAATTATGTTAAAAGACCTTTTTTATAAAGGTTTTTTATCTAAATGATGTTTTTGTAAGAAATCTTGAGAGAACTTTTGATAATTATTTGCTTTTATTTCATCTCTTATTTCTTGCATTAAATCTTGATAATAATGAATGTTATGATTTGTTAATAACATTGGTCCCAACATTTCTCTAGCTTTAAAAAGATGGTTAAGATACCCTCTGGAAAAATTAGTGCAGCTGTAACATTTACATTTTTCATCTAATGGTTTTTTGTCTAATTTATATTTTTCATTTTTAATATTTATTCTACCATCTCTTACAAAAGCCTGACCGTTTCTTCCTGATCTAGTTGGTATTACACAATCAAACATATCAATTCCTTGTCCAACAGCTGCCACAATGTCTACTGGTTTGCCAACTCCCATCAAATAATGAGGTTTTTTTTCTGGCAAATAATCTACTGCATATGCTAAAACCTCAATCATCAATTTATGTCCTTCACCCACTGCTAAACCTCCAATTGCATAACCATCAAAGCCAATTTCTTGCAGTTTTTCAGCAGATGTCTTTCTTAGATCTTGATATATACCACCTTGCACAATAGCAAATAAACCATAACCATCTCTGTTTAAATATGCTTTTTTTGATCGCTCTGCCCATCTTAAGGATAATTCCATAGATTTTTTTATTTTTTCATAGCTAAGAGGAAAGCTAGGACATTCATCAAAAATCATAGTAATGTCAGAACCTAAAAGATGTTGTATCTCCATAGATCGCTCTGGGGTTAGCATATGAGAGCTACCATCAATATGAGATCTAAATCTTACCCCTTCTTCAGTTATTTTTCTAAGTTCTGCCAAAGACATAACTTGAAAACCTCCAGAATCAGTTAAAATAGGTTTGTGCCAATTCATAAATTTATGCAAACCTCCCATTTTTGCAATTAATTCAGCACTTGGCTTGAGCATTAAATGATAAGTATTACCTAAAATAATATCAGCCCCGCAATTTTCTACAAATTCTGGAAACATTCCTTTTACCGTAGCCAAAGTTCCTACTGGCATAAAAGCAGGAGTTTTTATCTCTCCGTGAGCTGTTTGCAAAACTCCTTCTCTTGCTTTTTCTGATCTTGAATTTATTTGAAACTTAATAGACATTATTTTTTATTTTTGTTTTTATAATTAAATGATTAGTAAACTTTTTATCTATTTTAGCGATTTCTAAAGAATCTAAAATATTTTTATATAAGAAAAAACAACAAGACCCGCTACCAGTCATTCTAGCAATAATATCATTATTATCTTGATAATAATTTAAAATATTTGCTATTTCTGGGCATAGTTTAATCGCTGCTTTAGTTAAAGCATTTTTTTGCTTTTTTAAAAAATTCCAGTTTTTCTCTGAGTTTAAAATATCGTTCATAGCTTCCTGTTTTTGTAGAGATGAGGAGCTGTTTTTTTCTTTTCTTATTAAATCAAAAATATCTTTAGTTGCAAGTGATTGCTTTGGTTTGATAATCAATAAATCATATTCTGGCAAATTTTTTACTATTTTTTCAATTTTCTCACCCCTTCCAGATAATATTTTATGTTCTTTGCTCATAAAAAACGGTACATCGGCCCCTAATTGCAAAGCTAGCTCGATTTTCTTGGCAAAAACCTCCTTAATTTCATAAAAATCATATAAAAAATCCAAAATCACAGCAGCATTACTAGAACCACCTCCTAATCCTGCCCCTATGGGGATATTTTTTTGCTGCTTTATCTGAAATTTTTGAGGATTCTTGATTTGATAATTTTTTTCAAATAAAAAAATTGTTTTTAAAATTATATTTTCATTATCTATCAGATAATCCCCCTCTATTTTATGTTTTTCTTCCTTTATTTTGTTTATTTGCAAAAGATCAAATAAATCAACATAAGCAAAAAGACTATCCAAATTATGATAATTTTCCTTATCTCTACCTAATATATTCAAATATAAATTTATTTTTGCATAGGATTTTAATAGCATTTTTCTTTATTTAAAATTTCTTCTGCCAAAAACAAAGAACCACAGATTAGTAATTTTCCTGTGAATTCTTTTTTGATAAAATATTGTTTTGCTTTTGTTATGGAAGAAAAAGATTTTTTTAAAATTTTTGTTAATTCTTTATCTAATTCTTTAATCTTTAATAATTCTTTATTTTTAAATTCACTAAAATAAATTCTTGCCTTTGTTTTTTCTGCTATAATTTTGATAAAATTTTTGTAATTCTTTCTTTTTAAAATTCCAATTAAAACATAATCAATATGGTTGTCATTAATAAATTTGCTTAATATTTCAGCAGCTAAAATATTATGGCCACCATCCAAATAAACTTGCCAGACATTTTTTTTATCGCCATCAAAGAAGCCATCAATTTTTTGCAGTCTTGATGGCCAAAAAAGGGTTTTTTTGAATGTTCTTGGGTAGTTACAACCAGTCAAAACGTTGAAAACCTGAGCAGCTAAAATAAAATTTTCTTTTTGATGCTCGCCCAATAAACCAAAATTATCTGGCAAAATTATTTCTTGATAAAAGTTCTCAAAAAAATGAACATTTTGACAATTCTTTGCTAAAATCAAATCTTTGAAATCATAGATTTGCTTAGCTATAAATAGATTTTTAGTGTTTTTAGTAATAATCCCTAGTTTTTCTTGAGCAATTTGTTCTATATCATCTCCCAAAAAATCTTGATGATCATAAGAAATAGGAGTAATTATTGCCGTTTTTTCCTGATTAAAAACATTCGTTGCATCTAATCTACCCCCTAAGCCTGTTTCAACAATATTAAAATCAGCTGGATGCTCAGCAAAAGCCTTGATTGCCATTGCTGTGCTATTTTCAAAAAAAGTAATTTTTTTTAATTCTAAATTATTTTCTATAATTTCTTTGCATAAATTATTATAATAAGCTAGTTTTGTATCAGAAATTAACTTTTTCTTAATTCTAATTCTTTCATTAAATTTTATTAAATGAGGAGAGGTGTAAATATTTACCGAAAAACCAGAATTTTCTAAAAAAGCTCGTAAAAATGCAATTACCGAACCTTTACCATTAGTTCCTGCAATATGAATGATGTTTTTTATATTATTTTGTGGATTATCTAATAATGAAAGTAATTTTTTTACCCTAATTAAATCTAAATCTATTTCATTAATGTTTTGGTATCTCATTTTTTATTTGTGATAAGGGTGGTTATTACTGATTGTTTCCGCCCTATAAATTTGTTCAAGTAAAATAATTCTAGCTAACATATGAGGCAAGGTTATTTTGCCAAAAGATAAAATTAAATTTGCTTTTTTCAGAATGTTTTTACTAAAACCATAGGCACCACCTATAATAAATTCTATATTTTTATTTTCTGTCTTAGAAAAAATCTTGTCTGTAAATTGATAACTATCATATTGCTTTCCTCCTGAATCTAAAAAAATTTTATAACTATTTTCTAATAAATTTTTTTCTATTGTTTTTTCTTCTTTAACCTTTATCTCTTCAATATTATTTAAGCCACTAATATGATTTAATTCAATAATTTTTATATTTTTAATTCTTTTCTGTAATTCCTCACTAACCGGATAATAAGCCGAATTTTTAGCCTTACCAAAAGCAATGATGTTTGTTTTTTTAAGATACATTCTTTTTAAGGTTCATCTTGTTATGAGATTTATGCAATATAAGGAGCATTTACACAAATGATTTTTTAATATTGCAACACACTCTGGGAAGCGGGGACCCATTGTGCAAAAGCATAAAAACATTATCTTTTTTTATAAAACATTTAAAGCATTTTTATGTTCACACATTCTTTTTTCTAAATTGCTAGTTACACCAACATATAATGTTCCTCGTGGTTTATTTGTAATAATGTATGTAGCAGGGTGTTTTTCCATATATTATAAAAGAATTATTCGTATAAATGCTCCTTATATTGCATAAATTTTATAACAAGATGAACCTTAAAAAAAAAGGAAAGTTTCTGTTGCAAGGCACTTTCCCAAAGCCCCAAAATGTTAAATTACTTTTCTAAAATTAGCAATTGCTAAGGTTAGGCAGCCAATCTAACGGCAACAAAGTCATTATCGTTTGCTGCTTGTACAAAATTATCATTTGCAATTGTTGAATAACATTTTAAAATCCAAAATGGATTTTTAGGGTGTAATCCCTAGGTAAAATAACTCCTTTACCATTTTCTGTCGAATCTATGTCACCCCCAACAAAACAAACATTTTTTTATTAATTTGCTTTGGTGGAGGTGCCGAGTACCGCCCTCGGGTCCAAAAAATTTATTCTAAATTAAATTTATTACCATAATCTAGATAGAAAACTACTAGATATCTATTATTATACTGCTTTTATGCATTAAATACAAGTGTTTTAGTATAAATCATCACTAAAAAAATAATCAGCCCCTTTTTTTTCTAATTTTTCCTTTTCTTGCAAATCATTTACAGTGTGTAGCAATATTTTATGCTTAGTTTTTTTCAAATTTGGCAAATTTATGTCATTTTTACTAAAAGAAAGTGCTAAAAACTCCTTATTTTGCACAAATTCCAACATTTCTTGATTAAATTCTATATAATAAAAGGCAAAAATAATGTTTTTATAACCTAAATCTCTAGCTTTTTTATATTGCTCTTTATAAAAAATTTGTGGGATGATGTTTTGGACTAAATCAGGGTAGTTTTCTTTGATAAATTCTAATAATTCTGCTAAATCAATTTCTTTGCTATCTGTTACCAAACAAACATCTCTGTGATTTGTTAGCCAATCCAAAATATCCAACAAACTCATTTGAGTTAGATTATTAATCATTTTATCGCTTTTAAATTCAACAAAACTCATCTGTCCTTCTTTATTAAACAGCTCTTTTCTAGTTCTTTTAAAATCGTGAATTAAAATATATTGATTGTCGCTAGTGAGCAAAATATCTATTTCTACAAACCTAGCTCCTTTTTTGTAGTTTTTTTCTAATGCTTCTTTGGAATTACTATAAATTATGTTATTAATTGAACCGCAAGCATGAGTTATATATTTTTCTAGCATTTTTCATTTTCATAAATTAATATGAATTATATATATAAATATTTAATAACATAATCAATAAAAAACACACTATGCCAGAAATAATGCCAAAAACAGAACAAAATTATATTGCATTAGACAGAAATATCGCTCTAGAAGCTGTTAGAGTTACTGAAGCCGCTGCTATTGCCTGCTCTTCTTGGGTTGGTAGAGGAAAAAAAGATGATGCAGATCAGGCCGCAGTTACTGCTATGAGAAATTTTTTAAATGCTATGTCAATTGAAGGAACCGTAGTGATTGGTGAGGGAGAAAGAGACAAAGCTCCAATGCTTTATATTGGAGAGAAAGTAGGGGCTGGCAATGGTCCTAGTGTAGATATTGCTTTAGATCCACTAGAAGGCACAAATTTATGTGCATATGCAAGCCCTAACTCTCTTACTGTTATTGCTTTTGCACATAGAGGGAATTTTCTTCATGCACCAGATGTTTATATGGATAAAATCGCAGTAGGAAATGAATTACCAAAAGGAGTGGTAGATTTAGATAATTCGGTAAAAACAAATTTAACTAATTTAGCAAAAGCTAAAAAATGTGATATTTCTGATTTAACTACTATAATTTTGGAAAGAGATAGGCATAAAAAATTAATTAGCGATGTAAGACAATTAGGGGCAAGAATAAATTTAATTAGCGACGGAGATGTAGCAGGAATTATTGCAACTGCAGTGCCAAAAAACCCATCAGCAGATATTTATTTTGGCACAGGAGGAGCTCCTGAAGGGGTTTTAGCAGCAGCTGCTTTGCAGGCTACTGGCGGACAAATGCAAGGAAGATTGATTTTTCACAATGAAGAACAAAAAGCAAGAGCTAAAACTATGGGAATTAGTGATTTAAACAAAAAATATCAATCCTATGAAATGGCTAAAGGAGATGTAATGTTTGCAGCAACTGGAGTGACTGATGGTTTTATGCTAAATGGAGTAAAAAAACAAAAAGATAGATATATTATGCAATCAATAGTGATGAGATCTAGTACCAAAACTATAAGAACTATTGTTACTGAAAAAATGATTTAATGCTAATTTTTAACTCAAAATAGTATAAGACTCTCTAAAAAACTAAACAAATGACTAATGCTAAAAAAATAAACTTACACTTAATCTCGGATTCTACGGGGGAGACTTTGGAAGCTATGTCTAGAGCTGTGATGTCTCAATTTAGAAATGTAGAGGTAAACACTTATGTGTGGTCTTTGGTTAGAACAAAAGATAAACTACTATCTGTTTTGCAAGAAATAAAAACAAATAAAGGAATTGTTTTATATACAATTTTAAATGAAGAATTATTGGCATTATTAATCAATGAGGCTAAACAAGAAAAAATACATATAGTTCCTGCTCTTGGCACGGTGATAAAAGAGTTTTCTAAAATATTAGGCAGAAAAATGGTTAATAAAACAGGAAGACAATATGTTTTAAATGAGGATTATTTTAATAGAATAGAAGCAATTAATTTTACCATAGACCATGATGATGGCAGAAAAACAGAAGATTTGCAAGAAGCTGATATAATTTTAGTGGGACCATCTAGGACTTCAAAATCCCCAACTAGTATTTATTTATCGCATAAAGGCTATAAAACAGCCAATATTCCTTTTATTTACGGAGTAGAAATGCCTCAAATATTATTAGATTTTAAAAAAAACATCCCTTTAATTGTTGGTTTATCCATAAATGGTGATGTTTTGCTAAATATCAGAAAAAATAGAGTAAAACAGTTAGATAAAAATTTTTCTGATACTAATGAATATATTAATTTGGAAAAAATAGAAAAAGAAGTGATGGAAGCAAAGAGATTATATTTAAGGCAAAAATGGATTTCCATAGATGTTAGTAGAAAATCTATTGAGGAGACGGTGGCTACAATAATTCAAAAGCATAGTGAAATAAAAAATGCTTCTAGTCCCATATAATCAAAAAAAAATTACCAAAAAACAAGAAAAGAAGAAATATCTTTTGGATTTTTTTGTGCAAAAAGAGTTAGCTAAAGAAAAAGATTTTGCTAAAAGATTACAAATTGTAACTAGAGGTTTGGAAATTTTTTTTAAAATAGTAAATGGAGAAAAATTATTAGAAAATTTAGAAAACCCCAATTTTAGATTGATAAAAAGGAAAAAAAAAAACGCATTTCAAATCATATAAAGCCTATAAAAACTACAAAAAATGAAAGAAAAAAAAGCAGCTGTTATTGGAACTCCAATAAAACATTCCTTATCTCCTATAATACATAATTTTTGGTTGAAAGAATGTGGTATAAAAGGAAATTATGACAAGATAGAGGTAAAAAAAGAAGATCTTTTGGAGTTTTTTACAAAAGATTTTTTTAGCAAAGAGTTGTTGGGAGTAAATGTTACAGTGCCTCACAAGGAACAAACTTTTGAGATTATAAAAAAAATTGGCAAAACTAGTGATTTAGCTGATAAAATAGCTGCGGTAAATACAGTTTTTTTAAGAAACGGAGTTTTATATGGTGATAATACAGATTATTATGGTTTTAAAACATCTTTGCAAGAGGTGATAACAGATTTTTCTAAAAAAAAATTTTTAATAATAGGTGCAGGTGGTGCGGCAAAAGCAATTATTGCAGGTCTTGTTTTGCAAGATGGAATGAAAAACTTATCAATTATTAATAGAACAGAAGAAAAAGCTAGAAACATAGCTCAAAATTACCCAGAAAAATCAATAATAACTGGAAATTTGGCAAAAATATCAGAATTTATTAATCAAGCAGAGATAATTGTGCAAACTACTAGCTGCGGCTTGAATGGAGAACATAATTTAGAAATAGATTTTTCTGAAATAGTAAAAAGAGAAAGAATTTTTTATGATATTGTTTATAAGCCCCTAAAAACAAAATTTTTATTAGATGCAGAGAAAAACGGTAATAAAATCATAACAGGAATAAATATGCTTTTATACCAAGCAGTTCCTGCTTTTGAATATTTTTTTAAAGAAAAATTATCAAAAGAAAAAATAGAAAAATTGAAAGAAAAGGGTGTTTTCTATACTATTCCAGCTTTATAATTGACTTATTACACCAAAACAATTTTGTTTTGGTGTATCCTTCAATCTGCTTAGCATAAATTGTTTTTGCTGTCATAAATATTAGTTGTATACCAATCTAGAATTAACATTTTAAAATCAGATTAGTATATATAAAAAAATAATATAAATTAGTATTGAAAATAGTATAATTATGATAACTTCAATTAGACTTTCAAAAGAAACAAATAGAAGTAAAAACTTTCTTATGAATAGAGGCTATAAATATGTATTTAGATGATATAAAAGATAATTATGTTGCTTTAAATAGAATAAACGACCCTAAGAAGCGATTTGTTACAGAAGAAGAGTTGTTAAAAAGCTTAGATAATTAAAAACTATACTATTGTTTATGATAGTAGGGTAAAAAAAGACTTAAAAAAAATAGATAAAAAAGAAGCTAAAAAAGTTATAGGTGAGATAATAATATTAAAAAACAATGCTTATGAAGGCAAAAGATTAAAAGGTTAATTTTTGATTTCTAAAAATATTTCTTGAGAATTGATCTAAAAAAATGATTTTCTCCAATCTGCCATAAGGAGTTTTTCTCCATTGATAACATTCACATTGACTAACTTTGTAATGAATATACAAATATTTTTTTTTTAATAAACCATCAAACTCTTGGTTTTTTTAAAACCAAAAAGAAGGGTTTTTGAACCAAAAATTTATAATTTTTTTATACATAAAACTAAAATAGTATTATTTATGGACTTGTCTCTGGATTGAGCTTTTTAAAAATAGCATCTGCTGTAGCTTTTCCCACATTTGCTACAGAAGGTTTTTTTAGTAGTTGATTAATTACATCTAGTTTTAATTCAATGTCATTTATAGCTTCATCCCCTAACGGTTCGTATGAAAAAGTGTTTTTACCTGAGATATGCTGAAATTTCCTTAATGTATTTATTAATTTAGCAGGATCATCTGTGTTAGATTTTGCCCAATCTGTATAACTTGGTGTATCTTTATCACCTTTTAATTCACTAATAACACTTTTCCTAGCTTCTTCAATTGCTTGTTCTTTATCTTTATTAATAAAATCACAAATAGCATTTACAGTATCAGGATCAGTTATAGCATATTTTTGGTTCTTAATTGTATGACCGTCTTTTGATATAAATTTTTGTAATAGTATTTTAATATTCTGTTCGTTAACATCCCTGTTCTCAAGTGAAGAGTCTAGAGTCACTTTCAGATTGAAAACTACATCCTTTATGCTAGATGTTGCCAAAGCCCCTCTCTTATTAAGCAAATTAAATATAGCTAACTCCTCTTGAGCATAAGTGTCTGACTTGGTGTCTTCTATGGATTTTGCTCTTCCACGAGAAACTGTGCTTCTTGCACCTACTAGCTCATTTCTAAGGTTCATTTCTTTAATTCCTGTGTCTTTTTTATGACTCGCTTCTTTAATGAGCTCTTCTATCTTTTCTCTTCTAGCTTCATGTGGGTAAAAGGTTTTGTTAAGGAAGGTTTCCTTGGTCCATTTGAAAAAACCAGTTTTGTATCCAGCACCTAAAGCTATAAGTCCAGCAGAAAGACCACCAGTTATTGCCAGTCCAAGCGGTATTCCTGCTAAAGCAGGAATGATGGGTGTAGTAAATATCATAAGAAGAATAAATGTTGTAATAAGTGCTAATAAAGCAAAGCCGAATAGAGCTAGCTCTTGTATTTTTTCGGATTTCAGTTCGTTTTCTACACGCCTTTGTAAAACATCATCAATAACCTCCTGATCCTCAAAAGTTGCAGAAGGAACATTATCTTTGTGAAGCTTTCCTGCAGATTTAAGGTAAGCACTTTTTTCTAATTCGTCTGGCATAATTTATTTATTTAATTAATTGTTATTAGCATTAAGTTGTGTTTAATTGCAATCTCTAAAGCTCATTGTAACATGTTTTTGCAACATTGTCAATTATCCTGCAAATATGTATAATTTTGTAAAGGTGCTATTTTTGTGATATCTCTTGAAATGTTTAAATTAATAGCTATTTTATACAATTAATATAAATAAATTTGAGCTAAATTAATGACTGAAAATATTATAATTTTTGATACAACATTGCGAGATGGAGAGCAGGCGGCGGGGGCTACTATGACTTTGAATGAAAAAATGGCCATAGCTGAATTGCTTGATCAAATGGAGGTGGATGTAATAGAGGCAGGCTTTGCCATTGCCTCAGAAGGCGATTTTAAGGCAATTAATGAAATTGCTAAAAATATTAAGAATGCTACTATTTGTTCTTTGGCGAGAGCTATTAGAAAAGATATAGAAAAAGCCGCGCAAGCCTTAAAGCCTTGTCAAAAAGGTAGAATCCACACTTTTATCTCAACTAGCACTATTCATCTAAAATATCAAATGAGAAAAACTGAAAAAGATGTTTTAGAGACAATAACAGATACTGTCTCCTTTGCTAGAAATTTATGTGCAGATGTAGAATGGTCTGCTATGGATGCTAGTAGAAGTAGCCGAGATTTTTTATATCAAGCAATAGAGAATGCCATAAAATCAGGTGCTAGAACAATTAATGTTCCAGATACTGTGGGCTATGCAATTCCTAATGAATATTCTGGTTTAATCAAAGATATAAAAAATAATGTTGTAAATATTGATCAAGCAATTGTTTCTGTGCATTGTCATAATGATTTAGGTCTAGCGACAGCTAATTCTTTGGAAGCTTTGAATGGTGGAGCAAGGCAAATTGAATGTACAATTAATGGTATAGGGGAGAGGGCAGGAAACACCGCAATGGAAGAAGTGGTTATGGCTTTGAAAACTAGAGGAGATCTTTTGCAATATAAAACTAATATTAAAACTGAATATTTTGCTAGAATCTCAAAATTAGTCTCAGCTAGTAGTGGTTTTATCGTGCAAAACAACAAGGCAATAGTTGGAGCTAATGCTTTTGCTCATGAATCAGGAATCCATCAAGATGGAATGTTGAAAAACAAAGCTACTTATGAAATCATCACCCCTGAATCGGTTGGTTTTGGAGAAAGTAAGCTAGTTTTAGGCAAGCATTCTGGTAGGCATGCTTTTAAAAAAAGATTAGAGGAATTAAATTACAAAATAGAATCTGATATTGAATTAGACAAATATTTTAAAAAATTTAAAGATTTAGCAGATCATAAAAAAGAAATTTTTGATGAAGATATTATTAGCTTAATTGGTGTTTTAGATGATAAAAAAGGGTTTTTGGAGTTTTCTTCTTTAGCAATAAATTATCAAACAAATGCAGTTGTTGCAGAATTAGCTTTGTTGGTGAATGGTGAAAAAAAACAAATTAAGGCTAAAGGAGCAGGGACTATGGATGCAATTTTTCAAGCAATAAAAGATTTGGTGCCACATCAAGCAAGATTAAATTTGTATCAAGTACAATCTATCACAGGAGGTATTGATGCTCAAGCAGAAGTAACCGTTAGACTAGAAAAAGATGATGGCACAATATATACAGGACATTCTTCTAATATAGACACTTTAATAGCATCCGCAAATGCTTATATTTATGCCTTAAATAAATTATTAAACGACAAAAATATTTTAGCACAAGTGAATGTAGTTTTGTAATTGATAAAAATACTAAAACCACCGAAACCTACTAAAACCAAAAAAATGAATTATAAAAATAAAAAATTAAATAAAAATGTAAAATTGCAAACAAAACTGGTGAGAGCAGGGAGTGTCAGGAGTAATTTTGGTGAAACAAGTGAGGCCATATTTTTAAATTCAGGCTTTTGTTATAATGATGCACAAACAGCAGAATCAAGGTTTAATGGTGAAGATCCAGGCTATGTTTATTCTAGATATGTAAATCCAAATTTACAGATGCTGGAAGATAAATTGGTGGAAATTGAGGAGGGAGCAGTGGCCGCAACTGTGATGGCAAGCGGAATGTCTGCCGTATTCTCTACTATTATGTGTCAAATTAAAACAGGAGACCATATTTTAGCAAATAAAGTTCTTTTTGGCTCTTGTTATCATATTTTAGCAAAAATTTTACCAAATTATGGGGTTGAAGTTGATTTTATTGATGGAATAAATCATTTAGAATGGCAAAATGCTGTAAAAGATAATACAAAATTGATTTTTGTAGAAACTCCTGCCAATCCAAATTTAGAAATCACAGATTTAGAGTTTTTAGGTAATTTGGCCAAGAAACACAATATATTTTTGGCTGTAGATAATATTTTTGCCACTCCATTCTCGCAACAACCATTCAAATTTGGGGCTGATGCTGTTATTTACTCAACTACCAAACATATGGATGGTCAAGGCAGGACTTTAGGAGGAGTGGTTTTAAGCAATGATACAGAATTTATGAAAGAAAAACTTTTGCCTTTTCATAGACACACAGGAGCAGCATTAAGCCCTTTTAATAGCTGGATAATTCTTAAATCATTAGAGACTTTTGCCTTAAGATATCAATGTCATATAAATAATGCAGAAAAATTAGCTAATTTTCTGGAAAATAATACAAAAATAGAGCAGGTTTTTTATCCAACTTTAAAATCTCACCCACAATATGAAGTGGCAGCAAAACAAATGAAATCAGGAGGTGCAATGATTGCTTTTAAAGTAAAAGGAGATAAAAAAAAATGTTTTTCTTTTATGAATAAATTGCAAATCATAGACATTTCTAATAATTTAGGAGATAGTAGAAGCTTAATCACTCACCCAGCAACCACAACTCACTCTAATATTGAAAAAAAAGAACAAATCTCTCTAGGAATCACAGATAATTTAGTTCGTTTATCAGTTGGGCTAGAAGATAGCGATGATTTGCTTGCAGATTTAGAGCAAGCTCTTTAGAAACTTATAGTAACTCAAAATTTATTTTGGTATATCTTGACTTTAAGGATGTAATAATATAATTTTCTTCTTCTTATTAAAGATTTTATCAATAATTGAGGTTAGAGAAATGGCAACTAAGCAAAAAAAGAACTTACTAATAAAATTAGCATCTACTGCTGGAACTGGATTTTATTATGTAAAAAAAAGAAATCCAAAAACTGTTACTACTAAATTGGAATTTAAAAAATATGATCCAGTTGTGAAAAAACATGTTATATTTAAAGAGCAAAAATTATCAAGCTAATTGCAATTTTGTTTTAGTAGGTTACATAGAATGGGCCTGTTGGGCACTCCAAACTCACCTGCTTAAAATATATTATGAAAGAACTAAAACAATTAAGAACCGAGATAGATAAAATTGATGATGAGTTGATCTCTTTGCTATGTAAGAGGTTTTCTGTAGTAAAAAAAGTAGCAATATTTAAGCAGAAAGATAATGAATATTGTTTTATTAAGGCCGATAGAGAAGCCAGTTTGTTAAAAGATTTATTGCAAAAAAACTTAAATTTTCCAAAAATTCTTATCTATAATATTTGGAGAAATATCATTTCTTTTTCTTTGCAAACAGAAAAAAAATTCAAAATTTATAATTTAGCAGGAAGCATAAGCAACAACTTTATTATAAGAGAGTATTTTTCTAATTTTACGGAGATAAAAAATGTTTCGGTTAATAATCTGCCTAACATAGATAATAATGATGTTTTTGTTTTTCATAAAGAACAAAAAGAAGTGTTAAAATATTTAATTAATAACAGAGAATATAAAATATTTGCTTTATTGCCTAGGATAGAAAAAAAAGAAATTAAAAAAAGTGATTATTTTGCTTTTGCGAAAATAAAAAAAGATTTTTTGGCAAAAGAAAATATCCTTTATATTGACCAAGATACATATAGTATAATTGACTCTAAACAACAAATAGCTAAAGCTAGTGAAGGCAAGATTTTTGTAGGAAGTTATAATTTTCTATAATTGCATTTGCAATTTATAAAAAGGTGGTTAATCTCTTTATTTGTAGATATTAATAACTATTTGTAGAATTAATAAACTAAATTAGAACTTAAATATAATAAAAAAATGACTACATTATTAAAAAAAACATTTCTTGTTGCAATTCTATTGTCATCTTTGTTTCCCAATGCTTTTGCTGCAGGTAAGTTTGTTACTATCGGAACGGGTAGTGTTACGGGGGTATATTATCCTGCTGGAGGAGCAATTTGTAGATTAGTCAATAAAAGTAGAAAAAAACACGGTGTTAGATGTACTGTAGAATCAACAGGTGGTTCAATTTATAATCTAAATGCCTTGCAAAACAAAGATATAGATTTAGCAATAGTGCAATCTGATTTTCAATATAGAGCATATAAAGGGGTAAAACCAGGCTTTCCTAAAAAAAGATCTAATTTGAGAGCTTTGTTTTCTCTGCATTCTGAAATTTTTACTATTGCAGTGAAAAAAGATTCTGGTATAACCAAATTAAATGATTTGTTAAATAAAAGAGTAAATATTGGTGTTCCTGGTTCTGGAGATAGAGGAACTATGGAAATTTTAATGGCGGCTAAGGGCTGGACTAGAGATAGCTTTAAACTTACTTCTGAATTGAAAGCATCAGAGCAACCTCAAGCTCTTTGTGATAACAAAATTGATGCAATGATTTTTTCTGCTGGCCATCCAAATGGTGTAATACAAGAGGTTACTGCTTCTTGTGGAGCTAGATTGATTAATATATCAGGCAAAGCAGTTAGTAGAATGATAAAAAGATACTCATATTATGCTTATGCTGAAATACCAAAAAACATTTATATCAACAATAAGAAAAAAATCAAATCTTTTGGTGTTAAAGCTACCTTTGTGGCTACAACTGATTTAGATGAAAAAATTGCTTATGAAATTGTAAAGGCAGTTTATGATAATTTTGCTAGCTTTAAAACTTTGCATCCAGTGTTTCAAGGTCTAAAAAGAGAAGACTTGATATATGATGGAAACACCGCCCCGCTTCATAAAGGAGCTGTTAGATATTACAAAGAAAAAGGTCTTATAAAATAGTAATCTTTTAGAAACTGCTCTATACTAAAGAAAAATTGATTTGCAGGATTTCTTCTTCCTATTTTAAACTTTAATTTTTTACAAATCAATTTTGTTTTAGTATAACACAGAAAAAATCGTAGCATTTGAGTGTTGTATAATTTTATGCAAACACTCATCTGCAATAATTAATAATAAACATCAATATGAACAAACAAGTTGATATAGGTCAAACCGCTTTGGAGAGTGATATAGGAGGAAGAATTTTATTGGGAAGTTTTTCTTTAAAATTATCTGTAGTAATTGCATTATCTTGGTCATTATTTCAACTATGGGTATCTTCGCCACTTCCTTATTTTGTTGCAGATCATTTATGTTTATTTAGAATAGATACCACTTGTTTTACTAAAAAAATCTTGATAGATGGGACTAGAATTAGATATATCCATTTGTCTTTTGCTTTTTTGCTAGCATTTGTTAATTTTCCAATGTCTCATTCTTTAAAATATAAAAATAAAATTCCAATTTATGATTGGGGTTTAGCTGTTTTATCTACTATGTCAGTTTTATATTTATTAGTGTTTTATAATGATCTAGCTCTTAGATCGGGATTGCCAACTAAATTAGATGTAGCTTTTTCTGTTATAGGTGTCATTTGTCTTCTAGAAGCAACAAGAAGAACTTTGGGGCCTCCTTTAGTGGTTATTGCCGTTATATTTTTGACTTATAATTATGCTGGTCAATATATGCCAGAAATTTTGATTCATAAAGGTAGTAATATTGCCAAAATTTCTAATCATCAATGGTTAACTTCAAATGGTATTTTTGGAACAGCTCTTGGAGTGTCTGCAAATTTTATTTTTTTATTTGTGCTATTTGGATCTTTATTAGATAAGGCTGGTGCAGGAAATTATTTTATAAAAGTTGCCTTTTCTTTATTAGGACATTTAAAAGGAGGTCCAGCAAAAGCTGCCGTGCTATCTTCTGCTATGACAGGAGTTATCTCTGGTTCTTCAATTGCAAATGTGGTAACTACTGGAACTTTTACCATTCCATTAATGAGAAAAGTAGGGTTTTCTAAAGAAAAAGCTGGTTCTATTGAGGTTGCATCCTCTGTTAATGGTCAAATTATGCCTCCAGTTATGGGAGCAGCCGCATTTTTAATGGTAGAATATTTGGCGATCCCTTATACTGAAATCATCAAGCATGCTTTTATTCCTGCTGTGATCTCATATATTGCACTATTATATATAGTTCATTTAGAGGCTATAAAATTTAATATGAAAAGCTTGAAAAAAAGAAATGTTACTAGCTTAAAATTATCATTACTTAGGACTGGAATAATTACTTCTTCTATAGTAATAATTTCTATGGTTTTCTTTTATTTGTTTTCTTTCTTGAGAGCTTTTGCCGATGGTGATTATGCAATAATTGTAGCAATATTATTGATTGGCTCTATTTATGTGTGGTTAGTCTCAATTAAGGCAAAAACTCCTGATTTAGAAGATGATTCTAAAAAAGAAATAATAGAATTGCCAGAAGTAGTACCAACGGTAAAAGCAGGATTGCATTTTCTATTGCCCATAGCAGTGTTAATATGGTGCTTAATGGTAGAAAGATTTTCGCCGTCATTAGCTGCATTTTGGGCTGTTGTTATAATGATCTTTATCATTTTAACTCAAAGAGGTTTAACTGATTTTTTTAGAAAAACCCAGCATAAAAACATTATAAAAGATTCCTTTCAGGATTTGTCAGGAGGCTTGGTTGCTGGAGCAAAAAATATGGTAGCTATTGCGATTGCAACAGGAACAGCTGGAATTATTGTGGGTGTAGTTACTCAAACAGGAGTTAGTAATAAGATGACAGAATTAGTTGCGGTGATTTCTGGTAATTCTATAATGTTAATGTTGCTTTTAACTGCATTGATTTGTATTATTTTGGGTATGGGGTTGCCCACTACGGCAAACTACATAATGGTTTCAAGTTTGATGGCAGGTGTTGTTGTAGAACTTGCTAAGCAAAATGGTTTAATAGTGTCTTTGGTTGCGGTGCATTTCTTTGTTTTTTATTTTGGTATAATGGCTGATGTCACGCCGCCAGTCGGACTGGCTTCTTTTGCGGCCGCTGCCATTTCAAAAGGAAATCCAATAAAAACAAGTGCTCAAGCATTTTTATACAGTATTAGAACTATGGTGTTGCCATTTATCTTTATTTTTGATGGTAGTATATTATTAATTGGTGTAGATAGCTTTGTTGATATGTCTTTTATTTTTATAAAATCTAGTATTGCAATATTGATTTTTACAGCAGGAACTCAAGGATATTTTATGGTTAGAAGTAAGTTATATGAATCTGTGTTATTAGTAATAATTGCACTCTCTATATTCTTGCCTAGTTTTTGGATTAATAAAATAGTGCCAGCTTTTGAAGTTCATAATGCTCAAGAGATATATAAAATCCTGGATAATAATAGTAAAAACAAGCAAATTGTCTTGCAGTTATCAGGAAAAAATATGTTTGGTGAGCAAAAAGAATTTGTTATAATGTCAGATTTTGCTAAAGGCTCTACTGCCAAAGATAAATTGCAGGCTTATGGTATTGGATCTGTGTTTGAGCAAAATGGTAAATTTCTGATTGGAAACATTAAATTTGCAAGTAAAGCTTATGATTCTGGTATTGTGCCTCAATTTCAAATTGTTAATGTTCAAACAGAGCAGAAGCAACCAAGTGATATATGGATTTATGTTATTTCATTATTATTGTTAGCAATTGTAATTTTTCTGCAAAGAAAAAGAAAAAAGCCTTCAATGAAAGAGATCTTTATATAATGAGGTTGTTGATAATCAAGCAATTATGAAAAAAATAGCAATAATTCATGATTGGTTAGATAAAAAAGGTGGAGCGGAGATAGTATTGGAAGAGCTATATAATTTATATCCTGAAGCAGATTTATTTAGTTTAGTTAATTTCGCCAATATAGAAAAAGATTTACCTTTTTTAAAAAAAACTAAAATAACTACTAGTTTTATTGAAAAATTGCCATTTGCTAAAAAGCATTTTAGAAAATATTTTTTTTTATTTTCAATCGCAATAGAGCAGTTTGATTTGAATCAATATGATCTAGTAATATCTAGTTCTTATGCTTTTGCCAAAGGAGTTATTACTGCTCCTGAATCAGCTCATATATGTTATATTCACTCACCTATTAGATATGGTTGGGATCTACAATTTAGCTATTTAAAAGATGCTAAGTTAGAAAAAGGATTAAAATCTATTTTGGTAAAATATTTTTTACATAAAATTAGAATATGGGATGTTGTTTCAAATACTAGAGTGGATAAATTTATTGTAAATTCTAGTTTTATAAAGCAAAGAGTACAGAAATTTTATAAAAGAGATGCAACGGTGGTTTTTCCTCCAACAGATATTGATTATTTTAAGCCAAAAAAAGATTTTAAGAAAGAGAATTTTTATTTCACTACTTGTAGGCATATTTCTTATAAAAGGGTAGATATTATAATTGAGGCTTTTAAAAAAATGCCAAAAAAAAGATTATTAATTGCAGGAGAGGGAGAAGAGACTAAAAAATTAAAGAAGCTTGCTGAGAATAAAGAAAATATTGTTTTTTTAGGGAAGGTGGAAAGAATTAAGCTGGTGGAGTATATGCAAAAAGCCAAAGGCTTTATTTATCCAGCATTAGAAGATTTTGGTTTGGTTATGGTGGAGTCTCTGGCAGCAGGAACTCCAGTGATAAGTTATAATAGGGGAGGGGCAAAAGATATTTTGAACGATAAAGTGGCTGTGTTTTTTGAAAATCAAACAGTAGATGAGATAATTAAGGCTCTTAAGAATTTTGAAACAAGAACATTTGAACAAAAAGATTTGTTGGCAAGAGCTAATTTATTTAGCAGGGATATTTTTTTGAAGAGAATAAAAGAAATAGTTAATCAAAAGATTAATATTAGAAAAAAAGGTTAGGAGCTAGCTTTTAGCATAATTTTCTATTTGCTATGACAGACTTAATTTCTGTTTTTCTCAGGGTTGGGGTGCTTTGAATTTAAATTGCCTGTTTTTCTAGAAAAAACTTGACTAAATATAAGTTGTAGACTATTTTGCCTCTCCTTATACTGTTTCAACTTGAGAAAATAATCAATTACCCAAGTTACAATAGTGTTATATATCAAAAATTAAATTAATATATTATGCCAACTATTAATCAACTGGTTAGAAAACCTAGAATATTGCAACAAAAAAAGAGCAATACTCCAGCATTAAAAAAGAATTCTCAAAAAAGGGGGGTGTGTGTTAGAGTATATACTGCAACTCCAAAAAAACCAAATTCAGCACTTAGAAAAGTTGCTAGAGTTAGGTTGAGTAATAAATATGAAGTAATTGCTTATATCCCAGGTGAAGGTCATAATCTACAAGAACACTCGGTTGTATTACTTAGAGGAGGTAGAGTAAAAGATTTACCTGGTGTTAGATATAAAGTAGTGAGAGGAACCTTGGATACTCAAGGAGTGCAAGATAGAAAGCAGGCTAGATCTAGATATGGAGTTAAAAAACCAAAATAATAATTAAGTAGTAAAAAATATGTCAAGAAGGCACCAAGCAGTAAAAAGAGAAATTTTACCCGATCCAAAATATAAAAATATTTTAGTTGCAAAATTTATTAATAGCTTAATGAGAGATGGCTTGAAAACAAAAGCAAGAAACATTGTTTATCAAGCATTTGAAATAGTAGAAAAAAAATTATCCCAATCACCATTAGAAGTTTTTTCTAAAGCAATAGAGTCTGTTGAACCACAGATTGAAGTGAAATCAAGAAGAGTTGGAGGTGCTACTTATCAAGTGCCAATAGATGTTGCAGCAAACAGAGCAAGAACTTTGGCTATCAGATGGATTTTGGCTGCAGTGGAAAAAAGAAATGAAAAAACAGCGATAGAAAGATTATCTGCTGAAATTTTGGATATTACAGGCGGTAGAGGAGGAGCCTTAAAAACAAAGGAAAACACTCACAAAATGGCTGAAGCAAACAGAGCTTTTGCTCATTACAGATGGTAATATAAATTATCTTGTTAAAAAAAACAGAATGTTGATATATAAAATATTCAATCAGCTGATGTCTTAACTTAAAAAAAACTAGCTAAATAAAGTTAAAAAATTAATGATTAGCAATCATAGTGCTGTAAAGAAAACTATATAGATATTAAAAATAATTAAAAAAAGCTTAAAAAATATTCGTGTAAATGTGGTATAGATTGCAAAACTGTACTTAAGCTAACTTAACTTTAAAAAATAAAAAAAATGTTTAAATATGATTTAAAAAAATATAGAAATATCGGGATAATGGCACATATTGATGCTGGAAAAACTACTACTACGGAAAGAATTTTATATTATACAGGAAAATCATATAAAATTGGAGAAGTTCATGATGGAGCAGCTACTATGGATTGGATGGAGCAAGAGCAGGAAAGAGGAATTACCATCACATCAGCGGCTACTACTTGTTTTTGGAATGGCAATAGAATTAATATTATTGACACTCCAGGGCATGTTGATTTTACGATTGAAGTTGAAAGATCTTTGAGGGTTTTGGATGGTGCAGTTGCTGTTTTTGATTCTGTTGCAGGTGTTGAGCCACAATCAGAGACTGTATGGAGACAAGCGGATAAATATAATGTGCCAAGAATTTGTTTTGTAAATAAAATGGATAGAACAGGGGCAGATTTTTATCGTTGTGTAGAAATGATGATAGATAGATTAGATGCAAAACCATTAGTTACTCAATTGCCAGTTGGAGCTGGAGAAGAATTTGATGGGCTGATTGACCTGCTTAAAATGAAATGGATAAAATGGCAAGGAGATGAAAATGGAGCAAAATATGACTATGTTGAGATTCCAGATGATTTAAAAGAAAAAGCTGCCGAATATAGAGAGAGATTAATAGAAACAGCAGTGGAGCAAGATGATGCTTTAATGGAAAAATTTTTTGAAGGAGGGGAGATTAGTGAAGAAGAGTTAAAAGCTGTAATTAGAAAAGGAACTATTTCAGCTAGTTTTGTTCCTGTTTTATGTGGTTCTGCTTTTAAAAATAAAGGTGTGCAATCGCTTTTAGATGGTGTAGTGGATTTTTTACCATCACCTGTTGATATAGGAGAGGTGGAAGGAACTGACCCTAAAGATGAAGAGAAAAAAATTATTAGAAAATTTAATGATAAAGAGCCTTTGGCAGCATTGGCATTTAAAATTATGACAGACCCATTTGTTGGTTCATTATCATTCATTAGAATTTATTCTGGAGTGTTAAAAACAGGAGAGACAATCTATAATCCAATTAAAGGAACAAAAGAAAGAGTGGGGAGAATGTTATTAATGCATTCTAATGATAGAGAAGATATTAAAGAAGCAAGAGCGGGAGATATCGTAGCACTTGCAAGTTTAAAGAAAACCACTACAGGAGAAACATTATGTCCTCAAGATAAGCAAATCATTTTGGAAAGAATGGAATTTCCAGAGCCTGTGATTGAAGTGGCGGTTGAGCCAAAAACAGCTGCTGATCAAGAAAAAATGGGTCTTGCCTTAGGAAGATTAGCAGCAGAAGATCCTTCTTTAAGAATTTCATCTGATGAGGAAAGTGGTCAAACTATTTTGAAAGGAATGGGAGAGTTACATTTAGAAATTATTATAGATAGATTGAAGAGAGAATTTAAGGTAGGTGCTAATATTGGTGCTCCTCAAGTAGCATATAGAGAAACTATTACTAATAGTTTTCAAATTGATTACACTCACAAAAAACAAACAGGTGGAGCTGGTCAATTTGCTAGGGTAAAAATTACTTTTGAACCTGCTGAAAAAGGAGAAGGAATTAGTTTTGCTAGTAAAATCACAGGTGGGAATATTCCAAAAGAATATATTCCAGGAGTAGAAAAAGGATTAAAAACTAGTTATAATTCAGGAGTAATAGCTGGATTTCCAGTTGTTGATGTAAAAGCAACATTAACAGATGGTGCATATCATGATGTTGATTCAAGTGTTCTTGCCTTTGAAATAGCCTCAAAAGCAGCTTTTAGAGAAGCAATCCCCCAAGCCTCTCCAGTTTTATTAGAGCCAATGATGAGTGTAGAAGTAATCACTCCTGAAGATTATATGGGAGATGTAATTGGTGATTTGAATTCAAGAAGAGGAAATATCTCAGGAATGAACCCAAGAGGAAATGCTCAAGTCATTGATGCTATTGTACCACTTGCAAATATGTTTGGTTATGTGAATGAATTAAGGTCAATGTCTCAAGGAAGAGCACAATATTCAATGCAATTCGCTCATTACGACCAAGTGCCAAACAATGTAGCTGAAGAAATAAAAGAAAAAAATTCTTGATTTTTTGGGGTTAAGCTTGTTTGATGCATATTGGTAATCATTTTAATATTTACACGAAATAGAATTTAGTTTATAAAGTTAAGGTTGGTTGATGTATTTATAATAATGACAATCTACTTTTATAAATGACTGCTGATAAGTAATACTATTTTAGTTTTATAATTGACCTATAGCCTTCAATCTGCTCAGCATAAATTGCTTTTTTTAATAATCTGTTAGCTATGGCTAACAAATAATTAAAAAAAACAATTTCTACTAAACATCTTTTTGGCTATAGGTTAATTAGTCGTCCCTAAAAAACTATAAAAAGCCTTGCAGTATAAGGTTTTTTTTGTATAATTTGCATAGTAAAAACACAAGCTTATTACCAATAACTCTTAAAACCTTGCAAAAATGTTACACAAAACTCACCAAACAGGAAATGATATGGATATGTTCAGAAATGAATTAGTAAATATCATAAATATGAAGCATAAACTAGTAATATTATCAAAATTAGTAGATTGGAGAAGCATGGAAGAGAAATTTTCATTAAAATATAGTAATTTAGGTAGAGGTGGGCTTCCCATAAGGTTAATGTGTGGATTATTGATGTTAAAAGAAATAGAAAAGCAATCAGATGAAAAGATATGTGAGCTTTGGGTAGAGAATCCATATTATCAATATTTTTGTGGAAGTAGATATTTTGAGCATAAGTTACCAACAGTTCCAGAGAATTTGGTGTATTTTAGAAAAAGAATAGGAGAAGAAGGGATGGAATATTTGTTTTCAGAAACAATAGAAATAGCAAAAAATACAAAAGTTTTAAAATCAGCTGATTTTAAGAGGGTAACAGTGGATAGCACAGTTCAAGAAAAAGCAATAACTTATCCTACAGATACTAAGCTGTGCCATAAAGCAAGGGAGAGTTTGGTAAAGTTGGCAGAAGCAGAGGGTATAAAATTGAGGCAGAATTATAGAATAGTTGGTAAAAAGAGTCTTTTTATGTCAGCGAGATACAGTATGTCAAGAAAGGGTAGAAAAGCAGAACAGAAGAAAGTAAAGAATTATTTGGGTAGAGTAATAAGGGATATTGATAATAAGAAAGGAGATTTGAAAAACAATAGTAAATTATTTCAAGCATTGTTAAGAGCAAAGTTAATTTACAATCAGCAAAGAACGGATAAGAATAAGATTTATTCATGGCATGAAGATGTGAGTTGCATAAGTAAGGGAAAAGCTCACAAGAAATATGAGTTTGGTTGTAAAGTAGGTTTTGTAGTAAGTTCTAGGTCAAATTTTGTTTTAGGAGCAAAGTCATTTGATAACAATCCGTATGATGGACATACATTAAAATCTAATTTGGAACAAGCAGAAAGGTTGAGTGGCAAGAGTTTTAGGGAGGTTTATGTTGATCAAGGCTATAAAGGTCATGGAATAAAAGATAAAAATGTTATTGTGGCAAGAACAAGAAAGAAAACATTATCTATTTTGCAAAAGAAATATCAAAAACGAAGAAATGCGATAGAGCCAGTGATAGGTCATATTAAAAATGATGGCTCAAGGGGGGCAAGATGTTATCTTAAAGGAAAAATGGGAGATAATATGAATGCAATAGCAACTGCTATGGGATTTAAACTTAAGAAAGCTGTTAAACTGCATAGATAGTTATCTTTTTGCCAAAATCCAAATGGTAATTTTTGTAATAAAAAGTATTTTTTTAAGAAAAAACACACTTTTTATTATTTAATAATTGTTAATTTAACTAAAAATGTAATTATTTAGGTGCGACTATTTACTAATTCATTTCTGAACATATCCATATCATTTTCTGTTTGGTGAGTTTTGTGTAACATTTTTGCAAGGTTTTAAGAGTTATTGGTAATAAGCTTGTGTTTTTACTATGCAAATTATACAAAAAAAACCTTATACTGCAAGGCTTTTTATAGTTTTTTAGGTGCGACTACTTATAATTTGACATTTTGCAAATTTAAGCTCTTATACTTAAATTACTTCTTGTTAAGAATAATATAGTTTTTTCTTATTTTCTAAATGAGAAATAAAGTCTTGAATAGTTTTAGCTAACATAAATATATTGTGTTCTTGGTTAGAATACTTTATTAACCTTTCCGTATCTATAAAAATTGTAGGGGCTATAAAGTAGCACATAGATTTTATTCCTTTCTTTTTGCTAAATTCTTCTAAATGCCTTGTTATAGACCATACTTCCATTTTTGTCTGCGAAGTTCCTTCTGACATAGTAACTTCAACTAATATACCATTCTCTTCTCCATCTTCACCTGTATCTTCAAAACACTCAATGTCCCCTTGATTTCCCTGTCCTCCAGCTGTTGAAGTAGGAACCCCCTCATCATCACAAGGGTAATTAGGAATTACCTTGATGGATGGGAACTTAGATTTTATAGCTAATGCTGTTAAAAACTCTAACCTAATTGGTGCTGATAAATATTTAAAAAGACTGTCTCTAGACATAGACTTTCTAGATAAAATAAGGAGTTCTTCTTTTATCTTAGAAAAAGAATACAAGCCTATCCATTTTTCTAATTTTTTATTGTTTTCAGAAACATTTAACCTTTTTGTTTCAAATGATAAAAGTTTATCATCTTCTTTTGCCATATAGTCAAAGTAGTCTTTTTCTTTTTCATATTTTTTATATGTTGAATAAGTTTTTAATATATAGTCTACTTTACCCTGTTCATTTTTATTAATATCAATAAACCTTCCTTGACCTCTTAAAGAAATTAACCCCGTAAGCCTCATTTTTCTTATAAACTCGTCTGGATAACCAGATATTATTGATTCTGGCTGAAATTTTTTAAAATCACCTCCCATTATGGTGTTTAGACATATATCAACTATAACCTCACTACTAGGATTAAACCCATATTTATTTCTAACACTCTTTATTAATTTATATAATGAGTCAGCATTATTATCTTTCCAAAAAATTAAAAAAGGCAATTCTAATTTAGAAATTCCAGCATCACTGGTTTCACTGTCAGAGTTCAGTTTAGATATTACCTGTAATAAAAGAAGCAATGGCACATTATCGTTTAATACCTTTACAAAAGGGTTGTTCCTTTGATATTTTGCAAAAGAATGTAGAAATGCTTGTTGCTCAAACTCTGGGTGTGAATCTTTTAATAAAATAATATCCCTCTTTGTTTTTACTTCTATTGACTGTGCTAATTTTAAACCTATATACGAAAATTCAACCTTTTCCCCTTGACGGAAATATACAAAGCCTAACTCTTTTGAAAAATCAAAAAGAGTCGCAAATCTAGAAGCCCAACCCGTGCTAAATCCAGCCTCTTTATGATTTTGAGGATTTATATCAAATATCTCATCAACTTCTTCTTCCGACAGTAATACATTGGAAAACTCTCCTCTTTTTTTTCCTTCCCATTTTCTTTTTATACTAGGAGACTGTTTCATTGGACAATATAATCCATAACGAACCACCTCTTTCATAACTTTAATTGCTAAATTGTTGTCCAAGGTATTCTTATTAAATTTACTGAAAATATTTAATAAGAACTTTACTCTAGATGGGTTCCTAACTGTTGTAGTAAAGAGTAGTGGCTTATACTCTTTTTTTCTTTCTCTCATATATTTAATAATTAAATACTAAAACTTCTATAAAGTCTTTATTAGAATTATCGTGATAACTTATATAATTACTTTTTATTTTAACATATTTATATTTTTTCATCCAATCTAAAAAAATTTGATTCTTCATCCCTTTATATCTTATAACATTGGATATTGCAAACTTTACATTCTTTTTATTAATTTTATCTAATAGATTCAAAAGCTCTAGTTCTTTCTTTTCATTCCATATTTTATTATATTCACTAGAGGTTATTAAATATGGTGGGTCTAAATATATAAAATCATTTTCCTTAAAATTTTGTTTCATTAAAAAATTATTAAAATCTAGATTTCTTAATTGTATTTTATTCTCTTTTACAAAATCAAAATAATTATTTAGTGCAACCTCTACATTTTTATTAAAATCAACATTTCCCACTGGAACATTATATTCGCCTTTTGCATTAAATCTTAATATCCTATTAAAACCATATATGAGTAAAATATATAAGATATTATAATCTTTTTCTTTAGATTTATTAAACTCGTTTTTTAATTTTATATATCCCTGTTTATTATACTTTGCATAATATGTTTTTTTATACTTTTGTTTTAATTCTGAGCCTACAACATCTTTTACGAACGAATGAGAAAGGTTCTGTTTTACTAAAACTTCTAAAATATTTGTAAAAAATACATCATTTTTTGTGCTTTTCTGTAAAAAATGATGTAATCCATATACATATTTATTTATATCATTAATAATATACCTCCTAGCACGAACATTTAAAAAAACACTTCCACCTCCAACAAAAGGCTCTATAAAGTTATCAATATTACCAGGAAAATATTTTCTAATTTCCTCAATAAGTTTATATTTATCGCCAACATAAAACATCGGTGACCTTTTAATTTTCATCACTTTCATTTTTAACTTTTGTTACAAATAAGAATTCTTTATGGTCTTTGAAGGATGTATTTCCTGCATTAAAAAACTTATGGTCTTTTTGAAAAATACTAGTTTTACCTTTCTTAGTTAATATTTCTTTTATATTTTCTAGTGTAATTTTATTTTTAGAGGAGTTGCTCTTTGAATTATATGTATTGTTATAGGAAACAACTAAATATTTAGCATCCAACCCTTCAACTAACTCTGATAGTTTTTGTTTAGCTCCAACCTTACAATACTCACTCATGTTTTCAGGAACTGGTTTTAGGGCTGTTCCGTATAACTCTTTCTTATCCCACTTCACTAAATTCTCCAAAATATGATAAAATCTGCTATATTGTCTTGAGTTATATGGTGGATCAATATAAACAATATCAGCTTTTATTTTTTTAGCTACTATATTGGCATCTTCTCTAAAAATTGATATATCTTGTGTCTGCACAGGAAGAATTAATCCCATTTTAAACCTATCTACAACTAAATCCTTTTTAAAATATGCATCATAATGTCCAACCGTATTAGCAATTTTATCAATTGAATAGATCAATGAGGTAATTAGAATGCTATATTCTTTACTTGTTAATTTGTTTTTATTTAACTCAATATCTTCTCTAATAAATCCTATGATTTTTGTAGAACTGTTGCTAAAATACTTTCCTCCAAAATTTATAGAAAAATAATTTTCACTTAAAGAGTGAGAATCTATACTGTTGTATTTTCTAATAATTTTTTTTACTTTTTCTATACTATACCTCCCTTTCTTAAAAAAAGCATTGTGTATTATATAATTAGAAAATAAAAAATCATTAAGAATAACTTTCTTAAAATGTTTTATTCCCTCTGCTCCAACAACTCCCGTTCCTGCAAAAATATCTAAAAATATATCCCCCTTACACTCCTTATTTATTATAGAGAAAATCCAGCTCAATAATTTATATTTACTCCCTATATATCTTCTATTCTGTATAGAAAATGTCTTGATAATGTGTTTATAGTCCCTCTCTATCACTCTAAATTTGATAGTGTCTAGGTTTGTTGCTTCTAATACTGATAGACTTTCCATAAAAATAGTATTAATTATATTATGCTTACATATTATATATAATTTTTATAAATCCTATTGATTTTTACTAAACAATTTTGGAGTTGCAAATTTTTAACATCTAATCTAAAGCTTTATACCTTTTTATTTAGGTTTATATGATGCACCCATTTGGTCAGACAGCTTTTTTAGAAAAGTCGTAGACAAAAAGGAAGAAAACTACCGTAAGTTTTTAGGTTAAATCAACAAAAATAAACCTAACCTAAAAATAAGATGATTATAAAAACCATCTCCTCTCATAGCCATCGGCACCTCTGCCTGTGCTACAAAAGTAAATATAAATTATTTTCTTAAAAAGACAAATAAAATATATCATCTTCTCTCCAGTAAATACCTAAAAGAACAAAACTCTTTCACATATTAACCACGCTAAATTGCTGAAGGAGTGCTATAATCTAAAGATTGATGCAATCTTTCATTGTTATAAAATAAAATATATTCTTTAATATTTTTCTTTTAATTCTTTTCCATCAGCAGGAGGGTTTATGAATATTTCTTCATATTTAATAGTTCTCCAAAATCTTTCAATAAATATGGATATTTATGATAGTTCTTATTATTGTTTCTGCTAAAATAGTATAACACCATACCATCAAAAAATTAATTTTTCTATTAATTTTTTGATAATAAAGATTAGAACGATTAAAGGACAATAGATTA
>CBDCUE010000008.1:0-38901 GCA_965222515.1 Rickettsiales bacterium | reverse complement strand
TACTTACAAAAAAAAGAATATCAGCTATGTCTAAATCATTATTAGATATAATAAATTTAGATAATCCAGTAGGAAAAATAATTTACGATAAACAAAGAGATAATGGTTTGAGAATTACTAGAAAAACGGTTCCACTTGGGGTTATAGCAATGATTTATGAAGCAAGACCTAATGTTACTATAGATGCTTTTGCTCTTTGTTTTAAATCAGGAAATAGTGTTATTTTAAGACCTAGCAGTGAGAGTTATTTATCGTCTAAGGCAATTATGAAATGTTGTGTTCAGGCATTAAATGAGGTAGGGCTTGCTAAAAATTCTGTGCAGATTTTACCATCACCAAAAAGAGAATTAGTGAATGAAATGTTATCATTAGATAAATATATAGATGTAATTATTCCAAGAGGTGGTAAAAATTTAATAAAGGGAATAATGGATAAAAGTAAAATACCAGTTTTAAAACATTTAGATGGAAATTGTCATAGTTATATTCATAAATCAGCAAATTTAGAAAAAGCAATAAATGTTTTATATAATGCAAAATTAAGAAGAACTGGTATTTGTGGGGCTACTGAATCAGTAGTAATAGATAGAGAAATATTAGCTGAATCTATAAAACTTATAGAAAAAGTTTTTATAAATAAATGTCAAATTAGAGCTGATAGAGAAAGTTTAAATTATTTCTCTAAAGATAATAAGAATATTATAGAATTGTGCGAAGAAGATTTTTATACAGAATATCTAGAAAATATTTTTTCTATAAAAACAGTAGCTAATATAGATGAGGCAATAAAGCATATAAATAAATATAGTTCAAAACATACAGAGGCAATTTTTGCAGAAGAACAGAAAGCAGCTCAAGATTTTTTAGATAAAATAGATAGTAGTATAGTAATGCATAATAGCTCTACTCAATTTGCAGATGGAGGAGAGTTTGGTTTAGGTGCTGAGATAGGGATTTCAACAGGAAAACTACATGCTAGAGGTCCTGTGGGGCTAGAACAGTTAGTTACTTATAAATATCAAATATTTAGTGATTATCAAATAAGAAGATAGTTTCTTTACAGTATTTTTTAATCCCATAAAACTAAATTATCTATATGTATAGCTTCAGTTTTGCTATCCTTATTTAAAATTTCTTTTATTTCAGTGCTGTTTTTACCAATGATTTTTTTAATTTTTATATTAGAAAAATTACTAATACCTTTAGCAATTAATTTTTGTTGATAATCTTTTATATCTATTATATCACCTGTTTTAAAAATTCCAGAGATTTTATTTATACCAATAGGAAGTAAGCTTTTATGGTTTTTAATAGCTATAGATGCATTTTTATTGATGATCAAAACTCCTTTACTTTTTATGTTAAGTAACCATTTTTTTTTAGCAGAAATATTTTTTGTTTTTGGCTCAAAAAAGCTAAAATAATCACTTTTTTTTAGGTAAGATAAACTATTTTTAATTAATCCAGAGGAAATAACTGTATTTACTCCAAATTTGGTTACAATAGATGCTGCATTTACTTTGCTAGCCATACCCCCTGTTCCTAGGTCATTAGTATATTTATCAATTAAATTAATAATTTTATGATCTATTTTATCAATTTTTTTAATTAATTTAGCATTAGGGTGTTTTTTAGGATTAGTATCATATAAACCATATATATCAGAAAGTAAAATTAGTAGGTCAGCATCTATTAATCCTGTTATTTGTGCAGATAATACATCATTATCACCAAAGGTAATTTCATCAATAGCAACAACATCATTTTCATTAATAATAGGCAAAATATTTAGTTTTAGAAGATTATTTAGAGCATCTCTCATATTTAAATATCTTTCTCTATTTTGACAATCATTACCATTAATTAAAATTTGAGCAATTTTTATTTTTTTGCTAGCAAATATTTTTTTTAACTTTTCTATTAATTCTGATTGTCCAAAAGCAGCAAGAGCCTGTTTTTCTGAAATTGAAAGATTTTTACGGCTTTTTTTTAAAATTTTACAGGCAAAAGCAATAGCTCCAGATGAAACTAAAATAATTTCTATATTATTTTTTTGCAATCTTGCTATTTCTTTAGCTAGATTTTTTAACCATTTTACTCTTAATTTGTTCGTTGTTTGGTCTATTATAAGAGAAGAGCCTATTTTAATAACTATTCTTTTATATTTTTTAAATTCTAGCATTTGCTATAGGATTTCTAGAAGTAAAGATGGTGAACTCTGATAGACTCTAACTCTCAACCTACTGATTAAAAGTCAGTTGTTATGCCAACTGAGCTAAGTACCCAATTCAATATTTAATATTATTGAAGACAATTATAATGATTTTTTATAAAATACAATTAAAAATAAATATTTTTCTTGGTACTGCAACATAACTATAGATAAAAGTTAAGATTAAGGTATTTTTTATTGAACAATAGATTCAAACTAGCATAAATCATATCAAGGGACTTAGAAAATCTTTTGGTTTTTCTATTAAATCTAGCCAAATAATTCCTAACTAAAGAATTTCTAGCTTCTATCAGAGATGTCTCTGCTTTAGACTTAATATGCTTGCTAGAAATGTTATAAGTTTTATAAACACTATAATAATCTGTGCAAAAATATTTTATGTTATATTTTTTCTCTAACCTTTCCACCAATTTAATATAAGTCCATTTGCTCCTATCTCCTACTTCAAAATCAACAACTTCGTTTTTTTCTCTGTTAAGTGCAATCCATATAAAAACTGCTTCCCCTCCATGTTTTGGCTTTTTTTTAAATATGTAAACATTTCATCAATCTCTAATATTTTTATATCTTCTTTTTTTAAATTAGAAAATTTCCTTATTCAATAAATAATCATTCTACTACTTATTCCTGTTAGCCTCTCTATAGACCTTATACCAACATTTTCTAAATATAGTTTTATTACCTTAAGCCTTTCTATTTCTTCATATTTCTCCCTATCACCCCCAACCCTAAAACTTCGTAAGCATTCCTTACATTTGTATCTTTGTTTTTTTTAATTATCCCGTTTTTTACTATTCTTTTAGAATCACAGAATTTGCACAATATAGACATAAGAATTATGTTTATTATTAGATTTGTTAAAATAACTATTTTTACACACTATTCCCTTTATTGTCTATACTTATGTCTCAATGCCTTTTCTGATATTAATTTTTGATTGAAAGTACTTAAAAAATAATTTACAAAAATCATCTATTTGACAATATAGTTTTATTAGTTCAATATCACTTAACTAGCATAGCTTTTTTTATTTAGGTTAAAAAAAAGCATAACTGGGGTTATCTATTAAGATATTAATATTAACCATATAGAAAAAACACCAATGAAAATTATAAAAAATATATCTATATTATTTATTTTAGCCACAATGACTAATTGTGCCAATTTATCAAAAATGAAACCTCAACATTTTGCTTTAGGACAGTAAAGCAATGATGCAACTATCGCATTTAATGTACGATTATACAAAAAAGAAAAAAATGAAAACAAATAACATTACTATTAGCAATGATGCTGATTTTACTTTAATTGCTGGTCCTTGCCAAATGGAGTCTAGGGACCATAGCTTGATGATGGCAGAATCAATGTTAGAAATTTGTCAAAAGTTCAAAATAAATTTAATTTATAAATCATCTTTTGACAAGGCAAATAGATCAAGTGCAAAGTCAAAAAGAGGTATTGGTTTAGAGCAAGCTTTACCTATTTTTGCCGAAATTAAAGAAAAATTTTCTTTAGATATTTTAACAGATGTTCATAGTGAAGAGCAAATTAAAGAAATTGCAAAAACTGACATTATAGATATTTTGCAAATTCCTGCTTTTTTGTGTAGACAAACAGATTTGTTAAAGGCAGCTGCTGATTCCAATAAAATTGTAAATGTTAAAAAAGGGCAGTTTTTGGCTCCTTGGGATATGAAAAATGTTGCTAAAAAATTAGAACATTTTGGCACAGAAAAAATTATGTTAACAGAAAGAGGAGCAAGTTTTGGTTATAATAATTTAGTTTCTGATATGAGAAGTTTAGAAATTATGAAAGAAACAAAATATCCTGTTATTTTTGATGCCACACATTCAGTGCAACAACCAGGTGGTTTGGGAGAGAGTTCTGGTGGGCAAAGGCATTTTGTTAAAACTCTAGCAAAATCTGCAATTGCAGTTGGAATTGCAGGAATTTTTGCAGAAACTCATCAAGATCCAGACAATGCACCAAGTGATGGACCTTGTATGTTGAGATTAGATTCTTTAGAAGAATTTTTGTCACAAATTAGTCAAATTGACAAAGTAGTTAAAAATTTTTAAGCAAAAACAATGAAAATAAAAAATATTAAAGCAAGGGAGATTTTAGATTCAAGAGGAAACCCTACCGTAGAAGTTGACATTATTTTAGAAAATGGAAGCTTGGGCAGGGCCGCAGTCCCTAGCGGAGCTTCTACTGGTAAATTAGAAGCTATTGAATTAAGAGATGGCGACAAAACACGATATTTAGGAAAAGGGGTACAAAAAGCTATTAAAAACATCAGAGAAATTATTGCTAAAGAATTTATTAACCAAGATTTTTCTTCTCAAAAAGAATTAGATCAGAAATTAATTGATTTGGATGGCACGAAAAACAAACAAAATTTAGGAGCAAATGCAATTTTAGGTGTATCTCTTGCTTATGCTAAAGCTCAAGCAGTTGCTCAAAACAAATCTCTTTTTTCTTATTTATCAAATGGAAAAGCAACAAAAATGCCAGTACCTATGATGAATATTTTAAATGGAGGGGCTCATGCAAATAATTCAATTGATATTCAAGAATTTATGATTATGCCTTTTATGGCAAAAAATATTGCAGAAGCGATTAGGATTGGTGCTGAAATTTTTCATCACTTACAAAAGCTTTTGGCAAAAAATGGTTTTAGCACAGCAGTGGGTGATGAAGGAGGCTTTGCTCCAAATTTATCTTCTAACGAAGAGGCCATAGAATATATTATTGAAGCAACAAAAAATGCAGGTTATAAAATAGGTGAGGAAATAAAAATTGCTTTAGATTGTGCTTCTTCAGAATTTTATAGAGATGAAAAATATCATTTAGACAATAAATCTTTATCAGCTAGCGAGCTAATAGAATATTATCAAGATTTATGTCAAAAATATCCAATTTTCTCTATTGAAGATGCTTTAGCAGAAGATGATTTTTTGGGTTGGCAAGAAATAACTAAAAAACTAGGAGATAAGGTGCAATTAGTAGGAGATGATTTATTTGTTACTAATCCTAAAATTTTAAAAAAAGGAATAGCAGAAAAAATGGCTAATAGTATTTTAATAAAGTTAAATCAAATCGGCACATTAAGCGAGACTTTAGAAACCATAGATATTGCACATAAAGCTGGTTATAGAACGATATTATCACATAGATCAGGAGAGACTGAAGACACCACAATTTCTCACATTGCGGTTAGTTCTTCCGCATCACAAATAAAAACAGGATCTTTGTCAAGAAGCGACAGAACTGCAAAATATAATGAATTAATCAGAATTGAAGAAGAATTAGGTAGCAAAGCTATTTATAAATTATAATCTTTTTGATGTTTAATAACATTTTTAAATCAGATTAGTATATTTAAAAGATAATTTTTATTAACTCTTATTATTTGTATTAATTTTATTAATATTGGTGATGTAGTTTTTTGCTGTGTTAATTTTTTGATTAATATCTCAGCTTTATCAAGAATTACATCACATATTTTATAAGTTTCTTTGTTGATCTCTAGCTCCCTATTAACTCCTATTTTGCTCTATATTTGAACACAGTTCCATTGCAGTTACATCACGAATCTTATTAGAAGGCATGGTAAGTTTTTTTGAAATATAGTATTTTAACTAGTCGCACCTAAATAATTAGTCGCACCTAAATAATTACATTTTTAGTTAAATTAACAATTATTAAATAATAAAAAGTGTGTTTTTTCTTAAAAAAATACTTTTTATTACAAAAATTACCATTTGGATTTTGGCAAAAAGATAACTATCTATGCAGTTTAACAGCTTTCTTAAGTTAAATCCCATAGCAGTTGCTATTGCATTCATATTATCTCCCATTTTTCCTTTAAGATAACATCTTGCCCCCCTTGAGCCATCATTTTTAATATGACCTATCACTGGCTCTATCGCATTTCTTCGTTTTTGATATTTCTTTTGCAAAATAGATAATGTTTTCTTTCTTGTTCTTGCCACAATAACATTTTTATCTTTTATTCCATGACCTTTATAGCCTTGATCAACATAAACCTCCCTAAAACTCTTGCCACTCAACCTTTCTGCTTGTTCCAAATTAGATTTTAATGTATGTCCATCATACGGATTGTTATCAAATGACTTTGCTCCTAAAACAAAATTTGACCTAGAACTTACTACAAAACCTACTTTACAACCAAACTCATATTTCTTGTGAGCTTTTCCCTTACTTATGCAACTCACATCTTCATGCCATGAATAAATCTTATTCTTATCCGTTCTTTGCTGATTGTAAATTAACTTTGCTCTTAGCAATGCTTGAAATAATTTACTATTGTTTTTCAAATCTCCTTTCTTATTATCAATATCCCTTATTACTCTACCCAAATAATTCTTTACTTTTTTCTGTTCTGCTTTTGCTTTTCTACCCTTTTTTGACATACTGTATCTCGCTGACATAAAAAGACTCTTTTTACCAACTATTTTATAATTCTGCCTCAATTTTATACCCTCTGCTTCTGCCAACTTTACCAAACTCTCCCTTGCTTTATGGCACAGCTTAGTATCTGTAGGATAAGTTATTGCTTTTTCTTGAACTGTGCTATCTACTGTTACTCTTTTAAAATCAGCTGATTTTAAAACTTTTGTATTTTTTGCTATTTTTATTGTTTCTGAAAACAAATATTCCATCCCTTCTTCTCCTATTCTTTTTCTAAAATACACCAAATTCTCTGGAACTGTTGGTAACTTATGCTCAAAATATCTACTTCCACAAAAATATTGATAATATGGATTCTCTATCCAAAGCTCACATATTTTTTCATCAGATTGTTTTTCTACTTCTTTTAACATCAATAATCCACACATTAATCTTATGGGAAGCCCACCTCTACCTAAATTACTATATTTTAATGAAAATTTCTCTTCCATACTTCTCCAATCTACTAATTTTGACAATATTACTAATTTATGTTTCATATTTATGATATTTACTAATTCATTTCTGAACATATCCATATCATTTCCTGTTTGGTGAGTTTTGTGTAACATTTTTGCAAGGTTTTAAGAGTTATTGGTAATAAGCTTGTGTTTTTACTATGCAAATTATACAACTAAACCCTTATACTGCAAGGCTTTTTATAGTTTTTTAGGGACGACTACTTACGAAAGAATTGAAAAAAGGACAAATAGTGGTAATGGATAATTGCTCCATACATAAATCAAATAAAATTAAAGAGTTAATTGAAGAAGCGGAATGTAGATTAATTTTATTGCCTCCATACTCTCCTTCAATCCTATAAAAAACTATTGGGCTGTTATGAAAAATCAAATAAAAAAATTAAAAATAAATTTGATCATTTTATTGAGGCTATTGACCATGTCTTGATACATAACAAAAATCACTTTACTAGTTAAAGTACTATAGAAAGAATAAATTCTTTAAATCTATTTTGTTTTAGTATATATATTTACGATATAAAAAAACTTTTAATATTTTTCTCATTTCTCTATATAATACTTATTTTAGTATTATCTATGAAATCTTCTTCTCAATAAGCTTAATCATATTATTTATTCCTAAAAGTGCAATAAAAGATCCCATTCTAGGGCCTGTTTTTTGTCCTAATAATATTTCATATAAAGCTGCGAACCAATTTTTTAATTCAAAACCAAATTCATTACCTATATCATAAACTAAATTTTGTAGAATTTTAGCATCAGTCTCATTGATGTTTTCTATTAATATTTTTTTTAATCGTAAAATTGCTTCTTGTTCTATTTTTTCTGCTTTTCTAAAAACTTTATGTTTTTTTATAAAATCATCATAATAATTAATTGATAAATGTACTAAATTATCAAAAAAGCTACAATTGCCTTTTTTTAAATTTTTGTCATATTTTGAGATAAATCCCCACAAAATACCATCATTTTCTGGATTACAAGCAGATGCTAAATTTAATAATAATGAAAAGGTAAGATTACCAATTTCTATTTTTTGAGGATTTTCTTGATGGATGTAATAGATAGGATTTTCTATTTTTTTATCCTCTGGCAAATCATCATATTTTTTTAAATGATTCAAATATTCATCAGTTGCTTTGGGAATTATATCAAAAAACAATTTTTTTGCAGTTTTAGGTTTTAGAAACATATAATAAAACAGACTTTCTGCAGGAGCATATCGTAGCCACTCATCAATAGTTAAGCCATTCCCTTTGGATTTTGAAATTTTTTGTCCTTTTTCATCTAAAAATAATTCATAATGAAAATTATAAGGAGATTTCTGTCCTAAAATCTTTGATATTTTGCTAGCAAGCTCAGCAGAGGGGATAATATCTTTACCATACATTTCAAAATCAACCTCTAAAGAATGCCATCTCATTCCAAAATCTGGCTTCCATTGCAATTTGCAATTTCCGTCTAAAATGGATGATTTTTGTTTTTCTCCAAAAAAATCTAAAAATTCTATGCTATAATCTTCTTGATTAACATTTAACACCCCTTTCTCCAAAACTTTTCCTGTTTTTGAACAAATAGGCATTAAAGGGTGATAATTTTGCCTTCTTTCTTCTCCCAAAGTTTTTGCAACTAAATCTTGAATTTCTGGATAATTATCTACTATCTTTTTTAAAGAATTATTAAAAATACCTTTTTGATAACATTCTGTTGAGCTATAAAAATCATATTCAAAACCAAATTTATCTAAAAAAGCTTTTAATCTATTATTCATATTATCCCCATAGCTTTTTTCTTTACCAAAAGGATCAGGAATATTAGTCAAAGACTTGCCTAAATTTTCTTTTAGCATTTCTTGCTCAGGCATATTTTCTGGAATCTTTCTTAAAGCATCTAAATCATCAGAAAAACAAATTAGTTTTGTAGGTATTAAAGGTGCAAGCTTTTTGAATGCTTGAATCACCATAGTTGTTCTAGCCACCTCTCCAAAAGTGCCAATATGAGGCAAGCCCGAAGGTCCATAACCAGTTTCAAATAAAACAAAACCTTTTTTTGGAGTTTTGTAATTAATTTTTTTTAAAATTGCCTTAGCAATAGCAAAAGGCCAAATGTTAGTTTTTTGATAAATATCCATTGTTAAAATTTTTTTATTTCTTTATACTATTTTTTTAATAATTTTTTTAAAAGGGTGCTTAGCTCAGTTGGTAGAGCAACTGACTCTTAATCAGTAGGTCGAGAGTTCGAACCTCTCAGCACCCACCAAAGGAAATTTGTAACTTACAGAGCTTTTATCTTTGTGATTGTTAAGACAAAAAATAGTATTATGGTAAAAACTAAAATTGCTAATATAGTATAATTTTTAGCTTTTTGCTTTTTGTGTAATTTTGTAATTGGCATATTTTTTATCCTAATGTTTCATAGATTCCTTACTTTCTTTTAAAGCAATTTCTATATTTAAGAAATCTGCACATAATTTTGAGATTGCTTTTAAATCCTTGCTCTCCAAAAATTTTTGTTTGCTAAAGCCGTTATATTCTATTAATGAATTTAATAAAGATATGATTCCTGCATCTGTCATTTTATATAAATTTTTGTTTGTTTCTATCTTGTTAAGAGTAAAATAATCATTTGCTATATTTAATAAAGCATTTCTATTGTTTATTTTTTGATTTTTAATATTTAAATCATCTATAAAGTCGCACCAAACTGGAGTGATATTTTGTACATTACCTTTTATTTTAAAAATTCTATCAATATAAAACCTGCATACTCCCTTTAAAGTTATATTATAAGTGCCATCATTTTTTTCAGTAAAAGAGGTTATTCTTGATGCACAGCCTATTTCTGAAATTATTTTATTTTTTTTTGTAGTTAAAATGGTTCCAACTAATCGATGTGACGATTTTAAAGCATAATCTATTGTTGTATTCAATCTGCTATCTAATAAATTGATATTTTTTTCTACCATTGGCATAATCAAGAAATCATTTAAATTTAGATATGCTATATCAAAAGGTAGGTTGTTTTTGTTATATAAATTTTTTTTAAAAAAAGACATAAGTTTTTGAAAAATTTTAGTATTCAGAGTATTATTCTATATATTTTATTCCCAAAATACCAGTAAAAAAAGTAATCAGAAAATTCCAACCTGATAAGGATAAAATAAATTTCCAGCGAACTTCGTTGCAAGAAACAGATATTTGCTTTTTAAACTCTGCTAAATCAGTAATATTTATGGTGTTAGAGCTACATTCTACAATGTTTTGCCAAAAACCATATTCAATTCCCATATGATAAAAAGCAATTATAGCTGTGCTAAATAAACAAATAATAGCTATTATATTAAAAATCTTTTTTTTTTTGAAAATTAGAAAAACACTAGAAAATATAATCAAATAATATGAAATTCTTTGCATTTTACAGAGAAAACAAGGCATTATATTAAAAAAATATTCCATAATTAATACAGTTGTAATCAAGCTGATTGCTAATGATAAAACAAAAAAAGAATAATTAATTTTGGGCATTTTTTAAAGAATTATATAAATATTTTTGAGTGAGTAGCTCTCTTAAAACAAAGCCATCTTGATGTTTTTTAGAATAAACAATATAGGTAGGAATTGCAAATCTATTAACAGAATTTAATAATTTGCTGATTTTAGGGTTATTGTTAGTATAATCTGCTTTGATAAAAATTATATTTTTATCAAAAAAATTTTTTTGTAAATTTTTGCTATTTAAAATAAATAATTCATTTACTTTGCAAGTAAGACACCAATTTGCCGTAATATTTACAAAAACAACTTTTTTTTGATTAATAAAATCTTTTATCTGCATAGAATTTTGATATGATAACCAAAATTTATTATCTGATTTTCTTTGGGTTATTTTATGGGAGTTAGCAACAATAAAAAAAGTAATTATAATATTTACAATAATTAAAATTAAAGAGATTTTTTTGTGATAAAATTTTATTAAGAAAAATAAAATTAGGTTAAAAAATATCACGATAATTGCAGTAATAACAGAAGTTTGGTTTTGTAACACCCAAATTAACCACAAAATTGTAACAATTAAGAAAAATGCCAGAATATTTTTTAAAATATTCATCCAATTTCCAGATTTTGGCAAAAAATATAACAATTTAGGATAAATTATTAGAACAAGATAAGGCAGTCCCAAGCCTATGGCAATTCCATTAAAAATCAAAAAAATTTCAAAAGAACTAGCTGCAAAAGAAAAAGCAATGGCAGTGCCAAGCAATGGAGCAGAGCAAGGAGTTGCTAAAATAGTTGCCAAAATTCCTGAAGTAAAATGCTTGATGAAATTGTTTTTGATATGGGATAATTTTGTCCATTTAGCTGGAATATTAATCACAAAATAACCAAAAATATTAGCAGTAAAAATAGTGATGATGATGATTAAAAATAAGATGAATAATGGTTGCTGAAAATGCATCCCCCAGCCTAATATTTCTCCTGATTTCTTAAAACTAATAATGAAAAATATAATTACCCAAAATGATAAAAGAATTCCTAAAAAAGTAGCAAAGCTTGCTTTTTTTATTTCTGTTTTATGTTTTTTACTTTTTTCTAAAAAATTAAATATTTTTAGCATTAAAACAGGTAGGACACAGGGCATGAAATTCAAAATAAACCCTGCAATAATAGCTATCATAATGATAAAAAATAAAGACTTATTGTTACCTTTGTTTTTATTAAAATTTGCCAATTGATAAGCATTATTTTGATTATAATAATCAGGTTCTAACGAAAATGACAAAATATCTGTTTTAGGAATGCAGACTTTTTCACATAAAGCATATTTTATTTTAATAGATGAAATTATCTTCTTATTTTTATCTATTGCTTCTAATTTTATGGCCAGTAACACATAATTTTTATAGCCATAAGAAACAAAACCTCCCTCTTCTTTTAACCTAGTTGCTGGAGGAAAATTAATTTTATGATTTTTGATGTTTTGAGAATTAATCAAAGTTATTTGTGTAGGAAAACCAATTTCTTGAATTTGATCATTATATATTTTCCAGTTTTTCTTTAATTTTATCTCAAGAGCAATAAAAGCAGATGTTTCTTGATATTGTATTTTTTTTATTGAAATTTTACTGGCCAAATCTTTCGCCTGCACAAATGAAATGCTCAGCAGAAATATAAATAAAATATTTTTTAATTGTGTTGTCATTTAATTAATATTTAATTTTTTTATAATATTTACAAAATCATTCGAAAACTTTATGTTTTCGTTGTCATTATTTGTTATTAAGTTTTTAAATGTTTTTTTAGAAAAAGCAATTTCTTTTGGCAATGTTCCTTTTTCATAATCAGTAAATATATTTTGTATTTTGTTAGTTAGTCGCACCTAAATAATTACATTTTTAGTTAAATTAACAATTATTAAATAATAAAAAGTGTGTTTTTTCTTAAAAAAATACTTTTTATTACAAAAATTACCATTTGGATTTTGGCAAAAAGATAACTATCTATGCAGTTTAACAGCTTTCTTAAGTTAAATCCCATAGCAGTTGCTATTGCATTCATATTATCGCCCACTTTCCCTTTAAGATAACATCTTGCCCCCCTTGAGCCATCATTTTTAATATGACCTATCACTGGCTCTATCGCATTTCTTCGTTTTTGATATTTCTTTTGCAAAATAGATAATGTCTGGAACTGTTGGTAACTTATGCTCAAAATATCTACTTCCACAAAAATATTGATAATATGGATTCTCTACCCAAAGCTCACATATCTTTTCATCTGATTGTTTTTCTACTTCTTTTAACATCAATAATCCACACATTAATCTTATAGGTAGTCCTCCTCTTCCCAAATTACTATATTTTATAGAAAACTTCTTTTCTATGCTTCTCCAATCTACTAATTTTGACAATATTACTAATTTATGTTTCATATTTATGATATTTACTAATTCATTTCTGAACATATCCATATCATTTCCTGTTTGGTGAGTTTTGTGTAACATTTTTGCAAGGTTTTAAGAGTTATTGGTAATAAGCTTGTGTTTTTACTATGCAAATTATACAAAAAAACCTTATACTGCAAGGCTTTTTATAGTTTTTTAGGGACGACTAATTACCCTTGAGACCGAGACTCCAAAGGCACTACAATGTTTTATTGAACTTATAAATGATTCCTGTTGATGTATATTTATTTCTTGTAATGACATACATAATTTTGTTATTGAAGATTTTTTGCTACATTCTTGTTCCTGTTCTTGCTTATATGCATTTATCAAGAGATTTAACTTCTTGCTTGTGTTAAGAGATTATCTAATTGTCTCTCTGTTTTTATGTTTTGTCTTCCTCTTGTTATATCTATATCTATTTCTCTTATTTCTCTTTTTGCTCTTCTTTTTATTTCTTTTCTTTCTATCTCTTCATACTCTAGTATTTTTTTGTTAATAAATTTTCTAAGCTATTACTTTGTTGTTGTACTGTTAAGAAATCTTTTGATTGTGAATTATTACATATATATGAAATGTAGGGGTGGGGAGCTGATTATCTTTATCCATATTTTAGTTGCTAATATTTGTTAAAGAAAATAATACAATAAATAATTACTATTTTAAATTTGCTATAGTTGTAGTTATTAATAACTTAATTATTAAATTTATTTACTTAAAGAGTTTATTTCATCAACAAAGATCTTAGTTATAATCATAAAAGCCTTTTCTTCATCTAAAGGAGTCTTTAAGTCAAATAAAACTTTATATAAATCTCTAAATACTTTTACTGTATCGCATATTCCCAAAGTTAACAATCTATATACTCTGTTACAACTATTAGTAGTAGTATATTTATTTAATTCAGATGTTGCTATTAAATCATTTTTTTTGTTATAAATATTAATAGTAGACTTTAGTATAGGAAATGAGAATGAATTTTTGTTATAAAAAAGAGATACTCTTTGGTAATCAAATTGCATATTTAATTTATATCTATTTTTATCTTTTTTATTTTCTGAATATAGATTTTGTTTTTTTAGATTCTCTATAAAAATTTTTTTTACTAATATAGATATTTCTTTTTCATTAGGGAAATTATCTTGTTCAGGGGTTTTTCTTGTAACTCTAGTTCTATCAATAGTCTTAAATTTAACATTAGTTTTGCTAATGAAATATTTTGCACCATCTTTTTTTATAATATTATTTTTATTTATATATTTAAAAGAATTGGACGAACAAGAAATTAATAATAAACTAGGAATAATAAATATAATTTTTTTCATTTCTTTAATATATAATTAGTTAAAAACCTTAAATAAAAATAGCTACATAAAATTAAGGACTAGATACGATTATGCAACAATGTAAAGAACCTTAATTAATTTGTGTGTTTTCAGTAAAACATACTTTATTTAGGAAAGCAACAAAAATTTATTTTTAATATAAAAACAGGAGCAGGGCTGATTATTTTCTAAATATCACTTAATTCTAACCATCTATTTTCTAACTCCTCTAGCTTTTTTTACCTAATTCAGCAGACTCTAATTATCTTTGTTGTATAAATACCTATGGGACGAAGTCCCAATTTAACCATGATAAATAGTCGCACCTAAATAATTACATTTTTAGTTAAATTAACAATTATTAAATAATAAAAAGTGTGTTTTTTCTTAAAAAAATACTTTTTCTTAAAAAAATACTTTTTATTACAAAAATTACCATTTGGATTTTGGCAAAAAGATAACTATCTATGCAGTTTAACAGCTTTCTTAAGTTAAATCCCATAGCAGTTGCTATTGCATTCATATTATCGCCCACTTTCCCTTTAAGATAACATCTTGCCCCCCTTGAGCCATCATTTTTAATATGACCTATCACTGGCTCTATCGCATTTCTTCGTTTTTGATATTTCTTTTGCAAAATAAATAATGTTTTCTTTCTTGTTCTTGCCACAATAACATTTTTATCTTTTATTCCATGACCTTTATAGCCTTGATCAACATAAACCTCCCTAAAATTCTTGCCACTCAACCTTTCTGCTTGTTCCAAATTAGATTTTAATGTATGTCCATCATACGGATTGTTATCAAATGATTTTGCTCCTAAAACAAAATTTGACCTAGAACTTACTACAAAACCTACTTTACAACCAAACTCATATTTCTTGTGAGCTTTTCCCTTACTTATGTAACTCACATCTTCATGCCATGAATAAATCTTATTCTTATTTGCTATTTCTATTGTTTCTGACAATAAATATTCCATTCCTTCTTCTCCTATTCTTTTTCTAAAATATACCAAATTCTCTGGAACTGTTGGTAACTTATGCTCAAAATATCTACTTCCACAAAAATATTGATAATATGGATTCTCTACCCAAAGCTCACATATCTTTTCATCTGATTGTTTTTCTACTTCTTTTAACATCAATAATCCACACATTAATCTTATAGGTAGTCCTCCTCTTCCCAAATTACTATATTTTATAGAAAACTTCTTTTCTACGCTTCTCCAATCTACTAATTTTGACAATATTACTAATTTATGTTTCATATTTATGATATTTACTAATTCATTTCTGAACATATCCATATCATTTCCTGTTTGGTGAGTTTTGTGTAACATTTTTGCAAGGTTTTAAGAGTTATTGGTAATAAGCTTGTGTTTTTACTATGCAAATTATACAAAAAAACCTTATACTGCAAGGCTTTTTATAGTTTTTTAGGGACGACTAATTATTTTTTCAAAAAATCAATTGTTCCAGAATTGTTTAGAAAATAATACTATTATTGTTACAATTTCTAATCTTCCTAAAAGCATTCCAAATGACAGAATCCATTTTGAGAAATCATTTAGGGTGCTGTAATTTCCGTTTGGTCCTATTATCTCTCCTAAGGCGGGGCCGACATTTGCAATTGAGGCTGCTGCTCCACTGAGACTAGTGATAAAATCCAAACCAGACAAGGAAAGCATCAAGGCAATTAAAAAAAAAGATAGACAGAATAAAATAAAGAAACTAGAAACAGCATCAAAGACATTATTTGAAATGATGTTGTTGTTGTAATTAATTTTATATACTCCGTGAGGGTGAATTAATTTAAATATTTGTATTTTTACCATATAATATAATATTTGAAAACGAAATATTTTTATACCTCCAGTAGTAGATCCTGTGCAACCTCCTATTATACAAATCAAAAAAACAAAAGTGGTAAAAAAACCTCCCCATGCACCATAATCAATGGAAGAAAAACCTGTGGTAGTAAAAATTGCAGTGATATTAAACAATGCATAACGAAAAGATTGGGCTAGACTAAAATTTAAATTATTATTTAACCAAACAGTTCCAATAGTAATTGCAATTGCTAGAGTAATGAAAAAAAACAATACTTGCTGATCTTTTAAAGCACTAATATGTTTTCCTGTTAATAATTGAATGTGGGTTACAAAAGGAATGGAGCTAATTAAAATAAAAAAAGCAATGATTATCTCAATTTTATAACTATCAAAAAAAGCAATTGAATTATCGTGAGTAGAAAAGCCACCCGTTGACACTGTAGTCATTGAATGCAAAATTGCATCAAAAACTGTCATTCCAGCAAAATATAGCAACAAGCCACAAATAATAGTAAGGCAAAGATATATTATAGAAATAATAATGCAAAATTTTTTTGCTCTAGGAATTATTTTTTCATTTTTATCAGATGATTCAGTTCTAAATAACTGCATTCCTCCAATACTTAAAAAAGGGAAAATAGCCATAGCCATCACAATAATACCAATACCTCCAAACCATTCTAATATAGCTCGCCACACTAAAATTCCTTTTGGAGCATTATCTAAATTTGTTAAAATAGTCGCCCCTGTGGTAGTAAGTCCCGATACTGCTTCAAAAAAAGCATCTGTGTAAGAAAGATTTAAATCTAATATATAAAAAGGCAAAGATGAAAATAATGCTAAAGTAAGCCATGCAATATTTGTTACCAAAAAGGTTTCTTTTATAGAAATACTTTTAATATTCTCATTTTTGCAACTTATTGAAAGACTTACCCCTATAAAAATAACAATAAATTCTGTAACAGCAAATGCCTGCCAATTCTCAGCATTAGAATTACTAAAATACTCAACAATAAGTGGAGCAGCAAGAGCAACACCAAGAAAATTAAGCAAATACCCAATAATTAATAACAATAAACTTATTCTAACCATTCTTTTTTTAGTTAAGGTTGTTATACTATTTTAGTTTTATAATTGACCTATAGCCTTCAATCTGCTCAGCATAAATTGCTTTTTGACTATAGGTCAATTATAAAGCTAAAATAGTATTAGGTGCAGTTTTGCAAGATAAGAAACATTTACACGATTTTTTTTTAATGTTATGTATAATTGTTTACATATATGCAATCTAAAAAACTAAGCAAATATCATAAAACAATATATTGACAATATTTTTAAAAAACATATATTTTATTTTAATAATTAAAAATCAATTTTTTATATGAAAAAACTAACTTTTCAAGAAATCATTCTAAAATTAATAAATTTCTGGACTAACAATAATTGTGTTTTTCTGCAAGGATATGATAGTGAAGTAGGTGCTGGGACTTTGCACCCTGCAACTGCACTCAAATCTTTAAAAAAAGATGAATGGAATATTTGTTATGTACAACCTTCAAGAAGACCAAAAGATAGTAGATTTGGAGAAAATCCAAATAGGGTGCAATCCCATCATCAATTTCAAGTTATTTTAAAACCATCTCCCGATGATTTACAAAATTTATATTTACAGAGTTTAACAGAAATTGGCATTGACAGCAAAAAACATGATATTAGATTTATTGAAGATGATTGGGAGAATCCATCAATAGGTGCTTCTGGTTTAGGCTGGGAAGTTTGGCTTGATGGTATGGAAATTACTCAATTTACTTATATGCAACAAATTGGAGGAATAGAATTAAATGTTATAGCAGGGGAACTTACTTATGGTTTGGAAAGGTTGGCTATGTATATTCAAAATAAAGAAACTATTTATGATTTAGCTTGGAACAATAAAATATCTTATGGAGATTTGTTTCTTGAGACAGAACAACAAATATCAGAATATAATATTAATTATGCTAATACAGATATTTTATTTCAGCATTTTATTGATGCAGAAAAAGAAGCTTTGAATTTAATTGAAAAAAAACTTCCCCTACCTGCTTATGAGCAATGTTTAAAAGCCAGTCATCTACTTAATTTACTAGAATCCAGAAAAATGCTAGCCGTTCAAGACCGAGCAAATTATATTGCTAGAATTAGAAACATTGCAAAAAAATCCTGCATACAGTACACTACATCAAAACAAAATTGATTTAAAATAATATATGTGTAAATGTTGTATAGATTACGATTCTGCGCCTAACAAACTTAACTTTAAAAAAAATGAAAATAAAAATTGAGAATTTTTTAGCTATCAAAAAAGCTGATATAAAATTAGAAGGTATAACTGTTATTGCGGGGCTGAATGATACTGGAAAAAGTACAGTAGGAAAGTGTTTGTTTGCGATTGTAAATGGCTTAATTGAATATGAAAGAAGTGTTGTAGAAGCTATTAGTGCTGATATTAACAGCATAATAAATATGTTTGCAATATATTCTTCAAGAAATAAAAAAAATAATATTACTTATAATGATGCTTATCAAAATATAGTAAAATTATATAAAGAACTACATATTGGAGGTGGTTTTCAAAACAGTTTGCTAACACAAATTTTTAAAAGAGAGGAATTTGTATGTTACATACAAAAAAACTTAGAATTTATTGAAGAAATACAGAATAAAATCTTACAATTGAAAGATAAAAATATGAAAATTGCTATACAGCCAACCATAGGATCAGTAAGTAAATTATTGAAATTAAATTTGAATGATAAGATAAAAAAAACATTAGAGAGTAATTTTTCTTCTATATTTTTAAAAGAAGATAAAAGCAGTATTAATGAAAAAAGTTCTAATATTTGTTTTTCTAGTCAAAGTAAAAATATGTCATTCTCTATAACATCAACAATAAAGAATTTTATTAATGACATAACTAATGTAATTAATAAAAAAATAACTTTTATTGAAAGCCCCCTTGTCTTGCAAAAAGATATTTTTAGAGATTATGGTAAATTAACATTATTTAATAAGCCTTCAATTAATAAAGATATATATGTATCAGATCTAATTGGTAAACTATTGTTTTCTTCAAATGTTAATACAGAAACTGATTTTGACCAAGAGATATCTAATATTATAAAAGGGGATATATCAATGAAAGGTGATATAGAACGGAATATAGTTTATAGCAAATCTAATGGTGTAAAAGCAAAAAATAATAATATAGCAACAGGAATAAAATCATTTGGCTTATTGCAAATGCTAAACAGGGCAGATGTTTTAAATAGTGATGATATTTTAATTATTGATGAGCCAGAAGTGCATTTGCATCCTGAATGGCAAATGAAATATGCAAGGATTTTGGTTTATTTATTTGAAAGACATAATTGCAAAATTCTTTTAGCATCGCATAGCACAGAGATGATTATGGCAATAGAAGAAACTATGAAAGAAAAAAACTTAGAGGGATTTGCAAATTTTTATTTGGCGAAGCAAAATAAAAATGGGGAATCAAATATTGTTAATAAAAATGGCAAAATTGAAGATATTTATAGAGAGCTTGGAGAACCATTAGAAGATTTAGTTTTTGATGATTAATTATGCATAAAGATTTAATTGTTTTGCTTGAGCAAGATAAAAAAGAACATAAATATTTCTCTTTGCAAAGGATAGGTGATTTCAGCAAAAAAGAGAATAGAGAAGATGAGGGTTTTAGTGAGGTAAATACAGTAGGGTGTAATTTTGATAAAGTAAAAGACAGAATAGATGTCAACAGAGTTGTTAATGGAACAAAAGAGAAAAGAAAATCTGTTGATGCTTTAATATTTGCTAGTAATTTAATTTTTGTTGAATTTAAAACAAAAAACAAATCTATGAAGCTAAAAAATGTAAGAGGGTGGAATATAGAAAGCAAAGAAAAAGATTCAAAAAAAATATTTGCAGAAATATTAAAAAAATATAATATAAATATATCTTGTAATAAAAAATATATATTATCTTTTGAATATTTAGGTAAGGTTACGGAAAAAATAGTAATAACAAGATTTATAGGAGCATTAAAAAATAAATATACAAACTGCGAAATAATACAGACACAAAATTTTGACAATTACATAAAAAAATATTTTGCAAATGCTAGTTAGATTGACATTTCCATATAAAAAACTTAACTTTAAAAAATATTCGTGTAAATGTTTTATAGATTGCAAAACTGTGTTTCACAACCTTAACTTTAAAAAAAATGAGTAAATTATTATTGGAGCTTTTTAGCGAGGAGATGCCTAGTAGGGAGCAGCAGAATGCTGTTTGTTTTATAAAAGAGCATTTTGCTAAATTAATTGAGCAATATGATGTGGATAAAAAGTTTATTATTAAATCTTTTGTAACACCAAGAAGAATTGTTTTATTGGTAGAGAATTTGCCAGCTAAAATAAAAACAGAAGCAAAGAGGATTAGGGGGCCAGAGGTTAATGCTAATCCTAAGGCGGTAGAGGGGTTTTTGAAAAAATATAATTTATCTGATAAAAAAGATTTGCTTGTAGAGAAGATAAAAGATAAAAAATACTATTTTTTTCAAGAAAAAGAACTTTTGAAATCATTTTCTATGATTTCAAAAGATATTTTAGAAAAATTAATTTTGGATATGGCAAAAAAAGCTTTTGCTAAAACAATGAGATGGGGAAATTATAAAATTAGATGGATTAGACCTTTGCAAAATATTTTATGTTTGTTTGATGATAAAGTTTTAGCTATTAAATACGGACATTTAAAAGCTAATAATATTAGTTATGGGCATAGATTCTTGGGAAAAAAAATAATAGTAAATAGTAATTTGGAATATTTTGCTAAATTAGCAAAAGAATATGTTGTTTTGGATCAAGAAGAAAGAAAAGAGCTGATTGTTTGTGAGATAGAGAAAATTTGCACAAAACATAAATTTGTTTTGAATGAAGATAAAAAGCTTTTGGATGAAGTGGCTGGATTAATAGAATATCCTAATTTACTACTTGGAAAAATTGATGAAAAATTTATGGATTTGCCTGAGGAAATATTAATTACTACTTTAAGAAATCATCAGAAATATTTTTGTGTTAGAGATAAAAACGGAAAACTACTTCCTTATTTTTTATTTGTTGCAGGAATAAAATCAACAGATGATAAAATTATTATTGAAGGAAATCAAAAAGTTATTAAAGCAAGATTAGATGATGCTAGATATTTTTATGAAGAAGATAAAAAAATAAAGATAGAAGAGAGATTAGAAATGTTAAAAAACATTACTTTTCATCAAAAAATTGGTAATTTATCAGAAAAATCTGATAGAAATGCTAAAATTGCTACTTCATTATCATTATGGATATCAAATGCTCACCCTGTTGATGTTGAGGTGGCAAGCAAGATTGCAAAAATTGACTTAACCAGTCAAATGGTGCAGGAATTACCAGAATTACAAGGTATTATGGGTTATTATTATGCTAAAAACGAGCATATTTCGCATAATGTAGCATTAGCAATAAAAGAGCATTATTTACCTCAAGGCTTAAAAGACAAGGTTCCTAATGCCACTATTTCTGTATTAGTTAGTTTAGCTGATAAAATAGATAGTTTAGTAGGGTTTATTTTAGTAAAAGAAACACCAAAAGGCTCAAGAGACCCTTATGGGGTTAGAAGATTGGCAATATCTATTATTAGAATAATTTTGGAAAACAAACTTCATTTGCCTTTAAATATAATAATTGACAAGACTTTTAATGGTTATTTTCAATTAATTGCACAATTAAAAAAATCTGTTTCAAAAGAGGATAGTAAAAATTTGATAGAAGATTTTAAAGAGGAAGTTAGATTATTTATTAACAATAGATTTAAAATTCTTGTTCAAAATGAAAATATTAATGAAAATATTATAGATGCTGTTTGGTTTTTAGATAAAAATCATGATCTTTTGGAAATTTATAAAAAAGTTAAAATTTTAAATCATTTCGTGCAATCTAGCAAGGGAAAAGAGGTTTTAGAAGTTTATAAAAGAGCTAGTAGAATTTATAAAAAAGCAGAAAAAGAAGATGATGCTAATTATGTAAAAAGACCTTTATTATTATATTTAAAAACAGAAGAGGATAAAAATTTATATCATACTTACAAAGATTTAAAATCAATCCTGTCTAGTTTTACAAAAAAAGGAGATTATAAATCTGCATTGAATAATTTAGAGTATTTAATAGCACCTATAAATATATTTTTTGACAATGTTATAGTTAATGATGAGAACATACATTTAAAACATAATAGATTAAAATTATTAGCATCTATTTGCTATATTATGAACAAGGTTTCTGATTTTAGTAAGATTTAATTGGAAAATAGGTAAAAGGAGCTTTATCAGTAGCAATAAAAAAAAGAAAAGCTTGGAGCAATTGCTTTCCCCTCAAGGGGGGAGCTATTACCCCGAGTATTTTTTTCATAATTAAAATTACTGGTATTAAGCAACCCTTATTTAATAAGTCGCTCTACTTTTTCTTCTTTTCTTGATTCTCAAAATATTTTTTGGCTTGTTCTTTGTGTTTTTGTTCTAATTTTTCCTCTTCTACACCAAGGCTTGCATTAATTCTTGTTCTTTTCTTTTTGTCGCTTAAGCCTTTAGTATTAAAACCTATCTTCTGTTTATCAAATTCTTCTTTTAATCCTCCCCATATCATCTCAAGAGGATTTTTTGTGTTCTTATAGTATTTTTTATCTCTTGCATCTCTTAGAGCTAAATGTTTTGCATACATTTGTCTCATTTCTGGACTATCTTTTAATTTTTCTTTTATTTCAGAAGAAGAAAAACCTTTGCTTAGTAATCTTTTATTCAACTCTCTTCTTGCATCTTGCAAAGCATTTGCATCTGAGCCATCAGCTATCTCAAGATTCATTTTTCGTCCAACAAATCTTGCTGATCTTTTGGCAGCAACAGTAGGTAATGCCAATCCAACTTTACCAGCATATTTACTGACTGTATTTATTGAATTATTGATTGTGCCTGCAACACCAGCAACACTTATTCCTCCTGAAATAGCATCTGATATTTTTGGAACTTCATCCGTCACATAAATAATAATAAAAATACCAATTATAGCGGTGAGTATTGTTGAAAATCTAATTGACACTTCATCTGAAGCAGCTTGTACTATCCAAAATTTCAAATTTAATGCTACGAAAAATGCATCATTACCTAAATAATCCCAACATACTTCATAAGAAAATAACTCAGCAAGAAAACTAGTAACAAGACTAAGAAGAAAAACCATAAAGGGAATTATTATAATCGGTTGAATAGTTATACCTATCAACATTTGTAGCCATTTATCAAAATATTCTTTAGTATGTTCAAAAATTAAACTAATAAAAAATATTGGAGCAAGAGCAAATAACATATTTGTGAGAATAATAATATATATTAATAGAAATATCATTTTGAATAAGGAAATGAGAAACACAGCTAAAAACAAATAAGTTATTATTATAATGAACCACCCCAAAACACTCTCAAATAATATCCCCCAAATTTTGGCATTAATTTGTTTAGATATAATAGCATCAAAAAAATAATCTATGTTTCGTGCAAAAGATACAAAACTATTTGCTGAAAAAGAATTTATTTCTATAAACCCACCCAAACTAGTATTTGGTTGACTAATAACCAAATCTAGCATTTGATTTATCACAGAATCTCTTATAAAGATAAAAAAATTATAAACATATTTCTGAAAAAAAGCCCAACCTGCATCAGGATTTAACAAACTAGCAATAATTGCAAATTTTATAGCCATCTTCAATAATGTCTTTCTGTCAATATCTACCACCCCCATAAAAAAAGCCAGACCATAAAATATTACAGATATCACCAATAATAAATAATAAATAAACTGGTAACTCTTAGAACCCGTATATGCTTGATAAAATTTTCTTATAAAACCCTCAAAAATTGTTTCTATATATTGGACCATCTTTGAAAAAACTCCAGCACCTTTGATTTTTATCCCTTGATCAAACCTAAGAGACATTCTCTCATCACAAATATGATCTATATCTTCTATACAATTCTCATCATTTAACAAACAGCCTCGTGGATATCTGTTTGCTATCCTTTGTGTTTCTAGATCAGCCAAACCCTGTAATTTATTTTCTTGCTCTTCTGTAAATCTTTTTAATACTGTCAATTGATTGTCTGCATTCAAGTTTATTAGCTCTTTTTCTTGCTCTTGTGTTAAATTACTTACTTCTCTTAGTGTCATTAATCTTTCTAACTCAATTAATCTTTCTTTGTCTTCTAATGTTAATTCTGCTTCTTTCTTTTTTTTAAAATCTTCTAATTCTTTTTGTAACTCTAATATCTTACTTACTATTCTTTCTGACTCTAATATAGCTGCTTCTTTTAATGCTTCTAATGCTATAGCTTTCTTTGATGCATCTAATATACAATTACTACTATTATTAGAAAAATCATTATCATGGACTAATACTGATATTGCAACTTCATTACCAGAAAAAATACCTAAATTAGTAAGTAGATTTGCATTAACATATTCTTTTTTTAATATAAAAACTCCCTCACCACTTTCATAATCTATAGAAAATGTTGCTATATTACTGTCTTCATTATATGTAAGATGATAAACATATTCTAAATTATTTTGAGTACCTAGTTTTTTAAAACTTAGATAAACTCCTAATCCATACGGAAACCAACATACTTTTCTTTGAGCCACATTATCATCACATTTATTTTTAAATTCATACCCCCCTGCCTGTGCATTGCTATTTAACTTTATTTTATTTAAAAGTGTTGCTTCAGGAAACTCAAAATCAGTGTCTGATGTTATTTTATTATTTTCTTCATAATATGAAGGTATGGTGCAAACATAATTTCTATAACCACAAGCTCCACTTTCCAAATCTTCCTTTGCCCAAGGAGACCAAGCTCCTTTAATTCTTACAATTAAGTCTTGAAGCAAAATTCCATCTTTAATATTTAAAAAATATCCTGTATTCACAGAAGTAGCTTTTTCTACATTTGAATCTTGTTTAATAGTTTCAGCATTCTTTTGATTTGCACTAATTGATATAGAGCCAAAACCATAATCATTTTTAGCAATACAACCCATATCGCCACAAGAATTTAATAAGAATATAAGTAAAAAAAATATTTTTTTCATAGCTAACTTCATAAATTCTCTAGATTGTTTTTAACATTAGTAATATTCCCTTCTATATCTCTTAATTCCTGCTCTAACTTACCAACATCCTCACCTCGTGCTTTCTTCACTGCAATGCCACTTTTTAAATCTTTTTGTCTTCTTTCTAACGATAGTAGCTGAGCTCTAAATTTTGCATTATTAATCAAATATCTTTCTTTTTTATTATCCTTGCCTGCCTTATCTTTTTCTTCTTTATCATCATTGCTTGTCTTATATTTTTCTTTTTTATCAAAATCTTCTTTTGCTTCCTCAATTACATCATCAATCTCTTTATCTATTTTTTGCTGGATTTCTCTATCAATATCATCTTTTCTGTCCTTAACTTCGTTATCTATTCTTTCTTGAAATTCTTGGTCTCTTGTTTTTTGCATTTTTTCCTCAATTTCTTTATTTAGCATCTCTTGCACTCTATTTTCTGATATATTATCTAAATTTTCAGGTTCTACCTCCTTACCTAAATTATTTAAAACTTCTTCTTTTGCCTTACCTATTGCTTTAAAGATTTCTGCTGCATCTATTTTTTCTTGTTCTCCTGTTATCTTATCAGGATGAAGCTTTAATGCTCTCAATCTATAACTTTTATTAATTTTATTAATGTCGTTCATATCTTCCTTATCAAGAGATAATATATCATTATTTCTAATGTTTTTCATATTAAGCAATGCTTGATAATTTCTTATCATTTCATTTTGATTACCATCTGTCTTCATATTGTTAAGTAACTCTTCTTGTATTCTCTCTCTTTCTTTCACTTCATTATGTAATTCTAATTCCAGTTTTTTTCTTATATCTTTTTCCATATTATCTCTTACTTCTTTTGTGATTTCCTCTCTTATATTTTCTTTGTACTCTGACTTTACACCTGTTTCTTTTCCTTTATGTTCATCAGCAAAATTATTATCTTTATCTACCAACCTGTCAATCCTTTTATCCCATGCTCTTTCAAAATTTTTTTTCATTGATGCAGGATATTGAGATAATTCTTGATTCATAGCCATTTTAGCTCTTTTTTTTGCTTCCTCTTTTGACAATCCTTCTTTTTTAGCTTCTTTTAGAGCTTTATTAACCTTTGTTGATAGATTTCTTAAAAAATTATCTTGAGCCTTTTGTGCATTATAACCTGTCATAGCTTGTATTCTATCTGTGATTGATAATCTCGTATTAATACCAAAACCTTTTCTAGCTGTAAATTTTGCTCCCGACCATAATTTTTTAAATACTCCTTTAGTTACTCCTTGCATTGCTCCTTGAATATTATCAATAGCATTTTTAGCCAATGATGATGCTGCAGGAACACCTGAGTCACTAAGGTCTCTTCCCAATTCAACAAATTTATCCATGGCATATCTAAAAATATATGCCAATGCAAAGAAAAATAATATTTCTGTAAAAGATGGGCCTAAACTAAAATTACCCCCTGCAGAAGATTGCTCTGAATATCCTCTATATTTATAAAAATACAAGATATTTATAGGTCCTATTGCCCAAACACTTTGCCAACAAACACTATAATAAAAAAGACTAGTCATTGAAGATAGAATAATAGTCAAAAAAAGTGAAATTCCAACAAACATAGTAAATAATTGTAAAGAATAAGAGATAACTGTATCTAGCCATTTTTTAAAAAGATTAAAAGTTACATTAAAAAATGCACAAATAATAAAAAATGGAGCAACAAAAAATAATATAACAAAAATTATTTTTATATAAAAATAAATTATAATGATTTTTATCAAGCTGTATAAAATTAGAAATAAAGAAAACAAAACTATTATTCCCATAATGGTTCCTATAATTATAGGAGTTATCATCATTGCCAATATTTTTTTTAGTATGTCAGGTTGAACAATATAATTTAATATTCCATTTATTTGCGAGAATATCAATCCTTTATCTGAGCTAGAAAACAACCTAACTGCTAATTCTTGGCTACCATCTTCAAAAAAATAAACAATTTGACTAAAATATTTCCAGCTATCTGGAGAAATAATAGTATATATAAGTGCTATTTTTATTGCTCTGGCTAGTAAATCAGATTTTTTTATCTCTGCAGTTCCCATTAAAACCATCAAACCAAAAAAAACGATATATAAAGTAAAAATTGCTCTTACTGCATTTTGGAATCTTCCATCTTGTACAATTCCTTCAAAGAAAATTTGTTTTTTCTCTATAGATAATATATCTGAAAATAATTCATCTACTCTTTGTTTAAAATCTATTTTTGCTTCTGATAATTTTGCTACTTTTAGTTTTATTATAATAGTTCCTGCATTATTTTTATATAATTCAGATATATCATAATTATGTTCTGCTGCAACAACACATCTTGCCTGATCTATATTAATACCTCTTTCTAATGATGCATCAATTACTTCCTTATTCACACTTCTAAAATATATCCTACCTCTTTTCATACCTTCTCCTGAAACAACACTTTCATCAAGCCAAGGGTAATGCTGATAAAATTCTTTTTCTAAAATTTTCTTATTTTCTGCTATATCCTCTCCAATTCTAAACTCAACAACCTTATAAGCATTTTCGTAAGGAGTATAAAAAGGAACAATCCTTAACTTATATTTACCATAATTATCAAAATATGATGAACTATGTATTGCATCTGAAACACGACAGGATGTAGCAGAAATAGTATGAAGATTAAAGGGATCAAGAGCATATGTTCCTGTTTGTCTCCAACATCCTGCTTTGTTAGCCAAACTAGAGTCAATTTCAAACTTAGTGCTTGCTTGATTTCCTGGACAAGATGCATTATCTTCATATAAAATACTATCATCTTCTGCAGTAAAAAAGAAAGACTCCCTTGCTGCTTTTTCTTGATAATGAGTGCCTTCAGGGCAAAAATAAGATGGGATATATGGAGTTATATTTCCTAAATCTATTCTCGTAGCATATATATGTACAGATATATCATCAGTATATAGTTGTTTGTTTTCTTTAACAAGACATACATTTGTTGCATATCTATCTGTTTCAATAGCTTGCGTATAAGGAATAGGATCAAATACCCAAGTTGCCCCTTCATAACAACAATTTTCACAAACAATAGCTCCAGCCCCAACCACCCAACTAGCATTACCGTCCTCACCCCTTCTCCAACAAGTTCTTTTACCAAAAAAACTACCAGCATTAGCAACCCCATCACAACTAGGCTTAATTTCTGTAAAAGCTTCATTCACAGAAATATTAACATTTTTTTCTTCATTAGGAAGAAAACTAGCCTTAGGATAATAAATATCTCTTGTGCAGTAATTAAAAATACTATAATTTCTTTTAGAATATTTGCTTAAATTACTATCTTGTGCAATTTTCTTACTATTTACAACATAGCTATATCTTGGATTATTATCATCATAATATTCGTCTATAACCATACATTTACCATCTTGATCTTTTTTTAAACAACATTTGTTGTTTATTATTTTATATTTTTTTACCCCAAATGTAATTTTATCAAAAAATTTTACTGGTTCTAAAGAAGAGCCATTATGATTAAGGCAACAATTTTTTTTACTATAATACTCACTGCTTAATTCTATTTGTTCTTTATTATCGTCCAAATAAAAAGGAGCTTTATTTCTAGAAAAATAAGTTGTATCTGTAAATAATTGTCCATTAATTGTAAGATTTTCACCATTTTTATACCATATTATATTCTGATCTTGCCATATTATATTATTATCTTCATCTATTGTTAATGAAGAGTTGTTAAATATTTTTTCTTTATAATATATTTCTATAATCTTTTGCCTTGTTTTTGCTATATTTTGAAAATTTTTTTCTGTGAGTAAATTTTGAATCTCTATATTATTTTTCAAAAATTCTTGATCAATTGGTACAGAGGCATTAGATATAGTGTGAGTATTAGATAGCAATTCTTTTCTTACAAAATCTATTTTATCTGATTCCGTATAAGCTTGTTCTGATGCATTATTTGCAATAAAATTCTTATAAAATTCTCTGTAGAATGCTACTGATTTTGTTTCATAACCAGCTCTTTCTATGATCAAAGCTACATCCCTCTTTTTTATATCAACTCCATTAAAAAAAATTTCTTGTTTATCATTACTAGCAAAAATTTCTTTCTCTCCATAACTATATCTATCAGATGAAGTTGCTCCTTTTACTAATATAGCTACCTTGCTACTATCTTCTCCATCTTTATCTTCTCCAATATCCAACCCTGTATCAAACCAATGGTAACCATTATTAGTATATTCTCTTCCATTACAAGAAAATGTTCCTTTTTGATAAGGAGTGTTATCCCCCTCTTCAAATGAACCATCATCCTGAAAAGGATTGGCCTGTATTTTAAATGTTTTTATGTGATAAGAAGAAAAACTATTTCTTGCTACACAACCATCATTTTGGTCACAGGCAGAAATAGCTAATAAAAATATTATAAAAACTATATTAATAATTCTTTTTATCATTTAATTACTCCCTCTTCCACCAAATTTGGTATTGACCTTGTTTTTTAATTTCTGCCATGCATTTGTACTATACTTATCAGAAGAAGCAGAGTCTGATATTCCTACTCTAGCCCCTAAATCTTGTGCTTCAGAAATTGTTCCACCTGCTTTTTTCCCAATATCATCTGCTATTTTTACTGCAGCTCCTCCTATATCATCTGTTTTTGTTTGCTTAGCAATTTCACTTACCATTCCAGATACACCTATACCTCCTGCAATTTTGCTAGCAAGATCTACCATAAATGTAAGCAAAATTCCAAATATATAAAAAATAAACAAGAAGAATACCATAGAAAAAAAATCAGGAATCAAAGATGCTTGAGCAAATGGATTAACATATGGCGACTCAATAAAAACAGGTTTAAGAAATGTAAGTATAGATAGTGGTTTAGACATAAAGGAGCAGCATTGAACTACTGTTCTTACACATACTGTATAGTTGAATAATCCATAAAACAATGATGTAATCATAAAAGAAAAGATAGCAACAGTAGCAATCATAAAAATATATTGCAACATATATCCTATCAATAAGCTTAGCCAAGCATCAAATAACCCTTTTGTTTTCTCAAATAAAAGAAATAATATAAAAATAGGAGCTAAAATAAAAGCAACAGACATCATAATAAAAATACTTAAATATAATGTTAAAATTTTAAAAATTATATGTAGGAATAAATAAAATGAGTAATAAAACATCACAACTATTATTAATCCTAAAAAAACAGGAGACCATAACAAACTCCAAACTTTACCATTAATTGCTTCTGATAAAAATAAGTCTAAAATATTAGCCAATACTGCAAATAAAGCATTTTTATTTCCAAAAAATTGTCCTGTAACCTCGTCAAAAGAGCTAAATATTATATTTCCTATAGAAATAGCCCCATCTCTAAAAAAGTTAATTACATATTCTTCAAAGAAATTCCAACCATTATCTGAAAAAATTGTTACAATAATTGCTATTTTCATAATTCTAGTAAAAGTTTGATACCAAGATGCCTCCCATAATCCAAATAGCCAAAATATACCCCAAAAAGAAATATAGATAGTTAACAATATTAACATTACATTTTGTAACAAAGATCCTTCTCCCACTACTCCCTTAAAAAATTTTTCTACTAAAGGGACAAAATCATCACTAACATTATCATTAACAGCTTGACCAAAAAAATATATTTCTATAGGCTCAATAAATCTTTCATAAATAAAGTTAGTAGCTGTAAGTAGTCTATCTTTATGATAACTAATTGCAATTTCTATGGTTAAATCATGTAATTCTAAAATATTTTTAATATTTTGTTCAGATGGACAATTCTCATAGTTAATTTTTGGATTTTTAAAAGCAAATAACAATCTTTTACCATCATTATTTTCGTTAACATTCATACTACCATCTACATTGAATAAATCTCCTTGATCCATTATAGTATCTCCATCTCTGGTAGCAAATACAATATTATTTTTGATATTAATCTCTTTTTGTAATTTATATTTATATAGCAATTTATGTTCTATTGTCCTCAAGGCAATTAATTTATGCTCTATTGCCTCCAAGATAATTTGATCAAAAAAAGAATCATCTTGTTGCATTATGGTTTTTAAATCCTCGCTACTATATGAATAGTGAGGAAAATTCTGTTTTATTAATATAATTTCTGCTATATAGCCTTTAAAAAACCCTTCATTATCTCCTGCCTTTGCAATATATAAATCAGAAAAATTCAGAGCCGTATTCCTCATATTAATATTTATATTCTGATATCTAACTTTTTCTATTCCATTTAATCTTATAATAAGATTTTCTTTATACCTAACAAGACTTAATACCTGCTTCTTGGCAAGAATAATTCCTGTATCTTTTGTAATTAGTGTATCTGAGCTAGTTTTATATCCATAAAATAATTTATTGTTTTTAATATATAATTCTTCATATGTTCTATCCAAAATATTATTAATATAAAAAATTGTACCACTAATATTATCTCCTCCCAAAACAAATGATATACCATAACTTTCATTATGTTGCAACAAATCATCATAATTATAATAATTATCTGTTCCATTAAAATATAGGCTAGCTATACCTTCGAAAAAAATAGCATTGGTATTTGTTGTTGAGCTTATCTCAGAATTTCCATCATTAATATCTTTTACGATTATTTTTATTTCTTTTTCAATATCATTTGCAGTAACCTTGTATGTAGATTGTGTAGCACCTGATATAGCTACATATTCTTCTTCATTTTTAACATACCACTGATATGTATATTCTCTTATTGAATGACAGTTTTCTCTATTGAATTCTAATGAAATGATATTGCCTTCAATTACTTCTCCTTTAATACTAACCTTATTATCAGAATATTTACCAAAATAATCTTTTAGAATGATAGCCTTGTTTTCAGAACTATCTGTAGCCCCAGACCAATTTTCTAATTTATAACAATTATCTTCTGTTTTATAAGCTTTGAGATTAATAATATTACTAATTATAGGGTAACCTTTTTTATTATAATTTTCATCAATTTGCTTTATTATATCACCAGACGATACAGATACAGCATATGATTTGCTATGATTATAGGTAAAACTTGTTTGATACCAATGAAACGGATAAGTTTTACTAGAATCTGTTGAGCAAACTTTACTCTCCTTGGTTATTACATTATTATCTTTTGTAGTAAAATCTGATATATCATTATTAATATATGGATTACTATATATAATTATATCATCTTTTTGATATGAACCAAATTCTTCTGCCTTAATACAAAAATCTGGCAATAACGAACAAGAAGAAAACAGTAATATGAATAAAAAATAAATGATTTTTAGCTTCATTTTTTTGTTTTTTTATTTGGTGTATTATTTAGGCTATTTTGTGAAAAATCAGATTTATTTGTTTTTTTGTTTTCCAAAGAAATAGTTTGATCCATATAACTTCTTTTTTTAGTAGAGCTGTTATTAACAGAGGTTTTACTATTGCCAGTATCTCCTTCTACTGATACAGGTGCTGATGGCTTTTGTGATGAGGGGTTTTCTTCTAATGTATTTTGAGGTAGTGTAGAATCTTTTTCACCATCTGTTTTTTTAGATTCTACATTAACATTTTCTCCCCCTTTTTTATCCTCCCCTTCTCTATTAAATCCTGATATAACAGCATCTCTTGCTTTTCCAGCAGCCAATTTAGCACCCCCATACATTGTAGATTTTACTGCTCCTGTAGTTTTGTTATAAGCATCTGCTATAGGCTTGGTGATAGATGAGACATCACCTGATACTCCACTTAAGCTTGAAATTACTTTGTTAAATTCATTAAAAATTGCTTCTATAACTATAATTAAAAATACAAATTGAATAGCAAACCAAAAAACTTGTCTACTATCTATATCACCTAAAATAATAGGATATTTTATGCCAAAACCCAAATTATAATATTCTGCATTATATTGATATACGATGGCAAGAGTTCTGGCAAAGAAAATATCTAATAAAGCTATTATAATTGAAACAAATACCAATATTAATATTGGTTGAACACTATATCCCATTAAATTCTTTAACCATTTTTTAAAAATAGGTTCAGTTGATTTAAGTAATATCATTGGTATAATAACAGGAGAGATAAAAACCAAAATAGTAATGTATATTAAAGACATCACCAAAGAAAGTGTCATCTGCAATAAAAAAGCAATTGCTTTAAAAAAAAATATCCATAAAGCCATTAATATAAAAAACCCAGTAAAACTTTTAAATACAAAAGCAATCCCCAGAAATATAATATTAGGAGCCAAGCCTTCTCCCTTGCCTATATAATAGGCAAATTTGCAATCTATTGCATCTAAAATTGCATAATGACCTTGCCCTTCTTGATAAGCAATATTATTTGAATCTCTGATTTTACATTCAGGACTATTATCATTCTCTTGACAAAAAGATGAAATACCATCGGCTTCTACTCTAGATTTAACAAAGAAATTACACCTTTTCAATTTATTTACAAATTCTTCTTCTGTATAGCTTACAGTAACTGCACATTGAGCAAATTTTGTTTTATTAACTGGAATTTCTTGCCTAAACATTGCTTGTTTTGTCTCATCAGAAGTAGTAGCAATTTTCATAAAATCACTTGACACTTCATAACTAGCATTAGTCAAGAAGTTATAATAACCATCATGCCAAGCAGTTCCTTGAGAAAAATATAACACCAAAGAAATTCTTATAACATTTAACATTAAATGTTTTTTTTCTATCTTGCCTCCTTTTAAATAATAAAACCCCATACCTAACACCCATAATATTAGCAATAGACCAATAATATCAGCGATCCCTTCTCTTGATTTAAGCAATAAAGATGCTGTGCAAATACCATCTGAGTCTATGGCAGTTTCGCCTCCTTGACATATTTTGTTAACATTTATAACATTAGCATCACTATCTAAAGTAAGCACATCTTGTGTTCCATGTAATATATTTTTAAATGTTTCTGAAAAACACCTTACAACCCTTCCTGAAAAAGAAAAATGCTTATACCCTAGTTTGTAATTAGTATTACAAAATGAATGAACAGAGCCAGTAGTTTCTATTTTCCTCGCTTTTGTTAATTCTTCTGGTAAATAAGCGCAATTACTTCCATAATCTTTATCATAAGTTTCACAGCTTCTATGTGTGTTTTTTGTTGCACTACAAATACTCTGATCCGAATCGCTTCCTGGGCAACAGGCACATTCACATCTACCATTGACTAAATAATCATCAATCGTATTTCCTTCATTATCAACTCCACATTTTCTTGTTTTTTTTTTTTCTGGATGACCTATCAAATGATTAGCAGGATATGCTGGTGGAATCTTGAGAAGTACGTTAAGAACTTCTGATCCTATGCCTGAGCAATAAACTATTTCAGCACAAATTTTATCACCTTTTCCTGATGCACATAAAATTCTTGGTTGCTCAGTGGAGTTTATTATAGGCTCACAATCATTTGCTGCAATCCAAACAGGCTCTGCTCCATTGTAACTAATACCTATTTTCCCATAAATATCTGCATTTAAATTATTTACTGCAATACTATTATCCCAAGCTTTATTATAACAATAATTTTTTAAAGGTCCTGACTCTTCCCAGCTTTTCCACTTTACACCATTTACTTCTTGATTTTTTTTCTTATATAATTCTTGCAGAGATGGACAGCAATTATTCATATTATTAACATCTTTGCACTTTCCCTTATCAATAGTATTTACCACCTTACTATTTAATGCTTTGTTATTTACTGCTAAGGAATAATTATTAGCTATTACTTTCATATTAATAACATAAACCAGAACTGTAGATATAGAAGCAATCATATTTGCCAATGCAAGACTCTTAATTGTAGGTTGGACAGGAGGAATAGATTTGAACAATTTAATAGATATGTACATATACGTGTATACAACAATAAAACCAATAACCAGTCCTACAGGTATAGCACATAATTCATCATCTTCTTGTAAAGATTCCAAAGTAAATCTATGTCTTGAAATATTTTTTCCACTATCATTAACTACTGCTTCATTTATCTCGTCAAAAACACCTACCCCTGTTGCATAGCTATGCTTTACCAAAAACATATTACATAAAAAAATGCTAATTAATGTAATTATAATCAATTTCTTCATTTTTTTTCCTCAATGTTATTGCTTCCTTCAGTTTGATTTTTACCACCCCCATCATTGTTGCCCTGATTCTTTCCTGTAACATCTACATCACTCTTTGCTGCTTTTTCATTCTTCTTTTTACTATCTCCTTGATTAGCTTTTCTATATATTCTAGAGACTGAATCTTTTACTCCGCTAACTAAATTCATAACAGCCAATGCAATATTAGTGTTTGGCAAAGAAACTCCTAATATCTTGCTTATCAATTGCTGTGTCGCCATTATAAATAATGCAAATGCCAAAAGAAGAGGGATAACAACATTCGCAAGAACAATAAGATAGTTTGTAAAAGTACTAAATTGCTCATTAAAATTTTGTACCTTGCCAAAAGTAAATTTGCTCATAAAACACATCATTTTTGATATATCACATTCCTCATTAATTGATGCATTACCAAGAGCATCAATTTGAAAAAAATCATTTAAAGATGAGCCATATAAAGCAAAGTCAAAAATATGGAGACAAACATAAATAGTGAAAAATAATATTAAAGGAACCAAGCTATGCCCTACTAATGTTTCTAACCATTGCTTAAAAATTTCTTTGGTTCTTGAAAACGGTAATATTTTCAAAGGAATTATTAAAGGAGAAACAAAAATCAAAATAAAAATCACTACTGTATTAACACTGATATATAGTAATGACTGAAATGACAATAGAAAAATTACAAAAAATAGTAAAAATATAGGAGCAACGAAAAATAATAACATCATTACAACACCTACTATAGAAATATATGCTGATTTATTTACAGTTTCTAATGATTTAGCAGAAAAAAGATAATACATTATAATAATAAGAAAAATAAATGATAACCCAACAGAAATAGCTATAAGTATATTTGAAGATACCATATTAATAAAGAAATTAATAACCCCATTTCCAAAAATGGGATCATAAAGAACGGTAAAAATTCTACAATCTAACATATCCCAAATAGCATATTTTCCTTCTTCGCCATCTTTATATATTATATTTCTGATTCCTATATTATCATCATTTACATCTCTATCTATACATCTTACATTACTCATTGTATCAGCAACTGCATCAGTTTCAGAAGATAAATTTCTTGCATCATCTATATCAGCTATAAAAATCAAGTTACTCCCCAAACTCATAGCAAAATCATAAAAATGATCTTTCCAAGCATCACCTTTAACAAAAAATATTATTACTGCTATTATAATCCCATATTTTGCAATTTCTTTTAAACTCTTGATATCTTTTGCTTGTCCAAATATCAAAGAGATACCTTTGAAAATAAAAAATATAGTTAAAATTATTGTTACTATATTTTCTACATTATTGCTAAATTTAGAAAAAAAACCTTCATTCCTACATTCTTTTCTTGTTTCAATTACTTCATCTCCAGCAGATGTGCTGGAAGGGCATAATATTTGCACTTGCTCATTTTCTACCCTTTGACTTGTCCCATAAAATAAATTAGCCATTGTTTGATCTATGCATCTAATTCCTCTTCCTGTAAAGCTAGTAACACTACTGCCTGACCTTGTTTTTATACTAGCTTTGTTAGAGCAGTAAGGAGATAAAAAATTTGTTCCAGAAGCAAAATTTTTATATTGTGGCCTTGGTACACAATGGGCCAAATATTTTTTATTTTTGGAATAACCACAAACATAATTTTGAGCATTGATACATTGTACTCCTTTTGCATTAAAAATACAAGACAGAGGATCACAAATTTTACAATCAGCTTTATTGCTAATTAAGTCATCGCAAACAAACTTACCTTCTTCTATTACTTTACAATGATTTTTGCAAGAGATATATTTTGCTTCTAAATCAAAACCATTATATGTAGCAGTATCCGCTCCTCCTGCCACTCCAGAAATAGTTGGTCTTGTTCTAGGATACATATGCTTCATTTGAAGTCCAGGAGCAACAGGCATTACCTCACCAATTCCCTTTTTCAAAGAATCAAAGAAATTACTATAATCACAAACCATAGCCTCTGCACAAATCATACCTGCATATTCAAAAGCACAAATATAATAATCAGGATTACCAGTAAAATTTGCACATACTTCTCTACCATCTATATTTTTTAAATATTTCTTTTCTTCTTCTGGAGTTAAACATTTTGTTTCATTGCCATAATGAACTATAATTCCCCCTTTACATTCATTATATCTTTCTGGACTAAATTTTTGATATGTTGTTCCTGTAATTAAGTTTATACCAGATGAAGTTGATTCTGTTTTACATCCTTTTAATGACAATATTAAATTTTCAGAATATCTTCTGGCATTTATTTCTTGACTACTTATATAATAACCATTTCTACTAAGATAGTAATCACTACCTGCAATATTTTGACCTAACAAAGTATTACAATTAACATTTTTTAGCCTAGAATTGCCAACAGCAAAATCATTAATACCATCGTTATTATAATCTGCATGACTTTCTACCCAAGAATTATTATGAAAATCAATTGGTGAGAAATCTGGAGCCAAAGTTTGGTTATCTTCTCCAACAACAAAAGAAAGAGCAGAAACATTAGTTGATGAGTCTTTTACAATATCAATAATTTGCAACAAGGCCCTTTGAACTTCTTTTAAACCATCACAATTACTTGCTCTCGTTTGTTTTGCTACCTCTGTAGGGGTTTTGTTAGGGTATAATCGTATTCTATCATTAAAATTACTCCACTCACTAGCATAACTATTCAATGATATACTCATTATGCTCATATATAGAACAACTATAATTGCTTTGATAAAATAGTGATTTATGTTTTTAAATTTCATTCTTGTATATAAAAAATCATTATATAAGTATAACTTAATTAAAAAAAAATCTAGTATTTATTTAAACATATTACATATTGCTCTTTTGATTTTTTTCTTGATGATTGAGGTTTAAAAAACTTAACTACTTCAAATTGCTTCTTATATTCTTTAATCAATGTATCAGTCTCTACTCCTAAAAACAATTTAGCGATTAAATTTCCTTGTTTTTTTAGATTTTCTTTAGCAAAAAGCAGGACCTCTTCTAACAGAACAATTAATCTTAAAGCATCTGTATCTTTATGCCCAGAAGTATAAGGAGCCATATCAGATAAAATTAAATCTGCTTGCTTGCCCTTCAAAGAATCTGTTAATTGATCTTGGGTTTCTTTTTCCAAAAAATCTCCTTTAA
>CBDCUE010000007.1:0-3393 GCA_965222515.1 Rickettsiales bacterium | reverse complement strand
CTTAATTACTTTTTAAAAAAGAAAATTTTATATCTAAATTGCTCAAATGTCAAGAGTTTTTTTAATTCTTGACATTTTTATTTTAAAAAATAACAAAACAAACTCCCAGCCAACTAAAAACTTGGATAATATTCAGGTTTTTAATTGACTGATAACTTGTTAATCCTCTTACACTTCAAATATAATAATTAGGTTCCAATTTTTTCTTAAATTCTTCTGCTTTGGTAGCTACTATCATTTTGTTGCTGGCAACATCATTCAAAACAATGACCCCTGTTCCAATTGTTACATTGTCTTTTATAGTCGGATGTCTCTTTCCTGTTCTAGACAAACTTCTTCCTCCTAAAGTTACTGCATGATACATTGTAACATTATTATCAATAACCGAACTTTCTCCAATTACCACACCCATTCCGTGATCTATAAAAAATCTTTTGCCAATTTTTTCTTTAGGGTGAATTTCAATGCCAGTTATTAATCTTGCAATATGAGCTACTAATCTTGGCAATAGTAGGAATCTTTAACTTTGCTAAAAAATGTGCTATTCTATGAAAAAACATTATATGAACCACTGGATAGCATAAAATTATTTCCAAAGAATTTGTGCTTGATGGATCTCTTTTTTTTATATTATGTAAAAAACTAAACATTAGTTAAACAGCTTTTAAGCCCAACTTATCAAATAAAGCCATATCTTGATTTTCGGTTGGATTTTTTTGGGTTAATAATTTCTCTCCATAAAAAATAGAATTTGCACCTGCTAAAAAACAAAGGCTTTGGGCTTCTTCGCTAAGGTTTTGTCTTCCAGCTGACAATCTAACATAAGATTGAGGCATTATTATTCTAGTTATAGCAATTGTTTTAATAAATTCAAAAACATCAATATCTTTACTGCCTTCAAGTGGAGTTCCCTCTACTTTTTCTAATAAATTTATGGGTACTGATTTAGGATGCTGTTTTAAATTTGCTAAAGTTTTTATCATTTTTAATCTATCCTCAATTTCTTCTCCCATACCAATAATTCCTCCAGAACAAACATTAATATCATTTTTGGCAATATTTTCTAAAGTATTTAACCTATCTTGATATTTTCTAGTGGAAATGATTTTTTCATAAAATTCTTCAGAAGAATCTATATTATGATTGTAAAAATCCAAACCTGCTTTTTTTAATCTTTTGGCTTGTTCCTTTTTAACCATTCCAAGAGTCATGCAAGTTTCCAAACCTGTTTTTTTTACTTCTTCTACAATTGTACATAATTTATCCAAATCTCTATCATTTACTTCTCTCCAAGCAGCTCCCATACAAAAACGACTAGCACCAATATCTTTTGCTTTTTTTGCTTGTTTGACAATCTCCTTCACTTCCATTAAAGATTCTTTTTCTAAACCTGTATTGTAATGAGCAGATTGCGGGCAATATTTGCAATTTTCAGGGCAACCTCCAGTTTTGATACTAAGTAAAGTTGATATTTGCACTTCATTTGCATCAAAGTTTTTTCTATGAATTTGCTGTGCATAAAACAGCAAATCATTAAAAGGCAAATTATATAAAGTTTCTATCTCTTCTAATTTCCAGTTATTTCTTATTTCTCCTAAATCAAAATTTACTATTTCTTTTTTACTCATATGTCTTTAATATTAAAGTTATCAACAACCTCACACTATAATAACAAACTATATTTATGGCAAGTATTGATTTCTTTTCTCAAAAAAAATTAAAAAAGATAAAAGAAAAAGAACTTTTTAGAGAGCTAAAAAATTTTGCTTTTCTAAAAAAGAATTTTTTGGAGTATCGGGGGAAAAAATACCTTTCTTTTACCAGTAATGATTATTTTGGTTTAAAAAACCATCCAAAAACTAATAAAGTTGCTATAAAATCTATCAAAAAATATGGCTTTGCTGCAGGAAGTTCTAGATTAATTACAGGGAATCATTTTTTATATCAAAAATTAGAAGCAAAATTAGCAAAAATAAATAATTGTGATCAATCTATTGTTTTTGGTAGCGGTTATTTAGGGGCTTTAGGCATTATTCCTGTTTTGGCTCAAAAACATTCTTTAATAATTGCAGATAAATTAATTCACAGCTCACTTATTGATGGCATAAAATTAAGCGGGGCAGATTTTAAAAGATATCATCATAATGATTTAGATCATTTAGAAAGAATTATCAAAGAAAATCAAAAAACATATCAAAATATCCTAATTATTACCGAAACTATTTTTTCTATGGATGGTGATAAAACAGATATGAAAAAAATTATTAAAATAGCAAAAAAATATAATAGTTGGTTATTAACTGATGATGCTCATTCTATCTCTTTTTATCAAAAGAATAATAATGAATTTTATCAAAACCATATTAAATTAGGGACTTTGTCAAAATCATTAGCAAGCTATGGAGGCTATGTTGCAGCCAGTAAAAATATTTGTAATTTAATAATTAATCAGGCCAAAACTTTAATTTATACCACCGCCTTGCCTATTCCTAATATTGCAGTAGCAATTGAATCTTTGAATATTTTACAAAAAAATAATAAATTAGAACAAAAACTAACAGATAATATAAAATATTTTAGCAAAATAACAGGATTAGAATCGCAAACAGCTATTTTTAAAATTGAATTTCAAAATATAACAGAAATGCAAAAAACTCATAAAAAATTGCTAGATGCAAGAATATGGGCAGGAGCAATCAGACCTCCAACAGCCACAACACCAAGAATAAGAATCACGATAAATGCTAATCATAGCAAAAAAGACTTGGGGTTATTAGCAAAAAAATTAAATAATACTATTTCTATTTAATAAATTCTATCGTCAAGTTTAGACCCCCTAAACTTGACTATGGATTCTATCGTCAAGTTTAGACCCTCCAAACTTGACTATGGATTCTATCGTCAAGTTTAGACCCCCTAAACTTGACTATGGATCTTTTAATAATTTCTAGATATGTTGAAAAATATTTAAATATCTTTCAAATACAAACAATTTATTTCTGCTATATCCTGTAAACTCTTTAATTAAACCTTTATTTTCAAAATCTTTGATTAATAAATTTGCTGATTGCCTAGAAATATTTAAAGTTTTAACAACATCATTTGCAGAAATAATTGGAAATTTATACATAAATTCAATCATTTTACCAGCATTCTCTGCTTTTCTACCAAACTCCCTAACAATTATATGCATTTCTGATTGTAATGCTAAAATTTCTTGAAAAGTCAAAACTCCTTTTTTAGATGTGCTGATTACTGCCTCAAGAAAGAATTTTATCCAACCAGATAAATCATTGTTTTTTCGGACATTAGTTAGTTTCTTATAATAAATATCTTTGTGTTTTTCTATATAATCTGATAAATATAAAGAGGGTTTATTTAAAAATTTATAAG
>CBDCUE010000006.1:0-66453 GCA_965222515.1 Rickettsiales bacterium | reverse complement strand
AAACACATAAAGATAATGAGAAGACAGCGAAGAGAAGAGGAGATTATGCACAGAAGGTTTGGGATTATAATAATGCTGCGAATGGCAATGTTAATACGAATACAAGAACAAGAGCGGATTGGAATAATGAGCATACGGCTAGTAATAATAAGGTATTAAGAAATGGAAATAAGAGTGTAAGAAATGCAAATGATAAGGCAAATTATGGAGGTGTTATTGTTGCTTCTGGTGCAGCTTGTGCAAAAAACAGCACTTGTAGAAATGGAGTAATAAAAGGTGCTAAGAAAGCAATAGATGTAGCAAAAGCATTAGTAACAGGAGAAAAAATAACAGAAACATTAAACCAAGAAGAAGCACCAAAAGAAGAAGCAGTAGAAAATAAAGAAGAAGATAAAAAGCAAGAAACAAGAATAATAACAACAGGAGGAGGAAACAATGATAATCAGGATCCTGATGATAAAGAAACAAATAAGAAAAAAAGAAGAAATAGTTTAGATATAGTAAATGACTTTATGAGAGATAGTGATGCAGGAAATAAGAGAAATGCAATAGATTTAGATTTAGGAGATGGAGAGATAATAAAGGGGAAACAACATGAGAAGAAAGGACCGAAAGGAGCAAGGATGTATGAGGGAGTAAGTAAAAAAAAGCAACAAGAGGTTATTAAGAAATTTACTGAGGGAGCGACGAAGGAAGTAAAGGATTTAGGTAAAGGAGAAAAAATAGATGTATATACTCATTCTGACGGAACAAAAATAAAGATAAGAAGAGTATCAACAAGCAATCCAGGTAATTTGAATATTGATATAAGCAAGCCTAATCCTGATAATCCAGATGCTAAGCCTAAAAAATATGAAATAAAATTTAAAGATTAAAATTATGAAATTAATAGAAAAATATAAAAAATATTTTTTAGATCAATATGATTTAAAAAATCTTGAGGATGATATGGAGTATCCATTTGTAAAACCAATAGATATATGGGATAATACAATATATCCAGCAAAAACTTTAAACCTCCCTCTAAGCGAAAAGAAGCAGATATTTTTGGAATTAATAGAATATTATATGAGGAAGGGGTTATTGAGGTTTAAGGGAAAAGGATACACAAGCAGAGAAGCTTTAATGGATGAATTACCAAAGGATTATCGTGAAAATACAAAAGACTATGTAAAATTTGATGAAAAAACAAAAACAGAAGATGTGATTGCTTATTTTGATAAAAGTTTTCCTAAAGAAGGAGATGAAAAATATTGCGGAACAAAACAAAAGGTAAGTTTTGATACTCATTTAGATTTTTATTTTTATGGACTCCCTCCATCAGCCTATTGGTATTATGATGGAGAGGAGGATGAAGAAGATATGGAGGATATGAGCAAGAAAGAGATAGAAGAATATAAGAAATCTTGCAAAGCCCTTAAGGGAGATTGGTATAATTGTGATACAGGAGATGGATTAAAAGATCCAAGTAAGAATATTTATAAGGGCTAAAGACTATGAAAAGAAGATTTTTGTTTAGAAGAATTTGAAAAAGAAGATTTTTGGAAAGATTTTAAAAAAGATTAAAAAATCTCTATCAAAATAAGAAAAGATAAAAGATACTAAAAAAGTTAAATTTTAAAAAAACAGAAAGAAAGAATAATGTTAAAAGCATTTTTAATTTTTATAGCATTTATAATAACTCATCAAAGCAGTTTAGCGAATGATTTTATAGCAATAAATTCAATTGATGATTTAAGAACATACCAAGTATGGTGAGCCCTTTTGACTGGACAGGTTTTAGAAAAATTTAAGATAGAATTTGCCTTTAATTTATTCCTAAAAAAAACCATTAAAACCTTTGTAATTTTAAATCAAATAATGAGATAAAATTACATAAATAATGATAAAATTATTGCTAATTTTATCATTTAAAAAACTAGATAGTAGCACCTAAATAATTACATTTTTAGTTAAATTAACAATTATTAAATAATAAAAAGTGTGTTTTTTCTTAAAAAAATACTTTTTATTACAAAAATTACCATTTGGATTTTGGCAAAAAGATAACTATCTATGCAGTTTAACAGCTTTCTTAAGTTAAATCCCATAGCAGTTGCTATTGCCATTCATATTATCGCCCATTTTTCCTTTAAGATAACATCTTGCCCCCCTTGAGCCATCATTTTTAATATGACCTATCACTGGCTCTATCGCATTTCTTCGTTTTTGATATTTCTTTTGCAAAATAGATAATGTTTTCTTTCTTGTTCTTGCCACAATAACATTTTTATCTTTTATTCCATGATCTTTATAGCCTTGATCAACATAAACCTTCCTAAAACTCTTGCCACTCAACCTTTCTGCTTGTTTCAAATTAGATTTTAATGTATGTCCATCATACGGATTGTTATCAAATGATTTTGCTCCTAAAACAAAATTTGACCTAGAACTTACTACAAAACCTACTTTACAACCAAACTCATATTTCTTGTGAGCTTTTCCCTTACTTATGCAACTCACATCTTCATGCCATGAATAAATCTTATTCTTATCCGTTCTTTGCTGATTGTAAATTAACTTTGCTCTTAGCAATGCTTGAAATAATTTACTATTGTTTTTCAAATCTCCTTTCTTATTATCAATATCCCTTATTACTCTACCCAAATAATTCTTTACTTTTTTCTGTTCTGCTTTTGCTTTTCTACCCTTTCTTGACATACTGTATCTCGCTGACATAAAAAGACTCTTTTTACCAACTATTTTATAATTCTGCCTCAATTTTATACCCTCTGCTTCTGCCAACTTTACCAAACTCTCCCTTGCTTTATGGCACAGCTTAGTATCTGTAGGATAAGTTATTGCTTTTTCTTGAACTGTGCTATCTACTGTTACTCTTTTAAAATCAGCTGATTTTAAAACTTTTGTATTTTTTGCTATTTCTATTGTTTCTGAAAACAAATATTCCATCCCTTCTTCTCCTATTCTTTTTCTAAAATACACCAAATTCTCTGGAACTGTTGGTAACTTATGCTCAAAATATCTACTTCCACAAAAATATTGATAATATGGATTCTCTACCCAAAGCTCACATATCTTTTCATCTGATTGCTTTTCTATTTCTTTTAACATCAATAATCCACACATTAATCTTATAGGTAGTCCTCCTCTTCCCAAATTACTATATTTTATAGAAAACTTCTTTTCCATGCTTCTCCAATCTACTAATTTTGACAATATTACTAATTTATGTTTCATATTTATGATATTTACTAATTCATTTCTGAACATATCCATATCATTTCCTGTTTGGTGAGTTTTGTGTAACATTTTTGCAAGGTTTTAAGAGTTATTGGTAATAAGCTTGTGTTTTTACTATGCAAATTATACAAAAAAAACCTTATACTGCAAGGCTTTTTATAGTTTTTTAGGGACGACTAATTTAGTTATAAAAGCTCCTAATGAAATTAAATATTTAATAGAGTTACCAGATAGAATAATAATTTTATTAAATTGGTATCATGCAACTAATTTATACGAAATAAGTCAAAATCTCTTTTGCTACAGCAAACAGACAGGAAAATTATTATGGCAAGTAGCAGAATATAATCATAAGGGGTATAAAGAAGATAGTGTATATGTAGGAATGGGTATTGAAATAAAAGAAAATGGAAAAGTTATTAAGGAATATGAAATAATGGTAGATAAACATGAAATAGAGATAGATGAGCCTAATTTAGATTTATCAAAATGTGAATTTAGTGCGGGATTACAGAATGGTTTTAATTATTTAATAGACATAGATACAGGAGAGATATTGGATTGTATAGGTTGGACAAAATAGCAGTAAGTGAGTATGGGTAAAAAATGATAATTTGAGGATAAAATAATAAAAGGAATTTTATATAAAAGATCTATTAAAATAAATTTAAACATAATAGAAGTTGATAATTTTATTATTTTAAAATAATCTATTAGAAATAGGAATTTTTAAAGAAATCTGTGCAAAAAACAGCAAGAACATTTATATTATGGGTAACGGATGTAAAATTGCCTAAAAATAGAGATATAAGAACAGGAAGAGCAGGGAGTAATAGTTTTGGACAAGGAGAAGGACTACAGACAGAGATATTGGACAAAATAAAATCTGAATGGTATTTAAATACAAAACCTTTACAATAAAAATTATATGAGCATCAAATTAAATAAAAATAGAAGTATAGCAAAGTTTGGTAAATTTAAGGTAGATTTTAAAACTGCTATAAGATCATATATAGCATTACCCGATAGAATAATCTTTTTAGTTAATCCATTAAATTTAGCTTTTCATGAAAGAGAAAAAATAGCAGGAAGAGAACTTATGCCAGAGGAAGCCACTCCTGAAGAACGAGTAAGAGAAAATCTCTTTTGCTACAGCAAACAGACAGGAAAATTATTATGGCAAGTAGCAGAATATAATCATAAGGGGTATAAAGTGAAAAGTGTATATGTAGGAATGGGTATTGAAATAAAAGAAAATGGAAAAGTTATTAAGGAATATGCAATAATGGTAGATAAACATGAAATAGAGATAGATGAGCCTAATTTAGATTTATCAAAATGTGAATTTAGTGCGGGATTACAGAATGGTTTTAATTATTTAATAGACATAGATACAGGAGAGATATTGGATTGTATAGGTTGGACAAAATAGCAGTAAGTGAGTATGGGTAAAAAATGATAATTTGAGGATAAAATAATAAAAGGAATTTTATATAAAAGATCTATTAAAATAAATTTAAACATAATAGAAGTTGATAATTTTATTATTTTAAAATAATCTATTAGAAATAGGAATTTTTAAAGAAATTTGTGCAAAAAACAGCAAGAACATTTATATTATGGGTAACGGATGTAAAATTGCCTAAAAATACAGAGATAAGAACAGGAAGAGCAGGGAGTAATAATTTTGGACAAGGAGAAGGGCTACAGACAGAGATATTGGACAAAAAAAAACCTGAATGGTATTTAAATACAAAACCTTTACAATAAAAATTATATGAGCATCAAATTAAATAAAAATAGAAGTATAGCAAAGTTTGGTAAATTTAAGGTAGATTTTAAAACTGCTATAAGATCATATATAGCATTACCTGATAGAATAATCTTTTTAGTTAGTCCATTAAATTTAGCTTATTATGCAAGAAAGAAAATAGAAAATATTTCACCAAGAGATGCCACTCCTGAAGAACGAGTAAGAGAAAATCTCTTTTGCTACAGCAAACAGACAGGAAAATTATTATGGCAAGTAGCAGAATATAATCATAAGGGGTATAAAGTGAAAAGTGTATATGTAGGAATGGGTATTGAAATAAAAGAAAATGGAAAAGTTATTAAGGAATATGAAATAATGGTAGATAAACATGAAATAGAGATAGATGAGCCTAATTTAGATTTATCAAAATGTGAATTTAGTGCGGGATTACAGAATGGTTTTAATTATTTAATAGACATAGATACAGGAGAGATATTGGATTGTATAGGTTGGACAAAATAGCAGTAAGTGAGTATGGGTAAAAAATGATAATTTGAGGATAAAATAATAAAAGGAATTTTATATAAAAGATCTATTAAAATAAATTTAAACATAATAGAAGTTGATAATTTCATTATTTTAAAATAATCTATTAGAAATAGGAATTTTTAAAGAAATCTGTGCAAAAAACAGCAAGAACATTTATATTATGGGTAACGGATGTAAAATTGCCTAAAAATACAGAGATAAGAACAGGAAGAGCAGGGAGTAATAGTTTTGGACAAGGAGAAGGACTACAGACAGAGATATTGGTACCTAGAGAAGACATTAATTCGAATTGGTTTAAAAATACAATTAAAATAAAATAAAAATGGGATATAAATTACATAAAACAAAGAAGATTTTATCTGCTGGGGAAGAGACTTTTGTAAATACTAATATAGAATTAGATAATAATTTAGTTATAAAAGCTCCTAATGAAATTAAATATTTAATAGAGTTACCAGATAGAATAATAATTTTATTAAATTGGTATCATGCAACTAATTTATACGAAATAAGTCAAAATCTCTTTTGCTACAGCAAACAGACAGGAAAATTATTATGGCAAGTAGCAGAATATAATCATAAGGGGTATAAAGTGAAAAGTGTATATGTAGGAATGAGATTTTATATAAAAGAAAATGGAAAAGTTGTGAAGAGATATGCAATAATGGTAGATAAAGATGAAATAGAGATAGATGAGCCTAATTTAGATTTATCAAAATGTGAATTTATTGCGGGATTACAGAATGGTTTTAAGTATTTAATAGACATAAATACAGGAGAGATATTGGATTGTATAGGTTGGACAAAATAGCAGTAAGTGAGTATGGGTAAAAAATGATAATTTGAGGATAAAATAATAAAAGGAATTTTATATAAAAGATCTATTAAAATAAATTTAAACATAATAGAAGTTGATAATTTTATTATTTTAAAATAATCTATTAGAAATAGGAATTTTTAAAGAAATTTGTGCAAAAAACAGCAAGAACATTTATATTATGGGTAACGGATGTAAAATTGCCTAAAAATACAGAGATAAGAACAGGAAGAGCAGGGAGTAATAGTTTTGGGCAAGGAGAAGGACTACAGACAGAGATATTGCAAGAAATAGAACCTAAATGGTATTTAAATACAAAACCTTTACAATAAAAATTATATGAGCATCAAATTAAATAAAAATAGAAGTATAGCAAAGTTTGGTAAATTTAAGGTAGATTTTAAAACTGCTATAAGATCATATATAGCATTACCTGATAGAATAATCTTTTTAGTTAGTCCATTAAATTTAGCTTATTATGCAAGAAAGAAAATAGAAAATATTTCACCAAGAGATGCCACTCCTGAAGAACGAGTAAGAGAAAATCTCTTTTGCTACAGCAAACAGACAGGAAAATTATTATGGCAAGTAGCAGAATATAATCATAAGGGGTATAAAGAAGATAGTGTATATGTAGGAATGGCTATTGAAATAAAAGAAAATGGAAAAGTTGTGAAGAGATATGCAATAATGGTAGATAAACATGAAATAGAGATAGATGAGCCTAATTTAGATTTATCAAAATGTGAATTTAGTGCGGGATTACAGAATGGTTTTAAGTATTTAATAGACATAAATACAGGAGAGATATTGGATTGTATAGGTTGGACAAAATAGCAGTAAGTGAGTATGGGTAAAAAATGATAATTTGAGGATAAAATAATAAAAGGAATTTTATATAAAAGATCTATTAAAATAAATTTAAACATAATAGAAGTTGATAATTTTATTATTTTAAAATAATCTATTAGAAATAGGAATTTTTAAAGAAATTTGTGCAAAAAACAGCAAGAACATTTATATTATGGGTAACGGATGTAGAATTGCCTAAAAATAGAGATATAAGAACAGGAAGAGCAGGGAGTAATAGTTTTGGACAAGGAGAAGGACTACAGACAGAGATATTGCAAAAAATAGAATCTAAATGGTATTTAAATACAAAACCTTTACAATAAAAATTATATGAGCATCAAATTAAATAGAGTCTGCTGAATTAGGTAAAAAAAGCAAGGAAAAGGGTTGTATTATAAGGGTTTGAGTGGTATATTTATGTTAGATTTTTGAGTAAAAATGCAAAGGTTTGAAGATAATGACGAGAAAACCTTTGCACTTTTTTAGAAAAAAATATAATTTTTTTTAGACATTGCTATGAGAACATTACCATTATTTGCAGATATGATGCCTTTTGGAGGTAAGTTAGACGAAAACAACAGATGGATAAAATTATCAGAGCTAGTTCCTTGGGATAATTTGATTGCACTTCATGATAAATATTTTGATCCTAAAAGATTGGGAGTGGTAAAATCAGCTAAATTAGTGCTAGGTTTGCTTATCGGTAAAGTAAGATTAGGTTTGAGTGATGTTGAGATATTAGAATATTTTTATGAAAATCCATATTTTCAATATTTTTGTGGTTATGATACTTTTGTAAGCAAGATAACAAAAGTGATGGATCCTAGCTTATTAACAAAAAGAAGAAATAAATTAGGAGCAGAGTATTTTTTAAAATTTGAATCAGAAATATTAGAGGTGCTAAAGGATAAAAGGTTTGTCAAAGGAAAAGAATTGTTGCTTGATGGTACAGTGTTTGAGAGTAAAATAGAATATCCAAATGATGTAAAATTGCTTAATACTGTAAGAAGTTATGCAATTAAGCAAATAGATATATTAAAAAAAAAGTTCAAAATAGAAGAGAAGATAAGAACTTACAAAAGAAAAGCAAAGAAAGTATATTTAGATTTTGCAAAAAAGAAGCAGAAGAACAAGAAAGTAATAAATAAGGCAACTAGGAAAATGTTGAATTTTACTAATAGAAATATTAATCAATTGGTAGCAATAATAAAGGGAGCAAAGAAGAAATTATCGTCTGGTAATTTTCAGTTAGGATTGATTGAGGAGGTGGGTTTACAAGGGTTAATAAAGGAAATAGAAAAAAAGTTAGTAGTAGGAAAAGAGATTTTTAGGCAACAACAAAGAAAATACAAAGAAAAGGTTACAAGTATTCCAGGCAGAATAATAAGTTTTGACCAACCATTTGTAAGACCAATCAAAAGAGGCAAGGAAGGAGGTAAAAAAACAGAATTTGGAGCAAAGGCACATATAGCTTTAACAGATGGTTATGTGTTTAGTGATAAAGTAGAGCATAGGGCATTTAATGAGAAGTTAGAATTAAAGAATAGTTTAGCAAATCATCAAGATAGATTTGAGAGATTGCCGAAGAAGGTTCTGATAGATGATGGTTATTCTTCGTTTGATAATAAAGCTTTATTAAAGAGTTTTGATATAAAACATAGTCTTAAGAATCAAGGAAAATCTACAGCTAAGCAAAAATTAGAAAAAAGGAAATTGAGGAAATCAAGGTCTAGAGTTGAGGGGGTAATAGGAAATTTAAAAAAAGATTACACATTAAATAAAATAGTGTTGAAAACTATGAATGGAGCTGCCATTCAAACTAGTATAGCTATGGTTAGTTTTAACTTATTTAAAGCATTAAGAGAGGTTTAATACAAATATTACATTAAAAATTAAATAAAAAACTAAAAATGGATTAAAAAATAATTTGAAAATATATTTTTAAAATTTAAAAAAATGTCTTTTGGAAAGAATTAATTTTTTATTGGAAAATATTATCTAATTCAGCAGACTCTAAATAAAAATAGAAGTATAGCAAAGTTTGGTAAATTTAAGGTAGATTTTAAAAGTAGAATATTATCTTATATAGAATTACCTGATAGAATAATCTTTTTAGTTAATTGGTTTAATTTAGCTTTTTATGCAAGAGAAAAAATAGAAAATATTTCACCAAGAGATGCCACTCCTGAAGAAGAAGTAGATCAAAATCTCTTTTGCTACAGCAAACAGACAGGAAAATTATTATGGCAAGTAGCAGAATATAATCATAAGGGGTATAAAGTGAAAAGTGTATATGTAGGAATGGCTATTGAAATAAAAGAAAATGAAAAAGTTGTGAAGAGATATGCAATAATGGTAGATAAACATGAAATAGAGATAGATAAGCCTAATTTAGATTTATCAAAATGTGAATTTAGTGCGGGATTACAGAATGGTTTTAATTATTTAATAGACATAGATACAGGAGAGATATTGGATTGTATAGGTTGGACAAAATAGCAGTAAGTGAGTATGGGTAAAAAATGATAATTTGAGGATAAAATAATAAAAGGAATTTTATATAAAAGATCTATTAAAATAAATTTAAACATAATAGAAGTTGATAATTTTATTATTTTAAAATAATCTATTAGAAATAGGAATTTTTAAAGAAATCTGTGCAAAAAACAGCAAGAACATTTATATTATGGGTAACGGATGTAGAATTGCCTAAAAATAGAGAGATAAGAACAGGAAGAGCAGGGAGTAATAGTTTTGAACAAGGAGAAGGACTACAGACAGAGATATTGCAAGAAATAGAACCTAAATGGTATTTAAATACAAAACCTTTACAATAAAAATTATATGAGCATCAAATTAAATAAAAATAGAAGTATAGCAAAGTTTGGTAAATTTAAGGTAGATTTTAAAACTGCTATAAGATCATATATAGCATTACCTGATAGAATAATCTTTTTAGTTAGTCCATTAAATTTAGCTTATTATGCAAGAAAGAAAATAGAAAATATTTCACCAAGAGATGCCACTCCTGAAGAACGAGTAAGAGAAAATCTCTTTTGCTACAGCAAACAGACAGGAAAATTATTATGGCAAGTAGCAGAATATAATCATAAGGGGTATAAAGAAGATAGTGTATATGTAGGAATGGCTATTGAAATAAAAGAAAATGGAAAAGTTGTGAAGAGATATGCAATAATGGTAGATAAACATGAAATAGAGATAGATGAGCCTAATTTAGATTTATCAAAATGTGAATTTAGTGCGGGATTACAGAATGGTTTTAAGTATTTAATAGACATAAATACAGGAGAGATATTGGATTGTATAGGTTGGACAAAATAGCAGTAAGTGAGTATGGGTAAAAAATGATAATTTGAGGATAAAATAATAAAAGGAATTTTATATAAAAGATCTATTAAAATAAATTTAAACATAATAGAAGTTGATAATTTTATTATTTTAAAATAATCTATTAGAAATAGGAATTTTTAAAGAAATTTGTGCAAAAAACAGCAAGAACATTTATATTATGGGTAACGGATGTAAAATTGCCTAAAAATACAGAGATAAGAACAGGAAGAGCAGGGAGTAATAGTTTTGGACAAGGAGAAGGACTACAGACAGAGATATTGGACGAAATAAAACCTAAATGGTATTTAAATACAAAACCTTTACAATAAAAATTATATGAACATCAAATTAAATAAAAATAGAAGTATAGCAAAGTTTGGTAAATTTAAAGTAGATTTTAAAACTGCTATAAAATCATATATAGAATTACCCGATAGAATAATCTTTTTAGTTAATTGGTTTAATTTAGCTTATTATGCAAGAAAGAAAATAGAAAATATTTCACCAAGAGATGCCACTCCTGAAGAAGAAGTAGATCAAAATCTCTTTTGCTACAGCAAACAGACAGGAAAATTATTATGGCAAGTAGCAGAATATAATCATAAGGGGTATAAAGTGAAAAGTGTATATGTAGGAATGAGATTTTATATAAAAGAAAATGGAAAAGTTGTGAAGAGATATGCAATAATGGTAGATAAAGATGAAATAGAGATAGATGAGCCTAATTTAGATTTATCAAAATGTGAATTTATTGCGGGATTACAGAATGGTTTTAAGTATTTAATAGACATAAATACAGGAGAGATATTGGATTGTATAGGTTGGACAAAATAGCAGTAAGTGAGTATGGGTAAAAAATGATAATTTGAGGATAAAATAATAAAAGGAATTTTATATAAAAGATCTATTAAAATAAATTTAAACATAATAGAAGTTGATAATTTCATTATTTTAAAATAATCTATTAGAAATAGGAATTTTTAAAGAAATCTGTGCAAAAAACAGCAAGAACATTTATATTATGGGTAACGGATGTAGAATTGCCTAAAAATAGAGAGATAAGAACAGGAAGAGCAGGGAGTAATAGTTTTGGACAAGGAGAAGGACTACAGACAGAGATATTGGACGAAATAGAACCTAAATGGTATTTAAATACAAAACCTTTACAATAAAAATTATATGAGCATCAAATTAAATAAAAATAGAAGTATAGCAAAGTTTGGTAAATTTAAGGTAGATTTTAAAAGTAGAATATTATCTTATATAGAATTACCTGATAGAATAATCTTTTTAGTTAATTGGTTTAATTTAGCTTTTTATGCAAGAGAAAAAATAGAAAATATTTCACCAAGAGATGCCACTCCTGAAGAAGAAGTAGAACAAAATCTCTTTTGCTACAGCAAACAGACAGGAAAATTATTATGGCAAGTAGCAGAATATAATCATAAGGGGTATAAAGTGAAAAGTGTATATGTAGGAATGGCTATTGAAATAAAAGAAAATGGAAAAGTTGTGAAGAGATATGCAATAATGGTAGATAAACATGAAATAGAGATAGATAAGCCTAATTTAGATTTATCAAAATGTGAATTTAGTGCGGGATTACAGAATGGTTTTGAGTATTTAATAGACATAAATACAGGAGAGATATTGGATTGTATAGGTTGGACAAAATAGCAGTAAGTGAGTATGGGTAAAAAATGATAATTTGAGGATAAAATAATAAAAGGAATTTTATATAAAAGATCTATTAAAATAAATTTAAACATAATAGAGGTTGATAATTTTATTATTTTAAAATAATCTATTAGAAATAGGAATTTTTAAAGAAATCTGTGCAAAAAACAGCAAGAACATTTATATTATGGGTAACGGATGTAGAATTGCCTAAAAATACAGAGATAAGAACAGGAAGAGCAGGGAGTAATAGTTTTGGACAAGGAGAAGGACTACAGACAGAGATATTGCAAAAAATAGAATCTAAATGGTATTTAAATACAAAACCTTTACAATAAAAATTATATGAGCATCAAATTAAATAAAAATAGAAGTATAGCAAAGTTTGGTAAATTTAAGGTAGATTTTAAAACTGCTATAAGATCATATATAGCATTACCTGATAGAATAATCTTTTTAGTTAGTCCATTAAATTTAGCTTATTATGCAAGAAAGAAAATAGAAAATATTTCACCAAGAGATGCCACTCCTGAAGAACGAGTAAGAGAAAATCTCTTTTGCTACAGCAAACAGACAGGAAAATTATTATGGCAAGTAGCAGAATATAATCATAAGGGGTATAAAGTGAAAAGTGTATATGTAGGAATGGCTATTGAAATAAAAGAAAATGGAAAAGTTGTGAAGAGATATGCAATAATGGTAGATAAACATGAAATAGAGATAGATAAGCCTAATTTAGATTTATCAAAATGTGAATTTAGTGCGGGATTACAGAATGGTTTTGAGTATTTAATAGACATAGATACAGGAGAGATATTGGATTGTATAGGTTGGACAAAATAGCAGTAAGTGAGTATGGGTAAAAAATGATAATTTGAGGATAAAATAATAAAAGGAATTTTATATAAAAGATCTATTAAAATAAATTTAAACATAATAGAAGTTGATAATTTTATTATTTTAAAATAATCTATTAGAAATAGGAATTTTTAAAGAAATCTGTGCAAAAAACAGCAAGAACATTTATATTATGGGTAACGGATGTAAAATTGCCTAAAAATAGAGAGATAAGAACAGGAAGAGCAGGGAGTAATAGTTTTGGACAAGGAGAAGGACTACAGACAGAGATATTGCAAGAAATAAAACCTGAATGGTATTTAAATACAAAACCTTTACAATAAAAATTATATGAGCATCAAATTAAATAAAAATAGAAGTATAGCAAAGTTTGGTAAATTTAAGGTAGATTTTAAAAGTAGAATATTATCATATATAGAATTACCCGATAGAATAATCTTTTTAGTTAATTGGTTAAATTTAGCTTTTTATGCAAGAGAAAAAATAGAAAATATTTCACCAAGAGATGCCACTCCTGAAGAACGAGTAAGAGAAAATCTCTTTTGCTACAGCAAACAGACAGGAAAATTATTATGGCAAGTAGCAGAATATAATCATAAGGGGTATAAAGAAGATAGTGTATATGTAGGAATGGCTATTGAAATAAAAGAAAATGGAAAAGTTATTAAGGAATATGCAATAATGGTAGATAAACATGAAATAGAGATAGATGAGCCTAATTTAGATTTATCAAAATGTGAATTTAGTGCGGGATTACAGAATGGTTTTAATTATTTAATAGACATAGATACAGGAGAGATATTGGATTGTATAGGTTGGACAAAATAGCAGTAAGTGAGTATGGGTAAAAAATGATAATTTGAGGATAAAATAATAAAAGGAATTTTATATAAAAGATCTATTAAAATAAATTTAAACATAATAGAAGTTGATAATTTTATTATTTTAAAATAATCTATTAGAAATAGGAATTTTTAAAGAAATCTGTGCAAAAAACAGCAAGAACATTTATATTATGGGTAACGGATGTAAAATTGCCTAAAAATAGAGATATAAGAACAGGAAGAGCAGGGAGTAATAGTTTTGGGCAAGGAGAAGGACTACAGACAGAGATATTGGACGAAATAAAACCTGAATGGTATTTAAATACAAAACCTTTACAATAAAAATTATATGAGCATCAAATTAAATAAAAATAGAAGTATAGCAAAGTTTGGTAAATTTAAAGTAGATTTTAAAACTGCTATAAGATCATATATAGCATTACCTGATAGAATATTTTTTTTAGTTAATCCATTAAATTTAGCTTTTCATGAAAGAGAAAAAATAGCAGGAAGGGAACTTCTGCCAAGAGAAGCCACTCCTGAAGAACGAGTAAGAGAAAATCTCTTTTGCTACAGCAAACAGACAGGAAAATTATTATGGCAAGTAGCAGAATATAATCATAAGGGGTATAAAGAAGATAGTGTATATGTAGGAATGAGATTTTATATAAAAGAAAATGGAAAAGTTGTGAAGAGATATGCAATAATGGTAGATAAAGATGAAATAGAGATAGATGAGCCTAATTTAGATTTATCAAAATGTGAATTTATTGCGGGATTACAGAATGGTTTTAAGTATTTAATAGACATAAATACAGGAGAGATATTGGATTGTATAGGTTGGACAAAATAGCAGTAAGTGAGTATGGGTAAAAAATAATAAAAGGAATTTTATATAAAAGATCTATTAAAATAAATTTAAACATAATAGAAGTTGATAATTTTATTATTTTAAAATAATCTATTAGAAATAGGAATTTTTAAAGAAATTTGTGCAAAAAACAGCAAGAACATTTATATTATGGGTAACGGATGTAGAATTGCCTAAAAATAGAGAGATAAGAACAGGAAGAGCAGGGAGTAATAGTTTTGGACAAGGAGAAGGACTACAGACAGAGATATTGCAAAAAATAAAATCTGAATGGTATTTAAATACAAAACCTTTACAATAAAAATTATATGAGCATCAAATTAAATAAAAATAGAAGTATAGCAAAGTTTGGTAAATTTAAGGTAGATTTTAAAAGTAGAATATTATCATATATAGAATTACCCGATAGAATAATCTTTTTAGTTAATTGGTTAAATTTAGCTTTTTATGCAAGAGAAAAAATAGAAAATATTTCACCAAGAGATGCCACTCCTGAAGAACGAGTAAGAGAAAATCTCTTTTGCTACAGCAAACAGACAGGAAAATTATTATGGCAAGTAGCAGAATATAATCATAAGGGGTATAAAGTGAAAAGTGTATATGTAGGAATGGGTATTGAAATAAAAGAAAATGGAAAAGTTATTAAGGAATATGCAATAATGGTAGATAAACATGAAATAGAGATAGATAAGCCTAATTTAGATTTATCAAAATGTGAATTTAGTGCGGGATTACATAATGGTTTTGAGTATTTAATAGACATAGATACAGGAGAGATATTGGATTGTATAGGTTGGACAAAATAGCAGTAAGTGAGTATGGGTAAAAAATGATAATTTGAGGATAAAATAATAAAAGGAATTTTATATAAAAGATCTATTAAAATAAATTTAAACATAATAGAAGTTGATAATTTTATTATTTTAAAATAATCTATTAGAAATAGGAATTTTTAAAGAAATTTGTGCAAAAAACAGCAAGAACATTTATATTATGGGTAACGGATGTAGAATTGCCTAAAAATAGAGAGATAAGAACAGGAAGAGCAGGGAGTAATAGTTTTGGGCAAGGAGAAGGACTACAGACAGAGATATTGCAAAAAATAGAACCTAAATGGTATTTAAATACAAAACCTTTACAATAAAAATTATATGAGCATCAAATTAAATAAAAATAGAAGTATAGCAAAGTTTGGTAAATTTAAGGTAGATTTTAAAAGTAGAATATTATCATATATAGAATTACCCGATAGAATAATCTTTTTAGTTAATTGGTTAAATTTAGCTTTTTATGCAAGAGAAAAAATAGAAAATATTTCACCAAGAGATGCCACTCCTGAAGAACGAGTAAGAGAAAATCTCTTTTGCTACAGCAAACAGACAGGAAAATTATTATGGCAAGTAGCAGAATATAATCATAAGGGGTATAAAGAAGATAGTGTATATGTAGGAATGGCTATTGAAATAAAAGAAAATGGAAAAGTTGTGAAGAGATATGCAATAATGGTAGATAAACATGAAATAGAGATAGATAAGCCTAATTTAGATTTATCAAAATGTGAATTTAGTGCGGGATTACAGAATGGTTTTGAGTATTTAATAGACATAGATACAGGAGAGATATTGGATTGTATAGGTTGGACAAAATAGCAGTAAGTGAGTATGGGTAAAAAATGATAATTTGAGGATAAAATAATAAAAGGAATTTTATATAAAAGATCTATTAAAATAAATTTAAACATAATAGAAGTTGATAATTTTATTATTTTAAAATAATCTATTAGAAATAGGAATTTTTAAAGAAATCTGTGCAAAAAACAGCAAGAACATTTATATTATGGGTAACGGATGTAAAATTGCCTAAAAATAGAGAGATAAGAACAGGAAGAGCAGGGAGTAATAGTTTTGGACAAGGAGAAGGACTACAGACAGAGATATTGCAAGAAATAAAACCTGAATGGTATTTAAATACAAAACCTTTACAATAAAAATTATATGAGCATCAAATTAAATAAAAATAGAAGTATAGCAAAGTTTGGTAAATTTAAGGTAGATTTTAAAAGTAGAATATTATCATATATAGAATTACCCGATAGAATAATCTTTTTAGTTAATTGGTTAAATTTAGCTTTTTATGCAAGAGAAAAAATAGAAAATATTTCACCAAGAGATGCCACTCCTGAAGAACGAGTAAGAGAAAATCTCTTTTGCTACAGCAAACAGACAGGAAAATTATTATGGCAAGTAGCAGAATATAATCATAAGGGGTATAAAGAAGATAGTGTATATGTAGGAATGGCTATTGAAATAAAAGAAAATGGAAAAGTTATTAAGGAATATGCAATAATGGTAGATAAACATGAAATAGAGATAGATGAGCCTAATTTAGATTTATCAAAATGTGAATTTAGTGCGGGATTACAGAATGGTTTTAATTATTTAATAGACATAGATACAGGAGAGATATTGGATTGTATAGGTTGGACAAAATAGCAGTAAGTGAGTATGGGTAAAAAATGATAATTTGAGGATAAAATAATAAAAGGAATTTTATATAAAAGATCTATTAAAATAAATTTAAACATAATAGAAGTTGATAATTTTATTATTTTAAAATAATCTATTAGAAATAGGAATTTTTAAAGAAATTTGTGCAAAAAACAGCAAGAACATTTATATTATGGAATAGAAAATCTTAAGTGTCAGATTAGAAAAGCTACTAATACTATTTTAATTTTATAATTGACCTATAGCCAAAAAGATGTTTAGTAGAAATTGTTTTTTTTAATGATTTGCTAGCCATAGCTAACAGATTATTAAAAAAAGCAATTTATGCTGAGCAGATTGAAGGCTATAGGTCAATTATAAAATTAAAATAGTATAAACATAAAATTAGCTTTGAAAATGAAGACAGATTGTTAGATCATGTCTTTGTAGTCATTAAGGATTTTGAAAGAAATAATTGGCTCAAATACCAAGTAAAATCTTTCAAAGTTTGGAAGGAATATGAAAACTAAAAACAAATAGATTTAACGCTCCCTAAAAACAACAAACATCTATCAAAATAAGAAAAGATAACAGATAATAAAAAAGTTCAATATCAAAAAAAACAGTAAGCAAAAACAATGTTAAAAACATTTATAATTTTCATAACATTTTTAATAAATACACAATTAAGTTTTGGTAATTTTATTGCTATAAATTCAATTGATACAATAGGGTTATACCAAGAAAGGGCAGTAACAGAAGAAACCACTGGAATAAACATAAAGAAAGCCAATCAAGAAGGCATTACAAAAAAAGCATTTTTAACGGCGGCATATGATAATGTAAGATTGAATGGAAAAGATAGTAGTTATAAAGATCAGAAGGAGATTAATTTGGGTGTAGTGAATGGGATAGAAACAACACAAAAAGATCAAGAGACGACGGATAAGATGAATGGTTTGACAAACTATACTCCAGAAGAAGTTCAAGCAACGGCACAAAAAACGGTAGATGATGCAAATGCGAATAATGCTGATGGTCATGATGGAGAGGTGATATTATCGCAGGATAAAGCTCAGTCAAAGGGATCAGCATATTATGATAAAGACACAGGAGAAAGTAAAATAAATGTAAACACAGCAAATACAGATTTAGCAAATAGTGGAGAGGTGATAAATGTTTTATATCATGAGGGAACAAACCATGAAACACATAAAGATAATGAGAAGACAGCGAAGAGAAGAGGAGATTATGCACAGAAGGTTTGGGATTATAATAATGCTGCGAATGGCAATGTTAATACGAATACAAGAACAAGTGCGGATTGGAATAATGAGCATACGGCTAGTAATAATAAGGTATTAAGAAATGGAAATAAGAGTGTAAGAAATGCAAATGATAAGGCAAATTATGGAGGTGTTATTGTTGCTTCTGGTGCAGCTTGTGCAAAAAACAGCACTTGTAGAAATGGAGTAATAAAAGGTGCTAAGAAAGCAATAGATGTAGCAAAAGCATTAGTAACAGGAGAAAAAATAACAGAAACATTAAACCAAGAAGAAGCACCAAAAGAAGAAGCAGTAGAAAATAAAGAAGAAGATAAAAAGCAAGAAACAAGAATAATAACAACAGGAGGAGGAAACAATGATAATCAGGATCCTGATGATAAAGAAACAAATAAGAAAAAAAGAAGAAATAGTTTAGATATAGTAAATGACTTTATGAGAGATAGTGATGCAGGAAATAAGAGAAATGCAATAGATTTAGATTTAGGAGATGGAGAGATAATAAAGGGGAAACAACATGAGAAGAAAGGACCGAAAGGAGCAAGGATGTATGAGGGAGTAAGTAAAAAAAAGCAACAAGAGGTTATTAAGAAATTTACTGAGGGAGCGACGAAGAAAAAAGAGCATACAAAACAAGGAGAACCTATAGATGTATATACTCATTCTGACGGAACAAAAATAAAGATAAGAAGAGTATCAACAAGCAATCCAGGTAATTTGAATATTGATATTATGAAGCCAAATCCTAATAGAGCAAATAAATATATAAAATATGAAATAAAATTTACAGATTAAAATTATGATATTTTTAGGACAATATAAACAATATTTTTTAGAAGAATATGAGGTAGATAAATTAGAAGATATTATGAAAGAGCATAATGCCAACCCTTGGGATTTATGGATGCATGTAAATAATTCAGTATGTGATCTCAATCTAGCCTTTCAAGTAAGAAAACAATTATTTTTGGAATTAATAGAATATTATATGAGGAAGGGGTTATTGAGGTTTGGAAGGGAAATAGCAAGAAAATTTTGTATAAAAGAATATAAAGAAAGAGATCCAGTAAGAGATTGTTTTAGATCAGAAGATTTAGTTTTTCCTTATAAAGCTCTTACAGCAACAGATATTATAAAGCTTGATAAGAATATATCAATAGAAGAGACTATTAGAATTTTTGGAGAGATACTCCCAAAAGAAGGAGATGAGAAGGAATTTCAAAAAGAAGTGGATTATATAGATTTTGAATTTTTTTTAGATGCACATTTTGATTGTTTGTTTCCATCAGCCTATTGGTATTATGATGGAGAGGAGGATGAAGAAGATATGGAGGATATGAGCAAGAAAGAGATAGAAGAATATAAGAAATCTTGCAAATCCCTTAAGGGAGATTGGTATAATTGTGATACAGGAGATGGATTAAAAGATCCAAGTAAGAACATTTATAAGGGCTAAAGACTATGAAAAGAAGATTTTTGTTTAGAAGAATTTGAAAAAGAAGATTTTAAAAAAGATTAAAAAATCTCTATCAAAATAAGAAAAGATAAAAGATACTAAAAAAGTTAAATTTTAAAAAAACAGAAAGAAAGAATAATGTTAAAAGCATTTTTAATTTTTATAGCATTTATAATAACTCATCAAAGCAGTTTAGCGAATGATTTTATAGCAATAAATTCAATTGATGATTTAAGAACATACCAAGTATGGTGAGCCCTTTTGACTGGACAGGTTTTAGAAAAATTTAAGATAGAATTTGCCTTTAATTTGTTCCTAAAAAAAACCATTAAAACCTTTGTAATTTTAAATCAAATAATGAGATAAAATTACATAAATAATGATAAAATTATTGCTAATTTTATCATTTAAAAAACTAGATAAAATAAAAATAAATCATCTAGTTTTTATCTTCATTTATGGTCATCGGCACCTCTGCCTGTTCCATAAACTTATTATAAAACCTCCTTACAATAATATCAACTTCTTATTTTTATTTTATAAATACCTATGGAGCGAAGCTCCATTATTAACTGTAATAAATAGCTGACGGAGTTTGATAATTTAAAGATTGATGAGGTCTTATATTATTATAAAACAACATATATTTTGCTATATTACTTCTTAATATTGACAATGTTTCAGGAGGGTTAATATAAATTTCTTCATATTTTATAGCCCTCCAAAATCTTTCAATATAAATATTATCTGCCCATCTACCTTTGCCATCCATACTAATTTTTATACCATTTTTCTTAAGAGCTTCAATCCAGTCACTTGAAGTATATTGAACTCCTTGATCACTATTAATAATAACTGGCACTCTACCTTTAGATAAAGCAACCTCCAGCACATCTAAACTAAACTCCACCTGCAATCCAATACATAAATCCCATGATACCACATATCTACTGTAAACATCTATTAATGCAACTAAATACACAAATCCTTTACTAGGTATTTTTATATAAGTTATATCTATTTGCCATACTTGATTTGATTTATAAACATCCATATTCTTTAAAAGATATGGATGTTTATAACTATTTTTATCACTTTTACTTGTATTTGGCTTGCTGTATATGGCTTTAATACTCATATAATTCATCAAACCTCTAACCTGTTTGCTGCTTATATCATAACCAATTCTTTATAACATTACTGAAATTTTTCTATAACCAAAAATGGATGCTTACTCCATATTTCTCTTATATCATTAAGTAAATCTGATGAAATTATTCGGGGCTTTTGTTGATAGTAATAGCTAGATTTTCCAACCTCTAATATCTGACATTGTTTGTTAATAGAAAAATGGGGGTGTGCTATATTTATAAAATTTTTTCTTGTTTCCATAGCTACTCCCCCAATACTTTTTTTAAAAAATCCCTCTCCATTATTACCTCTACTATTTTCTCATGAAGTTTTGAAATTTCTAAGCTTTTATTTGACAATTCAATGTTATTATTTGAACTAAATATCTCCTTACCTCCTTCTTTAAATTGCTTCACCCATTTATTAATACAAGAGCTACTAATCTTAAATTCTTGACTTAATTCAGATACCGTAACTTGACCTTTTAAATATTTCAATACCACTTGAAATTTAAAACTATTACTATGGGTTTTTCTTATTTTTTTACTTAACATTTTTGTGATTATTAATTTTGTTTTTAAAAATTATTTTAATCTTTTTTTAACCAATAAATCAAAAAATATTCTACCTTATTTTTTCTCAAATCCTGTCCAACTTTTTGGGCTCATCATACTAGGTCAAATTTTGTTTTAGGAGCAAAATCATTTGATAACAATCCGTATGATGGACATACATTAAAATCTAATTTGGAACAAGCAGAAAGGTTGAGTGGCAAGAGTTTTAGGGAGGTTTATGTTGATCAAGGCTATAAAGGTCATGGAATAAAAGATAAAAATGTTATTTTGGCAAGAACAAGAAAGAAAACATTATCTATTTTGCAAAAGAAATATCAAAAACGAAGAAATGCGATAGAGCCAGTGATAGGTCATATTAAAAATGATGACTCAAGGGGGGCAAGATGTTATCTTAAAGGGAAAGTGGGCGATAATATGAATGCAATAGCAACTGCTATGGGATTTAAACTTAAGAAAGCTGTTAAACTGCATAGATAGTTATCTTTTTACCAAAATCCAAATGGTAATTTTTGTAATAAAAAGTATTTTTTTAAGAAAAAACACACTTTTTATTATTTAATAATTGTTAATTTAACTAAAAATGTAATTATTTAGGTGCGACTAACTACTATTATTATACAATATTAATATACACATTTCTCACTAGATTTAAGCCTGTCCTTCCGTTCTTTCCTTAATTTACTACTCTTTTCTGATATTAATTTTTGATTGAAGTACTTAAAAAATAATTTACAAAAATCATCTATTTGACAATATAGTTTTATTAGTTCAATATCACTTACTAGCATAGCTTTTTTTATTTAGGTTAAAAAAAATATTAAAATGTCTATGCTAACTTTTTGCAAGGCTTTTTATTAAAAAAAAGCATAACTGGGGTTAAAATAACAAATTAAGTTTCCATATTAGAATTTCTGGTCCATGAGGTGAGCGATTTAACCTTGTCCTTAAATTAAGACTGCCCTAAACCTTGCTTACAATGAAACAGTCCTATAGAGGCATTGATAATTAAAATTTCTTATCGCAATTGTTAATTGTTGCAAATTTATTTTTTATTATAATAATAGAAGAAAATTAGTATAATAACAATATTCATTAACAAAAATGTCTTCTATAGTTTTAAAAAATGTTTATGTTCAGGGAATAGATTATTTAGCAAGAGCAGGCTCTCTTAGAGAAAAACTTTTATTTAAAAATAATAAAAATATTCAACCAAACTCCATTCCAATCCTAAAGGACATTAATTTTGAAGCAAAATTAGGAGATAGAATTGGTATTTTAGGAAAAAACGGCTCTGGAAAAAGCTCTTTATTAAAAACCATAATTGGAACCTATCCTCATTGCAAAGGTCAGGTCAATATTACTGGAAAAATAACCCCTTTAGTTGGCTTGGGAGCCGAATTTATTAGCACTTTAACTGGTAGAGACAACATAAAATTATCTTTTATTTTTAGAAATAATCTTGATCAATATTCAAAAGAATTAGAAGCAAAAATCATTGAGTTTAGTGAATTAGGAGAATATATCGACAAACCATTAGTGAATTATTCTAGCGGTATGTCTGCTAGATTTGCTTTTTCTTGTGGAGTTTTTCAAGAAACAGATATTTTATTATTAGATGAAGTATTTGCTACAGGAGATCAAGGATTTATTAAAAAATCTACAAAGTTTATGATTAAAAAATGGCAAGATGTAGATATTGGCATTTCAGTATCTCATAGCACCAAAGAAATGGAATCCTTATGCGATAAATGCTATTTAATGGAAAAAGGAGAAATCATTGATTTTGGAGAAACAAAAAAAATGATAAAATTATATGAAAATAAAATTTTAAAATTATGATTAAATATTCAATAGACATTCTAAAAAACTCTGCTTTTAATAAATATTACTGGCAATCAATATTTACCATTTTAAATAGACATTATAAAGTAGAATATGGAGTGTCTTATTTAGGAAATATTTGGATGGTCATCAAACCATTCATCTTAATTGCCGTATATGCAGTTGTATTTTCTAGAATTTCAAGATTTCCTGCTGTCAGCAATTATCCTTTTTTTCTAACCACCAACATTACTTTATGGATTTTAATAGCTGGGATTATCACTATGGCCCCTAGTGCCATAGTAGGAAATGCTAATATTTTAAAGCTTTGCCCAATTCCAAAAACTACCTTTATAATTGTAGAAATATTCAAGCAAGTTAGAATTTATTTTATTTCTCTAATAATAATTTTTGTAGTGATCGGTTTTTTCTTTGAAGCAAAATTTCATCTTACTATGATATTTTTTCCCTTATATTTTGCCATATTTTTTCTAATTATAGCAGGTATGGCAACCTGCCTCGCCTATCTTTTTCCTTATATAAGAGACATAAAAACCTTGATAGATGCTGCTATGCCTGCCTTGATGTTCTTAACCCCCGTTATCTATCCACAAGGATCTATTACTGGATTACTTGGAGCAATATTAAAATATAGTCCTTTTTCTATTTTAATGACTCCTTTTACAAAAATAATTTTCAACGGAGAAATGCCCAATAATTTTGACCACATAGCTCTTTTTTCTTTATTAATCATTGTCTCAATTCTAACTACCGTCATTCACAAAAAATTATCACGAAATGTGATTTATTATATGTAGAGAAAATCACTGATTTTTAACTGATACTATATACTAATCTGTCCAATCTAAAATTAACTTTCCTGCATTTCCAGAAATCAAGGTATCAAAAGCTGTTTGAAAATCGCTATAATGGTAATTTCCAGTAAGAACTGGATAAATATCTAATCCTTTTTCAATTAAAGCATCCATTTTATACCAAGTATCAAACATTTCCCTGCCATAAATACCTTTTAACAATAAACCTTTAAAAATTATTTTATTAAAATCTATATCTGCTCCATGGCTTGGCAATAATCCTAAAAGAGAAATCTTTCCTCCTGGTATCAAATGTTCTATAATATTATTTAATGCCGATGGAACACCTGACATTTCTAAGCCAATATCAAAACCTTCTTCAATATTAAGCTCTTTTCTTACATGCTTAAGAGAATCTGTTTTTAAATTAACCGTGCTAGCTCCCATTTTTTTGGCTATATCTAATCTATATGGATTTATATCAGTAATAACCACATTTCTAGCTCCTACAAATTTACAAACTGCTATTGCCATCAAACCTACTGGCCCTGCTCCCGTTATCAAAACATCTTCTCCCGCTAAATTCCAAGATAAAGCAGTATGCACCGCATTACCCAATGGATCAAACGAAGCAATCACATTTTTATCAAAATTTTTATGTCTAGGTTGCCAAATATTCGTTTCAGGAACTGTAACATATTCAGCAAATGCACCATTTCTATGAATACCTAAGCCCAAAGTATCTTTAGCTAAATGAAGATTTGAAGTTCTAACATTTCTACTATTACCAGATACAATATGTCCCTCTGCTGTTACAATATCTCCTATTTTATAATATCCTTGATTATTCATTCCCATTTCAACAATCTCTCCACAAAATTCATGACCAATAATTCTTGGTGTTTTAATCGTGTTTTGAGCCCACTCATCCCATAAATAAATATGTAGATCAGTGCCACAAATTGCAGTTTTATGCACCTTGATTAAAACATCACAAGGAGCACAAATAGGCATCTCCACATCCTGCAATTCTAATCCAAGCGCTCTTTTAGTTTTAACCAATGCTTTCATTTTTTTGGGGGTTAAGGTTGTTATGAGTAAATGGCAATCTAATACTATTTTTAGTTAAAGATAAAATCTTATAATAACACATCTTTTCTAGCATTACAATAATTCGTACAAAAATTTACGATGCAATAGCGATGTTTATATTGTTATCTTGTAATTCTATAAAGTCATAAATCACCTTTTTACTAAAAAGATTCCATTCAAACATTGTAAGCTTTTCTTTTGTAGCCTTAATTGCATATTCTGATTGATCTATACCAATCCATTTTCTATTCTTTGTTTGAGCGGATTTTAAAGCTGTCCCAGATCCACAAAAACAATCTAAAACAATACTATCTTCGTTAGAAGAGGTGCTAATAATTAAATCTAGTAAATTAGAGTTTTTTTCAGTTGGATATATTGGATATGCAGGATCTTTGTATTCCCAAATATCTTGCATTCTTTTCCCCTCTCTTTCATCTGCAAAAATTATTTTTCGTGGATTTCCTGTAGAAGACCATTCTATTAAACCTTCTTCATCCCATTTTGTCAAAGTATTAACATCAGTTCTCCAATGCCTTCCTTTAGGCGGTAAAATTTCTTTAAATTTTTGACTTGATTTTCCATTGACAGTCTCCCCTGGGGCATGAATTGGAACAGTTGCATATCTTCTGCCTTGCTTGTTTTTTTTAGAAAAAAGTTTTTCAAGGTCTTCTTCTGTATATTTCTCTCTTGGCTCATTCCAAATAGGTTTTTTTGATTTTGAATAAAAAAGAATTAAATCTTTTATATTACCATATCCAGTTCGATTAAAATTTTTTGGATTACATTTGATTCTAGTAATATCATTCCTGAAATTTTCAATACCAAAAACCTTATCCATTACAATTTTAACATAATGTCCAATTTTATAATCAATATGCAAATAAATAGACCCTTGTTCGGACATTAATTCTTTTAACAAAATAAGTTGTTGCTGAATAAACTCTAAAAAATCATTACCTATAAGTTTATCAGAATAAGCAATATTTCCATTTTTTTCTTTACTAACTGTAGAAGATCTTTCTTCTGTGATTGTAAAATTTATTCCTGTAGCAAATGGTGGATCAATATAAATTAAATCTACTTTACCTTTTAAATTTTTTTCATTTAATAAGTAATTTAACCCTTTTATATTATCAGATTTGATTAATAAATTGTTCATATTAAATTTGGTATAAAAAGTCACGAAGCACAAGGGCACTCATAATATTATAACCCTTGTAAGTTTCTTTTAATGCCTTGTGCATTTTATTTTGTCCTTTTATAAAAAACACACCATCTAATATTGCAATCTTAATTTCATTCACCCCTTTTTCTTGAATAGTACTTATGGCATCGTTAAATTGTGCATTTTGATGTCCTCCAAAATCAGTTAGAAATTTTGCTTCTCCAATTACATATTTTTTATTAAAACGAGCAACAAAGTCAAAACCTTTATTATGATTGTAACCTAAATGCTTTTTTGCAAAATTCATCATTACCATATCACTTGCTAATAAAATTGCATCATTATCATTGGCAATAAAATCTTCTATTTTAACTGGTTCTATTCCTAATGATTTTCTTTTTAACCAATTTTTAAACATAGGTTCTATTTGTCGATTAGTTTCTTTTGGCTCACTGCAATATTCAAAGATTTTGTTCAACCCCATTTCATAAAGTCTTCCGCAAATTCTGTTGACTGTTCTTGGGTTTCTAGTAATTGCTGTTTTATCTCGTCTTAGATATGCAATGTAACTATCTTTCATAGGAAAAAGATCTAATTTTACTAATTCTCTAATTAATGCATCATTATTTTTGTTGCTAAACTCTGTTTCAACTTTTTTCCAAATGTTCTTATCTATATCTCTAATACCCTCTGGAATTGTAGGGTAAATCTGAAATAAATCATCTAAATAGGAGCTTTGGTTTGCATATTCTATACTAAGTTCTGTCCAATTATTCATAATATATTTATCACTTTAGATTCTAGGAATATAAATTAAGCAACTTTTTTTGCTGGATCTTTTTTATCAAACATAGAAAATGCATCATCCCAATCTCCTTCAGTGGCAGCTTTGGCATATTCTGTTACTCTGTTCTCAAAGAAATTTGCATGCTCTACTCCATTTAACATTTCATCTAACCATGGCAATGGATTTTCTTCTGTCATATAAATTTCTTTCAAGCCTAATTGCAATAACCTTCTATCTGCAATATATCTGATATATTGCTTTACTTGCCTTGAGGTCAAGCCCTCTATATCTCCTAATTCAAAAGAAAGATCAATAAAAGCATCTTCTAAATGAACAATTGTTGCACAAGCATTATAAATTTTTTCTTTTAATGAAGAATTCCATATTTCTGGATTTTCACTAATAAATGTTTTGAATAATTTGATAATTGATTGACAATGCAAAGTCTCATCCCTCACTGACCAAGTTACAATTTGTCCCATACCTTTCATTTTTCCGAATCTTGGAAAATTTAATAAAATAGCAAAAGATGCAAATAATTGTAATCCTTCAGTAAAACCTCCAAAAACTGCCAAAGTAAGAGCTATATCTTCCTTAGTATCCACTCCAAATTTATTCATATAATCATATTTATCCTTCATTTGTGCATATTGCAAAAATGCACTATATTCTGTTTCAGGCATTCCGATTGTATCTAGCAAATGTGAATATGCAGCGATATGGATGGTCTCCATATTAGAAAATGCCGCTAACATCATTTGTATTTCTGTCGGTTGAAAAATTCTTGAATAATTCTTCATATAACAATTATTTACTTCTATATCTGCTTGAGTAAAAAATCTAAAAATTTGAGTAAGTAAATGTCTTTCTGACTCTGTTAAATCATATTTCCAGTTTCTAACATCATCAGCAAGAGGAACTTCATCTGGTAACCAATGAATTTTTTGCTGTGTTTGCCAAGCATCATAAGCCCAAGGATAGGTGAATGGTTTGTAAATTGGCTGTGCATTTAATAAGGTTGTTTTTTTTATCATAATATTTACTTTTTTATTTTAATTTTACTGACAAGCTAGGCATTCATCATAATTATTGTCATTATTAGCATTATTTGTTAAAATTCTGCTCTGCTCCAAAGATGATACTTTTTCTGCTCTTTGAATAGAAGTTGATCTGCAATAATATAAAGATTTAACTCCTTTTTTCCAAGCATTAAAATGCAATGAATGCAAATCTTTTTTATGAACATCACTAGGCAAAAATATATTCAAACTTTGTGCCTGAGTGATATATGGAGTTCTGTCCACTGCTAAGTCTATAATCCATCTTTGATCAATTTCTTGAGCCGTTTTAAAACTTCTTTTTCATTATCATTCAAAAAATCTAAATGCTGAATAGATCCTTCATTGCTAGAAATTGATGACCATATTTTGTCATTATTTTTATTTTTTTCATTCAATAGTTTTTCTAAATTTTTGTTCTTAACCGAAAAAGATCCTGTAAGAGTTTTTTGAGTAAAAATATTAGCAGCATAAGGTTCAATTCCGGGTGATGTATTGCCACAAATAATAGAAATACTAGCAGTTGGAGCAATTGCTGTGATGTTAGAAAATCTTTTTTTCATTTTTACTTCTGCAGCATCAGGGCAAGAACCTTTTTCTTCTGCCAACTTAATATTTACTTCTTCTGCTGTTTTAGAAATATGCTCAAAGATCTTTTTATTCCATACTTTTGCCATAGCAGATTCCAAAGGAATCCTTTTGTTTTGCAGAAAAGAATGTAATCCCATAGCCCCCAAACCAATACTTCTTTCTCTAGTTGCTGAATATTTAGCCTTTGCCATTGAATCAGGTGCTTTTTTGATAAAATCATCCAAAACATTATCCAAGAATCTCATTATATCTTCTATAAAACTAGTATCATCTTTCCATTTTTCATAATGTTCCAAATTTAATGATGACAAGCAACAAACAGCCGTTCTTTCTTTACCCAAATGATCAATTCCAGTAGGCAAAGTTATTTCAGAACATAAATTAGAAGTTTTTACCTCTAAACCTAATTTTTTATGATGCTCAGGAATAGCCTTATTAACATTATCGATAAACAACAAATAAGGCTCACCAGTTTCAACTCTAGCAACCAGCAACCTTACCCAAAGATCTCTTGCCTTCATTGTTGATAAAATTTCATTAGTTTTTGGACTTCTCAAATGCCAATCATCATCCTTTTCTACTGCATTCATAAATTCATCAGTAATTACCACTCCGTGATGTAAATTTAAACTTCTTCTATTATAATCTCCTCCTGTTGGCTTTCTTAATTCTATAAATTCTTCAATTTCAGGATGGTTTATTGAAATATAAACAGCAGCACTACCTCTTCTCAAGCTCCCTTGAGAAATTGCCAAAGTTTGTGAATCCATAACTTTAATAAAAGGTATTATTCCAGAAGTTTTTCCATTTTTTTTCACAACTTCTCCAATAGATCTAACATTACCCCAATAACTACCAATTCCGCCACCTTTTGAAGCTAAAGAAACATTTTCATTCCACAATTCCACAATACCATCCAAAGAATCATTTACTTCATTTAAAAAACAAGAAATAGGCAAACCTCTATCCAAACCTCCATTACTCAAAACTGGAGTAGCAGGCATAAACCATAAATTAGATATATAATTATAAATTCTTTCTGCATGCTGCTCATTATCGCTATAATATTTTGCAACTCTCATAAATAAATCTTGAAAATCTTCTCCTTTAACCAAATATCTATCTTGCAAAGTAGCTTTACCAAATGTAGTTAAATTATCGTTTTTTGCTTTGTTTGTTTGTAAGTTTGAAATAGGTAATTCTAAGCTTTCCATAAGTTCTTGTATATTGTTAATTTTCTATAAAACACAATATATGGTAGCTATTAAGAAAGCAACCACCATATGTTGTGGTCCTCAGGGTAAATAGATAAAAGTTATTTGTCTATTATTTATTTTTATTTTTTTGCTTGCAAAAAAGAAATTGAGATTACCTAACTGATTTTAATATAAAAAATTATTTTAGCCTTGGATCTATAATTCTAAAAAGTTTTCTTGGTAATTTTTTCTTGCTATTTATTTTTTTGTTTCTAAAAACAATTTTAATAAATTGATTATTATTATCTGTTATTTCTATTGAATCTAATTCAAACGGGTTATGCTTAAAAATAAAGCTAAACTGCCCTATATCTTTTTGTTTTCTTTTTTCAAGAGTGATTTTTGTACTGTTTTTAGTTTTTTTATATTGTAATATTCTTATATCTTTGTCTAATTTAATTGTTTTTCTAGTAATTAAAGCTGCTATACTATTTTTAATAGGGATATAGTTTGCTTGCTCTAATTCAGTATCATAATAAATTAGAGATTTTCTGTTTGCGATGATTAATAGTGGTTGGTCATTATATTCCCATCTAAATCTTCCTGGCTTTTGCAAGAAAAATTTTCCTGAGCTAATTGTGCCATCACTATTTATTTGAATAAAGTCAGCAGAAATATTATTAATACTATTTAGATAATTCTCAATTTTTACTTTATTTTCTAAAGAAACTTCTAGTGCGAAACTATTATTTATAGATAAAAAGATTATAAAAAAAAAAGATATAATTTTTGACATATTTCTTACTATATTTTATGATAATAAATTCAAGGGTCCCATCTTATGCAATATTATGCAATATAAATTATCTATGCAATTAATATCTTTATTATTTTTTTTCTTATTTTCTATCTTACCCATAAATGTTGTTGCTGAGGAATTGGATAATTTTATCTCTGATATCTTAGTTCAAGATAACATCAAAACAATTCAAATAAAAGAAAAGCCACAAGAAACAAAAAAAATTATCAAAAGCGACAAATTGCAAGGAGCAAGGTTAGATAATTTTTTGCTTAATTTCGCTGATAAGAAAAAAAAGAAAAAAATTATTATTATAGATCCAGGTCATGGAGGAAAAGATCCTGGTGCCATAGGTTATAAAAAAATACAAGAAAAAGCAATAACTTTGCTTGTTGCCAAAAAGTTAAAACACAAATTGGATAAAACGGGCAGATATAAAGTTTTTTTGACTAGGAATAAAGATTTTTTTTTACCATTAAGAGAAAGAAATAAGATAGCAAGACAGAAAAAAGCTGATTTATTTATCTCAATTCATGCTGATTCTGCTTTAAATAAAAAAGCAAGAGGTCTGTCCTTATACACTCTTTCAAAAGTGGCCTCCAGTGATGAGGCTTCATTGCTTGCTAAAAAAGAAAATAAAGCTGACCTCATATCTGGTATTAATTTGACTAATTTAGATAAAGAAATTAGCGATGTGATAATAGATTTATCTTTATCTGATGCAGAGGAAGAATCTAAAAAATTTGCAAGATTATTGATCAAGCAATTCAAAAAAGACAAAAAAATAATTTTAAGAAAGAAACCTATTCATTCAGCAGGTTTTGTAGTGCTAAAAAACCCTAATATGGTGTCTTTATTATTAGAAATAGGTTTTTTATCCAATAGGCTAGATAGCAGGGCATTAAAAAAGAGATATTATCAAGACAAAATTGTAAATTCATTAACTAAAGTAATAAATAAATTTTTATTGTAAAAAGCAATTAGCGATTTATTATGGGAATGTTTATAAATTAACACACAAAACATAAATATGGAAGATTATATAGAATATAACAAATTAATTGACAAAGCTATGAGAGATGTTGTGAAGAAAACTCTCCAAATCATTAAAAAAGATGGTTTGATGGGTGAACATCATTTTTTGATTTCTTTTCTAACTTGTGCAGAGGGGGTTGAGATTTCCTTAGTCTTAAAAGAAAAATACCCTGAGGAAATGACTATTGTAGTGCAACATCAATATGAAGATTTAGAGATTAATGAAGAAAATTTTAGCATAGTTTTGCATTTTGACGGAGTAAAAGAAAGAATCACCATACCTTTTGAAGCTCTTACCTCATTTACTGATCCGGGGGTTAAATTTGGTTTAAAATTCAACATATTATCATCTCCTAACGATGATGAGATAGAAGAATTATTTAGAAGAGAAGTAGAAAAAGAATTATTGCTAGAAAAAAAACCTAGCAAAGTAAAAAAAATAAAAAAAGAGGGGGCTGAAAAAGACACTAAAAAAACTAAATCAAAAAAATCTTCTAAAAAAGGAAATATAGTAGATTTAGAAAATTTTAGAAAAAAATAACTAATGTTAGAAAACATTTTATCTCTTTTTATTGCTTATTTAATCGGAGCAATACCATTTGGATTTATTCTTGCCAAAATATTTGCTAAAACAGACATCAGAAAAAAAGGTTCTGGAAACATAGGAGCAACAAACATAGTTAGAACTCTTGGTAAAAAATTAGGTTATCTTACTTTTGCATTAGATGCATCAAAAGCAATTATTTCTTTAATTCTCATCAGGTGTTTTTTTAAAACAAATGATCCATTACTAGATTCCTTAATTGTTCTTTTCTCAATTATAGGCCACATTTATCCTTACACCTTAAAATTTAAAGGAGGCAAAGGGGTAGCAACTCTTTTTGGCTCATTATTGTTTTTAGAACCACTAACTGCAACATTTCTTGCTGTTGCTTGGTACATTATTTTTTACATTACTAGAATGGTCTCTCTTGCTTCAATTACCTTGATGTTAGAAATAATCTTTTTTTACATAATTACTTTTCACTTAGCTCATATAGGCTTTGTACTTTCTGCTATACTAATTATTTACAAGCATAAAGACAACATCCAAAGAATAATGAAAGGAGAAGAACATAAATTCTAGCTAAAACTCACCACAATTAAAGGGAGACTTATTATAAAAAACAAATATCTTTATCAAGTTATCAAGAAACCTAGAAGACAACCAAGCAATAGTTGACAAACACTTCTAAAAATGCTATAATTGCTTTCTTTAAATAAGAATAGTGAAAAATATGAAGATATTAATTTTAGTTACAATGTTATTGCTAAACATCTCTTGTGCTAGAGATGTAAGGTTAAAAAAAGAGGTAGAGAACATAAAGGTAAATGATTTTTACACTGCTCTTGCCAAAGGATACAATGATCTTGCCCAAAAAGAAAAAAGAGATTTTGATTGGATGGATGCTGATTATTTTGCTCAAAAAGGGCTTCTTGCAGTAAAAAAACAGCATATTAAATTTTCTAATCCTGTAAATTATGAAATTAGAGATGGCTTGGCTTTTGAAGAGTTAAAAATAGCTAGACAAAAATCTTTATCTTTAGTTATTAACAACAAAACTATCATTGATTATCCTATTAAAACCGCAAGATTGCAAATATTATATGATTATTGGTTAGAGCAACTTGAGGAAGAATGGCAAAAGGAAGATATAGCAAGATATAGAATAGAATTTTGGCAATCTTATCAAGATCTTTATGAATTAACTGAGCTATCAAGAAAAAACAAAATAAAAAGAGATAGAGTTCTTAACAAAGCTTTATATGTTGTTAATTTTGATTATGACGAATCAGTGATAGATTATCAAGCCAAAGAAGTTTTAAATAATCTAATATATTACTTAACTTTCAAAAGTAATTATAAAATTTATATGGAAGGTCATAGTGATTTAAGTGGCAATAAAGAACATAATAAATACTTATCTTTAAATAGAGTAGATGCTGTTAAAAAATATTTAATTAACAAAGGTATTTCTAATAATGTTTTTAGCTTAATTGATGCTCACGGAGAAACTAAACCTTCTTTTCATAGCGAAAGAAATAAAGAAAGAATTAACCGTAGAGTAGAAATAACCATAATAAAATTATAAATAGTATAATTGCTACACAGCTTTCAAACAGACACACATCTGGACTACAGCTTTAAAATTCTGATTTAAAACCTAGCACAAATCCTGCAATAGTAGATTTTTTTGTCTCTCCCGTTATTTCTTGTCTTGAGCCCAAAATATAAATTCCATTTTTAAAACGATATTTTAAGCTGAATTCTTCGCTTGTTTCTTTTGTTTCAATGCTATTATCTATATTTCTTTGTTGGTTATTATAGCCAATATGCCAAAATTTATATTTTAGCGATAATAAAAACAGTAAATATTGATAATCAGATGGCAATCTATCTATCAAATCAAATTCTAAATTATATCTATCATTCACACTATTAAAATTTTCAATATTTATATATTCTAAATATGTTTTTATAGAAAAATCTTCAGAAATTTCTAAATTGCTTCCCACTCCAACAGCAAAACCAGATTCATCCTTAATATTATCTAGGTTAGATTTTATATTACGATAAGATATGTTATAAAATAAGCTGGGCAGATTAAAAAAATCTTTAGCACTATAATTTATGGCATAAGATGAAAAAGGCTTGTTAGCCGAGTTTCCCACCCTATCATTTCTAATGTCTCTTCTAGTTATAATAGATTTGCTAAGACCTGTATCATCATTATAAAAACTGCTTAAATCTATATTGTGGTTTCCTAGATCTTCTAGATTTAATTTTATTTTCAAGCCTGCTCCTAATTTTTGAGCAATAGCATAATCATTTGAGAATTCATCATAAAAATTTCCATTATCATTATCATTATGCCAAGCATAAGCAAAAATAGGAGAGACTTTTCCTAAGTAAAATTCTGCATCATCATTATGAAATTTTAAATATAGATTTTTTAGAATAATACCCTGATTATTAAAATAGCTATTTTTTTTAATTTCTTGCGGTTGATATAATAGCCAATCAACATTGATGGTTAAGAATTTTTTCAGAGCAAATGACGAATCTAAACCAACTTCTAAATATAAATTATGAGGTTTTTTATCTCCTGCAACTGGTGTTTCAAAAACCGTTTTTAAATCTACTTGTCCTTTTAATAATTTCTTTTCTTTTGCCTCTGCATTCAAAATGCACAAGACAAATAGAATTATACAAAAAAATTTATTCATTTGAAGATATTAAGAAACCTTTTTTTCTTTCTTTTTCTCTTTTTTTACAAGAGCAATTAGACCAATTTTTTCTCTAATTTTTGCTTCTATTTCCTCTGCCATTTCAAGATTTTCAGCAAAAAAGTTTTTTACATTTTCTTTTCCTTGACCAATTCTTTCATTATTATAAGAATACCAAGAACCTGATTTTTCTACAATTTCTTCTCTTACTCCTAAATCAACTAATTCACCAAATTTAGAAACACCTTTTCCATATAAAACATCAACTTCTACAATTCTAAAAGGAGGTGCTACTTTGTTTTTTACTATTTTTACTTTAGTAACATTACCAATAACCTCATCTTTATCTTTGATAGGAGTTGATCTTCTAATGTCCACCCTAACAGATGAATAGAATTTTAGAGCATTTCCTCCAGTAGTAGTTTCTGGAGAACCAAACATTACCCCGATTTTCATTCTAATTTGGTTAATAAAAATTACCATACAATTAGTTTTTGCCACTGATCCTGTTAATTTTCTAAGAGCTTGGCTCATTAATCTTGCTTGCAATCCCATATGGCTATCACCCATATCTCCGTCTAATTCTGCTTTAGGAACAAGAGCAGCCACGGAATCTATTACCACAACATCAACCGCACCAGATCTAACTAAAGTATCTGTTATTTCTAAAGATTGTTCCCCAGTATCAGGTTGAGAGATAATCAAATCATCTATATTAATTCCTAATTTTTTTGCATATACAGGATCTAAAGCATGTTCTGCATCGACAAAAGCACAAGTTCCGCCTTGTTTTTGAGCTTGAGCAATAGTGCTTAAAGCAAGAGTTGTTTTTCCTGAAGATTCAGGACCATAAATTTCAATTATTCTACCTTTTGGAAAACCACCAATTCCCAAGGCCCAGTCAATAGAAATAGAACCCGTTGAAATAGCTTCAATATCCATATCTCCTGCTTCTCCTAGAGTCATAACAGAACCCTTACCATAAGATCTCTCTATTTGCAACAAGGCTGTTTCTAATGCTTTATTTTTATCCATTTTTTTATTTTAAGTTAATTTGTTTTAGTACTATTTCAATATCTAATCATATCCCTATAATATATAAATTAAAATTTAAAAAAAACAATAATTAAGTTGAATTTTTGATATTTTTTTATAATAATGTTTTTAAAGCTCGGAGTAACTGCTTCTCACTTGCAGATTGCAAAACATCTACAACTAGCTTAACCCCAAAAAAAGCTTAAGTTCGGTTCGTGTAAATGTTTTTCAGATTGCAAACCTGCTAACTACTAACTTAACCCTCAGAAAAATGGTAAAAATTATTGATGGTAAAGAAGTTGCTAACCAAACTTGTGCTAAAATTGCTGAATCTATCAAAAAAATAAAGAAATATTATGATAAAGCTCCAACACTTGCGGTGGTTTTAGTGGGGGGAGATCCTGCAAGTAAGGTTTATGTGAGCAACAAAAACAAAAAAGCAGAATCTTTAGGTATTAATTCAATAATTATTGAATTAGATGAGAATATCCCAGAGCAAGATTTATTGAAAAAAATAGCTGAATTAAATAACGACAATAATGTTAATGGGATCTTGGTTCAATTGCCACTACCAAAACATATTAATAAAGCAAAAATAATTAATGCTATTTCAGTAGCAAAGGATGTTGATGGTTTTCATATAGAAAATGTTGGTAAATTATACACTAAGCAAGATTGCTTTGTTCCATGCACTCCGCAAGGTTGTTTAATTTTAATAAAATCTATTTTGGGGCAAAATTTATCAGGAAAAAGAGCGGTTATTTTTGGTAGATCTGATATTGTAGGAAATCCTATGGCAGAATTGTTGTTACAAGCTAATTGCACCACAACTATTTTGCACAGCAAGAGTGAAAATGTTAAAGAAATATCGCAAACAGCTGATATTGTAGTGGTTGCTGTTGGCAAAGCTGAGATGATTGATGCTTCTTATATAAAAGAAGGGGCTCTAATAATTGATGTTGGTATTAACAGAAAAAAAAATGGTTATTTGGTTGGCGATGTAAATTTCAACGATGTATTGAAAAAAGCTTCTGCCGTTACCCCAGTTCCAGGAGGAGTGGGACCAATGACCATAGCTTGCTTAATGCTAAACAGCTTTTATGCTTTTTTAGCACAAAACAATATAGATAAAAATAACTATTTAAATTAAAATAATGAAAAAAATATCAGTACAAAACCCTGTAGTAGAAATGGATGGAGATGAGATGGCTAGAATTATGTGGAAAATGATAAAAGATAAATTAATCGCTCCTTATTTAGATCTGCCCATAAAATATTTTGATTTATCAGTTACTAAAAGAGACGAGACCAGTGATCAAATAACAATTGATGCTGCCAAGGCAACGGCAAAATATAATGTGGGTATTAAATGTGCAACTATCACCCCTACTCCTGATCGAGTAAAAGAATTTTCTTTAAAAAAATTATGGAAATCTCCTAATGGAACAATTAGAAATATTTTGGGAGGCACGGTGTTTAGAGAGCCAATTATGATAGATAATATTCCAAGAATAGTTAGCACTTGGAAAAAACCAATTTGTATTGGCAGACATGCCTTTGGAGATCAATATAAGGCAACGGGAGTAAATGTTGAGCAAGGCTCTAAAGTATTTTTAAAAATAGAAGATAAAAACGGCAAAATAGAAGAGCATCTGGTTTATCAATTTGTAGAATCTGATGGAATAGCTATGGCTATGTATAATCATAACAAATCAATCAAAGATTTTGCTAGAAGTTGTTTGAATATGGGGGTTAGTAAAAAAATGCCTGTTTATTTATCAACCAAAGATACTATTTTAAAAATTTATGATGGTAAATTTGTAGATATTTTTGTAGAAATTTATGAAAAAGAATTTAAGCAAAAATTTAAAGAATTAGGAATTTGGTATGAGCATAGATTAATTGATGATATGGTAGCATTTGCTATGAAAACAGAAGGTGGTTTTGTTTGGGCTTGCAAAAATTATGATGGTGATGTGCAATCTGATTCTTTAGCTCAAGGATTTGGCTCACTAGGATTAATGACTTCTATTTTGATTTCACCAGATGGCAAAACAGTAGAGTCAGAAGCAGCTCACGGCACAGTAACTAGACATTACCGAGAGTATCAAAAAGGCAAGAAAACCTCAACTAATCCAGTAGCTTCAATTTTTGCTTGGAGCAGAGGACTATCTCACAGAGCCAAATTAGACCAGAATCAAGAATTGGCAGAATTTACTCAAAAATTAGAAAAAGCAACCATCGACACCATTCTTTCTGGAGCAATGACCAAAGATTTAGCACTAATTGCAAATAAAAAAGATTATTTAAACACAGAAGAATTTATAAACAGCATTCAAGCAAGACTTTAAAATTGGAATTATACTATAATTGATTTGTGGAATTTTTTTAGTATATAAGAAATATTTACTTTTAACTGTTTTACTATACGATAGCTCAAACATCATTTTTAGAGTAAACATAATGAAAATATCAATTATTGGTTGCACTGGTAGAATGGGTGCAGAATTAATAAAAAAAGCTCATAGTGACATTAATTTAGAATTAGTTTCTGGTTATGGGGCTATGGGAGAAGTTTTATCTCAAGAAGATTTGGGAGAGCTTGCTGGAATTGGTGATATTGGTGTTTTTGCCTCATCTGATTTAACAGAGATTATAAAAAAATCAGATGGAATCATTGATTTTTCTGGCCCCAAACTTTCTCTGCAAGTTGCAGAACTTGCCTCTTTTTATAAAAAAATTTTAGTTACAGGATCGACGGGTTTTTCTCAAGAAGATTTTACTCAATATAAATCTTTTGCTAAAAACTCTGCTTTTTTATGGGCTTCAAATATGAGCATTGGAATTAATGTTTTAAACAAGCTAATTTTTCAAGCAGGCAAATTGTTGAACAGTGATTTTGACACAGAAATAGTAGAGATGCATCACAAATATAAAAAAGATGCACCATCAGGAACAGCCATCACCTTAGGAAAAACAATTGCGAGTAGCAAAAATATTGATTTTAAAAAAGTTGCTAGGCTTTCAAGAGAAGGCTTGGAAGAAGAAAGAAGCCAAGATGAAATAGGTTTTGCAACTTTAAGAGGAGGTTCCGTTATAGGAGATCACAAAGTAATTTTTGCTAGTGATGATGAAAGAATAGAAATTTCTCACAAGGCAATAAACCGTAGTGTTTTTGCTACTGGAGCAATTTATCTAATAAAAAAATTAACAGAAAAAAAAGCAGGTTTTTATCAAATATCTGACATTATTTAACAAAACCTTAAAAAAAAATGAAAATAAATTATAAACTATATCATTTTTCCTTATGCCCTTTTTCAAGAAAGGTAAAAATTTTTTTAGCTGAAAAATCTATTGAGGTAGATACTGCTCACGAAAATTTTTGGGAAAAAAGAGAAGATTTTATTAGAATGAATCCAACTGGTGAAGTGCCTGTTTTGCTTAGTTATGATAGTGATTTGACAATTGTTGGAAGCAACAATATTTGCCAATATTTAGAAGAAGTATATGGAGGCATAAAATATTTCGGCAATAATATTGCAGATAAGGTTGAGATTAACAGATTAATTGATTGGTTTGATCTAAAATTTTTTAATGAGGTAAGTAAATATTTTTTATATGAACAAGTAATAAAATATTATTCTAATTCAGGTTCTCCAGAGCCAAGCTATTTAAGGGCGGGAGCTATGAATTTAAGCAATCATCTAGCTTATATGGAACAATTATTAAGCAAAAGAAAATGGTTAGCAGGTGGAAAATTTTCTTTAGCAGATATTACTGCTTCAAGCCATTTATCTATCATTGATTATTTAGGAGCCATAGATTGGGAAAACTACCCTATCACTAAAGAATATTATTCATTAATAAAATCAAGACCTAGTTTTACCCAAATATTAGATGATAAATTACTAGCCTTTGAACCTGCTGAACATTACAAAAATTTAGATTTTTAGAACAATGTAAAGAAAATACAATTTTCTTGACAGGAAGCTGTTATTTTAACAAAATATATAATAATCATTTTATGTCAATTTACAAAATACATATTAAAAGTTCTTTCATAGATGATTTGGCCAAAGGTTTGGTTGCAAGATATGGCAATGATTTGGCTGATATTTTAATCATCTTTCCCAATGATCTATCTTGTAAATTTTTATATCTGTCCTTAGCTAATTATCCCAAAATGAAATTACCTCAAATTATTTCTTTGATTGGTAATGATAATTTAAGTGTTTTTAATAATTATAAAAAATATTTAGAAATCCCCAAAAGTTTTTCTCACCACGAAACCAGTTTTTTTGTCTTAGAGACATTTCTTTTATGGCAAAAAGAACCAAATGATTATTTTTTAGCCAAAAAAATGCTAATAGCTAATGATTTTTGTCATAATTTCATAAAATTATGGCAAAAACTAGAAGAAAACAGCATAAATTATCAAAAATTCTCTCAAGATTTAGCAAAAACAAATTTTCCTTTGGTTTTAGAACTAGAAATAGATTTTTTAGCTTTTTTTATGCCTTTATGGCAAGAAAAATGTCAAAAACAGCAAAAAACTTCATTTTCACAAGAAAACAACAATAAATTAAAGGTAAAAACAGAGTTAATTGGTCAAATTAATGATTATAAACAGATAATTTTAGCAGGATTTAATCTTTTTGAACAAAATATCAAAGATTTTGCTCAAAATTTACTAAAAAACCCTAAAGGAATCATCATTGAGCATGAAGATTTAACAAAAAAAGAGCAAATTGATCCAAAAATAAAAGATAATTACTGGTTTTTGCCTCAAAAAACAGAAAAAACCATTATAAAAAATTTTATTATTAGCAAAAATCAAAATGCAGAAGCTGAATTGATTAACAATTTTATCAAAGAAAATAACAGTAAAATTATTGTTGCAACTAGCAATATGACTTTAAAAAAGCTTATTTTATTCAAAACTAAAAAAATAAACCAACAAAAAAATTATGATATTATAGATTTTTTATCATTTATTATAGAATATTACGATAATAAAAACATTGATATTCAGCAAAAAAACTCTCAAATATCACATAAATTAGCAAATTTTTCTTGCAAAACTAAAGAAATAATAGAACTTTTAACAGAAAAAGCAGATATTTTTCTAATTAGCACAAAATTATCAAATTTAACTCACGAAGAACAATTATTTCTCAAGCAATTACAGTTAAAAAGCAAAAATAATTTTTTTCAATTAAAAAAAATCATTTCTTTTTTGCAAAAAGACAAAGATAGTCTTTTTTATGAAGATGATGATTTGCTTATAATTCACCCTAAAGATTTAAGATTAAAAAATTTTAATGCTGTTATTATGGCAGATATTACAGAGGAATCTTGGCAATTAAATCATCATAAAATTTTTACTAATGAGCTGATAAAAAAAAAATATCCAGAATGTTCTTCTTTTTTAGATCAAGAAAATGAAAGTTTTTTTAATAGACAATTAGCTAGTAAAAGTATAATTTTTACAAAATCTGAATATTTGTCTGGCAATAAAAAAAGCAATGAATTTTTGCCTTTTTTTCAAATAAAAAATGAGTTAGCAAAAACATTTATTTACGATGATTTAAAAAATTATCACAATATTGTTTTTGCTAAAAAAAACATAATAGTTTTTGCCAGTAAAGCAGAAAAAACTCATAATTTCTCGGCCACTAAAATAGAAAGAATTTTTAATAATCCTTATAGTTTATATGCAGAATATGTTTTGAGATTAAAAGCAAAAAATATTTTTTCTGCTCCAAATTTTGGTAATTTGGCTCATAAAATGTTAGAATTATATATAAAAAACCAAGATTCTGATATAGAAAAAATATTATTGCAAGAATTGGAAAAAATAGACAATATTTTCTTAAAATTTGTTTGGCAGGAAAGGTTTTTTCATATTTTTACAAAATTCAAAAAAATAATTAACAAAAAAACAGATGTTTTGGATTTTCTTGCTGAATATCATCAAGATTTAGAAATTTTACCAAACACCAAGCTAACTTCAATAATGGATTTAGTGGAGATATTAGCAGATAAAAAAGTTAGGATTATTGATTATAAAACAGGAACTCCGCCTTCTCAAACAGATGTTTCATCAGGAAAAAACCTACAAATGCTAGTTTCTTCATTAATTTTACAAAGAAAACTAGGTTTTCTGCTAGAAGATCTTGAATTTTGGCATTTAGAAGGAAAAGAACATTCTGCTATAAAAATAAAAAAAATAAAAAATGCACAAGAATTAAGCGAATTAGCAGAAAAAAAATTAGTAGAAATAATAAAAGAATACCAAAAACCTAAAACTCCCATAATCTCATTCCCCAATGAAGAGTTAATTTCTAGATATGACAATTATTTTCATTTAGCAAGATTTGATAAAATCTAATTTTTTTAATACTACTTTAGCTGAGAATCAAAGCTAAAAAGCACCTTTGCCTAACAAAACAACCTTAATTGTTTTTAACAAAATAAAAAATTTTTGCTTGGCAGAGTTATTTTTTATGAATTTTATATCTAATGCAATTCTATCTGCAAAACTAGTTTCACTTCTGCCTTCCACCTGCCACAAGCCTGTAACACCAGGCTTTACTTTTTTGTAATATTTAAAATTATCTTTACCATATAATTTTTTTTCTCTCAGTAGTAATGGTCTAGGTCCTACAAAATTCATTGTTCCTCCAATGATATTAAATATTTGAGGCAATTCATCCAAGCTTGTTTTTCTTAAAAATTTTCCTGTTGTAGTAACTCTATGATCGTTTTTTAATTTAAAATTATTTTTCTCATATTCTGCCCATTTTTCTGGATTATTTTTTTTCCATCTTATTTTCTCTTGAGCAGCTCCCTCTCTCATTGTTCGGAATTTATAACAAACAAAATTTTTTCCTTGATAACCTAACCTTTTTTGTAGAAAAAATACAGGAAAACCATCTTTTATAGTGATCAATACAGAAATAAAAAAGATTAAAGGAAATAGTAATATAAATAATATTATAGCAAAAAATCTAGATATCATAAGTTTTAAAATTGTAACTATTGATCCAGTTTTTACTAGAATTAAAAAATTTCCTTAAATCTCTCATTCCATATTTCAACATCGCAACCCTTTCAACCCCCAAACCAAGAGCAAAACCTGACCATTCAGTAGGATCAATATTAACTGCTTTTAACACATTAGGATGCACCATCCCGCAACCCATTATCTCTAAAAAATCACCTCTTTTTTGCAAATCAATTTTATCTTCTAGCATCATACATTCAATATCAACTTCTGCAGAAGGCTCGGTAAAAGGGAAAAAACTACTTCTAAATCTTAAAGAAATCTCTTCTTTAAAAAAACTATCCAAAAAATTCTTAATCACAAATTTTAGATTAGCCATAGATGCTTTTTTTGCTATATATAAAACCTCTATCTGATGAAATATTGGGGTGTGAGTAGCATCTGAATCTGAACGATAAGTTTTGCCAGGAGCCACAATAGCAAAAGGAGGCTTACCCTTTTGCATAGTTCTAATTTGCACCGATGAAGTGTGAGTTCTAAGCAAATATTCCATATTTTTTAGATAAAAAGTATCATGCATTTGTCTTGCAGGATGATTTTCTGGAATGTTTAAAGCAGTGAAATTATGAAAATCATCTTCTATTTCTGGCCCTTCCACCGCCAAAAAACCCATATTTTCAAAAATCTTAACAATATCATTTATTACCTTAGTAATTGGATGAATAGAACCTATATTATTCTTTCTAGCAGGCAAAGTTAAATCCATACCCTCCTGCTCTATTTTTTTATCCAATTCTTGTTTAGCAAAAATATCTTGTTTCTTGGCAATGTTTTCTACAATAAAGTTTTTGATTTGATTAATTTCTTGCCCTTTAGATTTTTTTTCTTCAATAGCTAGCTTTCCTAATAATTTCATTTCTTGCGAAATCGTCCCTTTTTTTCCCAAAAACTCCAATCTCACTTCTTCCAACTCACTAACATTTTCTACCTTAGCAATTTTTTTTAAGAATTTTTCTTTCATTTTTTTTAAGTTAAGCAGCATAAAATGCAGTTCTACAGTCTATTTCATATAATATAAAATATATCTATATTGATCATAAGTCAATTATTAAACAGCAATTTAAAATAGGAAAAAGAAACCCTGCAAATTAATTTTGTTTTAGTATATCATTATTTATTGCTTTTTCTTGATTTGTTATTAATAATGGGTTATTATAGCAAAACAAAATTCAATAAATTGATATGAACATAATCCCAAAATACATAAATATTTTTTGTATATTATTAATTTCTTTCTGCATTAATAATCAATCTTTAGCAAAAAGCAGTAAATATGGTATGTTTTCAGATGAAAAAGATGATAAGGTTGTTTCACAAATTTATGATCCTTTTGAAAAATTAAATCGAAAAATTTATAAATTTAATAAATTAATAGATAAAGTTACTGCTAAACCCATTGCTACTTCATATAGAAAAGCAACTCCCAAACCCGTTAGAATATCTATTAAAAATTTTTTACAAAACATTTTGCAACCTGTGGTGATAGTAAGTTCTATTTTAAGAGGAGAGTTTGTTAATGCAGGTAAGGCTTTTAGTAGCTTTGCTATAAATTCTACTATTGGCATAGCTGGTTTATTCAAGCCTACAGAAAATAATTTTGGCATAACTTATGCAAAAAAAGAAGATTTGGGCAGGGTGTTTGCAAAATATAAAATACCTAAAGGCCCTTATTTAATGTTACCATTTTTAGGCCCCAGCAATCCACGAGACTTAGCAGGGCTTACTATTACTTCCCTGATATATCCTGTGAAATTGGTTGAAAAATCAAAATACCAAATATATAGTGGCACCTATCTTTTAGATGTTAGGGAAAGGCTTTTAGATCCATGGGAGCAAATTGAAAGAGGATCTCTAGACCCTTATAGTTTTATTAGATCAGCTTATATACAAAATAGAGATAGATGAAAAAAATCTTAATATTACCTATTTTACTTATTATCTCCTTTGCTCAAATATCTTTTGCAAATAACAGTAATGATGCTCAAAACTTTACTCAAAATTTTGTTGATGATATTTTTAAAATTGTAAAAGAAAAAAATCAAATCAGGTCGTTGCTAATAAATTAGCCGATTATCTTGATCAAAACATAGATATTTCTACTATTTCAAAATTTATTTTAGGCAGAACTTGGAGAAGAATAAATGAGCAACAAAAAGAAGATTTTTTTAAATTACTAAGAAAATATGTTTTGGTAAGTTATGCACCTAAATTCAATGGATATAGTGGTGAAAAATATAAAGTACTCTCAACCAAAGAAATTGCTAATAACAAATATGTCTCAATCATTACTATAACAACTATAAATAATGTTAATATAGAATTGGAATTATTAATAATAAGAAAAGATTTTAAATATAAATTAGTAGATTTAATAGCAGAGGGAATCAGTTTTGCAGGAGCAAAAAGAGAAGAATTTGCAGGAATAATTAGTAATAATGGTTTTACAAAATTTTTAAAAATTTTAGAAAAAAAAATAGAGGAATTAGAAAAAATTCATAAATAATACTAAAATAGTATAATACAACTAAATTATTTAGATAGAAATGAGTAGCATAGATAGTAATTTTATTGCAGATTTAAAAAATCGAATTTTAATTAGCGAGATTATTGGCAAATCAGTTTCTTTAAAACCATCAGGGCAAGCTAGATACAAAGCATTATGCCCTTTTCATAATGAAAAAACTCCATCTTTTGTAATTAACGACAACACTCAATCATTTTATTGTTTTGGTTGCTCTGAAAGTGGTGATGTTTTTTCCTTTTTACAAAAAAATGATGGTTATAATTTTATAGATAGCATCAAATATATTGCTGATTATGCAGGAGTTGCCGTTCCACAAAATAGTTTTAGGTCAAAAACAGAATTAGTAGAAGAAGATAAAGATTTTGAGATTATCACTAAATTTAATGATTTTTTTATCCAAGAATATCAAAAATCTAATATTGCACAAGAATATATAAAAAAAAGAGATTTAGCCAAAGATGTTATAGATAAATTTTCCATTGGCTATGCACCAACTAAAGGTTTGGTGGATAATTTTGTGCAAGAAAATAATTTTGCAAAAAATAAATTATTAGAGTTAGGCTTGTTTAGAGATGGAAGCTATGGTTCTTATTTTTTATTTTCAGAAAGATTAATGTTTCCTATCCATAATCATTCTGGAAAAATAGTTGCTTTTGGTGGTAGAATACTCAAAGAAGGCAATCCTAAATATATCAACTCGCCTGAATATAAATTCTTTAAAAAAAGAAATTTAGTTTATAATTTTAATAGAGCAAAAAGCTCTATAATGAAGCAAAAGCAAGTGATGGTTTGTGAAGGATATATGGATGTAATAGCTTTATATAGGGCTGGTATTGAAAATGCAGTTGCTCCTCTTGGCACTTCTTTTTCTGTTGAGCATTTGAGTTTTTTATGGAAATATGTAGACATCCCCACTATTTGCTTAGATGGAGATCTTGCAGGAAGAAAAGCAATGCATAGAATAGCAGAATTTGCCTTAAAAGAATTAGAAATAGGAAAATCTTTGGATTTTGTTATATTGCCAGAAGGAAAAGATCCTGATGATGTGCTAAAGCAAGGCAAGAGAAGCTTAATTAATGTATTAAATAAAAAAAAATCTTTAGCAGATATTATTTTAGAGCAATTTTTAGTAAAAACAGATATTTCTCCAGAAAAAAAAGCAAAAATCCTAGTCGATTTAAGAGCTTTGGCTAATAATATTCAAAACAAACAGATTGCAAAAGAATATTACCAATATTTCTCTAGTAAATTTTATGATTTTTTTAGAAATTATAAAAAATCATATCAAAATAATCATAATCTTTTAGAAAAATGCAAAACTAATTATCAAAATGAATATATATCCAGTGATCTTACCCTTATGACTTTTATTATCTTAAATAATAAATTATTAAGTTCTCATGAGAAAATAGAAGAGGAGATTTCTCTTATTGAGTGGAATGATGAAAATTTAGAAAAGACACAATCTTATTTGATCAATAATCAAGAATTGGATATAGATAAAATTTTGTTATGGTTAAAAAATAATATCAGTTCATTTTTATTTCAAATTTTTGACAAAAAAATTCAATTAGAAAGAATTTTGCAAGTAAAAGAAGAAGATTTATTAAAAATCTGGCATTATTATTATGAAGCTAGAATCTTAGAAAAGCAAAAAAAAGAATTAAACTTTTTGTCAGACCAAGCAAAGATTATTTATTTAAGCGAAATAAAAGCAAGAACCAACACATTAGCAGAGTTAAGACAAGATTTAGATCTTTAACAAAACTTCTTCTAAAGCACTCACTAATTTATCTTGCATTTCTTCATTATGTAACGGAGTTGCTGTTATTCTTAATCTTTCAGTTCCTATTTTTACTGTAGGATAATTAATCGGTTGCAGATAAATTTGATAATCATTTAGTAAAATATCTGATAGTTTTTTACATTTTCTAGTATCATTAATCATTACAGGAATAATGTGAGTATTGTTTTCCAATATTTTTATATTCTTTGATTTTCTTAATTTTTCTTTTAAAGACAAAACTACTTCTTGGTGTTGTTTTCTTAATTCATTATTGTTTTTCAAGAATCTTAAACTAGCAAGGGAACCAGAAGCTAGAACTGGTGGCAATGCTGTGGTAAAAATAAAACCTGCTGCATAGCTTCTAATTACATCTACAATTTCACTATTAGCGGCAATATAACCACCCATAACTCCGTAAGCCTTGGCAAAAGTTCCTTGAATAATGTCTATTTCATTAAGCAACCCTTCTCTTTCTGCCATTCCTGCACCATTTTTACCATATAAACCAACTGCATGAACTTCATCTAAATAAGTTAAAGCTTGGTATTTTTTGGCTAAATCAGATATTTCTTTTATTGCTCCAACATCTCCATCCATAGAATAAACAGATTCAAAAGCAATTATTTTTGGTCTGTTAATATCTGTTTTTTGCAATAATTCTGCTAAATGATTTGTGTCATTATGTCTAAAAATATGTTTTTCTGCTCTTGAATTTTTAATACCATTAATCATTGAAGAGTGATTTTTTTCATCAGAAAAAAACACTGCATTAGGAAGTTTTGTTACTAAGGTAGATAAGGTTGTTTCATTGGCTAAATAACCACAACCAAACACCAAAGCGGCTTCTTTTTGATGCAATGCAGCAACTTCTTTTTCTAATTCCACAACTATTGGATGGTTTCCTGAAATATTTCTTGTGCCTCCTGAACCAGCTCCTAAATCATCAAGTGCTTGATGCATTTTATCAATAACTTCTTTTCTTTGTCCCATTGCCAAATAATCATTGCTACACCAAATTGTAACATCTTGACCATTGAGCATATTTTTAGCAATAGGGAATGCCCCAACCTTTCTGGCTAACTCTTTGAACTCTCTGTACCTGCCATCTTTTTTTAAAACATCAATGGCATTAGTAAAAAAACTGGAATAATCTATATTATGCATTTTTTATTTGTAAAGAAGCAGTTATTATGCTAAGGTAAAACTGGTTTGTAGGATCTATTCTTCCTATTTTACCTTAGTATATATAGATTATAATATAAAAAATATAAAAAAAATGACAAAAAAACATCAAATAGCTTTATTTGCTCCATCAGGCAATATCACGACAAAAGATTTACAAGATGTTTTGCAATATCTTGCCAAAAATAACATAAATCCTAAATATTCTAAACTTATCACTGCAAAAGATAATTTTTTTGCAGGAACTATTGAACAAAGAAAGCAACAAATCTCAGAATTATTAGATTGCGATATTTTTTTTGCCATAAGAGGTGGCAGTGGTGCTATGAATTTATTACCTTTTTTTGATGAATTAAACCAGCAAAAGAAATTACAAAATATAAAATTTATTGGTTTTAGCGATATTTCTGTTTTTTTGAATTATCTAGCAACAAAAGGCAGTATTGCTATTCATTCTCACCTTGCTACAACCTTAAAAGAAGCAGATTCCTATGAAAAAAAGTTGTTTTTCTCCAAAGTTTTTTCTGATAAAAAATCAGCTTGGGGTGAAGAATTGGCAGGAGAAAAGCAAAAGCAACTAACTTCTTTGCAAAAAGGACAAGCAGAAGGGATTTTACTGGGCGGAAATTTGGCTATTATTAGTTCCTTAATCGGCACAGCTTGGCAAGTAGATTTTTCTAGCAAAATTGTTTTTTTTGAAGATGAGCAAGAATCTTATCAAAGAATAGAAAGATGTTTTTCACAGCTTTACTATGCAAATTGTTTAAAAAACATCAAAGGGTTAGTTTTGGGAAATTTTATTATAGGAGAAAAAGAACTTGAATGCAACAAGATTTTTAATTTAATTAAGGATTTTTTACCCAAAGATATTCCAGTTTTGGCAAATTTTCCAGCAGGACATAAGGCCCAAAATGCTCCTTTGCCCATCGGTGCAAAAATTTTTTTAAATAGTAGCAAAAAAGAATTTTTTGTTACAGATGAGAGACTGCTTAAAAAATAAAATTTATATGAAAAAACTAAATATAGCAATAATTGGAGGAGGTTTAATGGGTGGTTCACTAGCCTATGTTTTAAACAAAAAAAATCATAAAATTGTAATCATTTTAAAAGACAAAAAACAGCTTGAAAAAACACTTCAGCAAAAAAGCACCACTGATTATAATGATCTAAAAATAGCAGATCTAATTTTTATTGCTACTCCCTTAAAAACTTATCAAGATATTTTTATTAAAATATCAGATATGAATTTAAAAAAAGATGTAATTATTTGCGATTTAGGTTCTGTAAAAAATACTATTATGACTATTGCAGAAGAATTTTTAGGAGATTATACAAATTCTTTTGTGGCTTCTCACCCTATTGCAGGTTCTCATATTTCTGGCATTGGAGCAATAAAGAAAAATCTATATCAAAATAAAAAGCTAATAATAACAAGCAAAAAAAATGATAAAACTCAAATAATAGCAAAGTTTTTCAAAAGCATTTCTATGCATATAGAATATTTAGATAGTAAAGCACATGATAAAATTTATGGATTAATTTCTCACTTACCACAAAAACTTGCTTTTTTCTTTTTTGAAAAAAATTTTGATAATAATCAAAAAAAGCTAGATGTTTCATGTGAAACATTAAAAAAAGATTTTCCTAATTATCAAAATTTTATCAGATTATGCTATTCTAATCAAAAAATTTGGCAAGATATTTTCGCCTTTAACAATTTTTTAGAGTTTGATATTTTTTTTAAGCAATTAAAGATAGAACAAAAAACTACTATTGAAACTGCCCAATATTTATCACAATTTCTAAAAAACTATGTAACAAGCAAGTTATCAGAAGAACAAATAAATAATTATGCAGGAACTGGCTATAAATCTATGATAAGCTTAGCAGATTAGAAATAACAACTTTTTTCACAAATCGTATTTTGTCAATTATTTTGAAATACCAAACATCTAATAATTCCTGCCAAATCTTTTTGTTCTGCTAAAAAACTGTAACTTTGTTGCAAAAATATAGTTTTTATTTGATCTTCTTGCCCTTGCCCTATTTCTAAAATAATTAAGGCTCTTGCTTTCAAAAAATCTTTAGAAGATTTTGCTATTTCACTATAAAAATTTAAACCATCTCTTCCTCCATCTAAAGCTAAATGAGGATCGTGTAAAAAAACTTCTTGCTGCAATCCTGCTATTTCTTTAAATGGAATGTAAGGAGGGTTGGAAATTAGCAAATCATAACTTTTGACTGGTTTTAACTCATTAAAAAGATTGCTTTTTACTAGCTCTATATTATTTTCTAAATTATGAAATTTGATATTTTTTTTTGCTATTTTTAAAGCTTGAGAGGAAATATCTATTGCTGTTCCTTGGCATTTTTTTATGCCAAATATTGTTTTTTTTATATTTTTGATAAGAGAAATAATCAAACAAGCAGATCCTGTGCCTATTTCTAAAATATTTAAGTTTTTATTGTTAGTTTTTTTTATATATTCTAATGCTAATTCTACTAAAGTCTCACTATCTGCCCTTGGATCTAAAACATTTTCATCTACAAAAAAATCTAAAGAGAAAAACTCCTTTTTACCAATTATTTTACTAACTGGTTTTTTTTCAACAATTCTTTCTTCTGATAATTTTAATAATTTTTTCTGAATTTTCTTACTAACTTCTTTTTTAGGATCACTATAAAATTCTTCCTTAGAAATATTTAAAACATCAAAAAATAAAATACTAGCATCAAAGCTACTTATATCATTTTGCAAAAATCTTTTTTTTATACTATGCAAAAGCTCTGTTCTATTCATAAAAAGGATTATACTAAAACAAAATTATTTCTTTCATAAATCACACAACTTTCTGGGCAATGTCTGTTCTATAATATTTATCTTGCCACTTTATTTTTTCTGCTTGCTCATAAACAGCATCTCTTGCTTTAGCAAAACTATCTTCTATGGCAGTTAGGTTTAAAACTCTACCACCATTTGCAATTAATTGATTATTTTGTACTTTTGTTCCAGCATGAAAAATTGTTACTTTTTCCTTATCAATATTATCTAAATTAATCACACCACCCTTTTTGTAATTTTCTGGATAACCATTGCTAGAAATAACCAAAGTAACAGCTTTTTTATTAGAGAACTTCACTTCCAAATCTGCTAACTTTTGCTCTTTTACAGCTTTGCAAATTTCTAAAAAATCTGTTTCTAATCTAGACAGAATGCTTTGAGTTTCAGGATCTCCAAACCTAATATTATATTCTATTAAATAAGCTTTTTGCTCTTTACTTATCATAAGACCTGCAAAAATGATTCCTTTATAGTTATGACCTTGCTCTTTTAAATAAGAAAAAGTTGGTTTTAAAATCTCTTCTATCACTTGATTTTCTATTTCTTTGGTTACAAAAGGACTAGGTGAATAACTACCCATTCCACCTGTATTTAAACCAACATCACCATCTCCTATTCTTTTATGATCTCCTGCATTTGACAATAATTTAAAGCTATTACCATCAGCAATAGCAAACACACTAGCTTCTATTCCTATTAAAAATTCTTCTATTATGATTTTAGACATAGAACCAAATTTTCCAGCAAAGATCTCTTTCACAGCCTGCTTAGCATCTGCAAAATCAGCAGCAATAATAACACCCTTCCCTGCTGCTAACCCATCAGCTTTTATCACTTGTGGATATTTATTTTCTTCTGCTAAATAAATAATAGCATCTTCTTCATTAGTAAAACCCTGATATTTTGCCGTAGGAATATTTTTAATATCACAAATTTTTTTAGTAAAACTCTTGGAAGATTCTAATTGTGCACAATAACTATCTGCACCAATAACTGCAATATTAAATTTTTCTAAAAATTCTACAATACCATCCACTAATGGTTGCTCTGGTCCTACAAAAACTAAATCTATTTCTTTTGCTAAACAAAAATTCTTGATAGCAACAAAATCACTTAGTAAAATATCAACTATTTCTGCCACATTTGCTATTCCAGCATTTCCAGCAATGATATATAATTTTGTTAATAATCTTGATTTAGAGATAGCCACACAAATGGAATGCTCCCTTGCACCAGAACCTAATATTACAATTTTCATAGTATTTTTATTTATTTGATAATCTTTTTATAACATCTTCACATAAATCATAACAAGTTTTAGATATTTTTCTACCTTGATTTTTATATCCCATCTCTAATATATATTCTCTAATAATTTCTTCAAAACTATCTCCAAATTTTATTTCTTGGGATTGTAGTAAATTTTGAATAATTTTTGTTTTTGGTTTTGTCGCTCTAAATAGTCCAATATATCTTTCTGGACGTTCAGATATTGCTGTTAGTAACTTAGATTTTGATTTTTCAAATATATTAGAATTAAGTATGGAACAAAATTTCTTATATTGCATATTTATTTCTATATAATTTTCTTATCTCATCTATCATTACAAAATTATCGTTTTTTTCTATGTACCAATATAACCAACCATTAAAACTTTCTGCATTTTTTAATTTAGCAGAAATTTGATGTATTGAACCATTGTCATTGTTATGTCTAAGACTGCCATCCTCTAATAAAGAGGCTACATAAGACTTACACTTGCTAAATAGTTTTTGATCTTTTTGTAAAAAGTTTTTGTCAACTAATTCTTTCATACTAACCCTTTGAAGAACCTCTTTTTTAGGTTCAGTTATTCTCATATTTACATAGTTTTTTGCATCAATAGAACTCAATCTATTTTTAGCAATCTCAACATATTTTTTTTCTTTTTCTATACCAATAGCTTTTCTATTTAATTTTTTTGCAATAGCCATTGTTGTCTCACTACCTAAAAAAGGATCTAACACCAAATCATTTTCTTTAGTACTAGACAAAATTATGTTTCTTAATAATAGCTCAGGTTTTTGTGTAGAATGTGCTTTTTTTCCATCTTTACCCTTAATCCTTTCATTTCCTGTACATAAAGGTATGTTCCATACAGAAGTCATCTGTTTTCCATTGTTAAATTTTTTCATTACTTGATGATTAAAGGTATATTTTTTTTGATATTCTGTTTTTTTTGCCCAAATAATAGTTTCTGTTGCATTGGTAAATCTTACCCCTCTGAAATTTGGCATTGGGTTTGATTTATGCCATATAACATCATTTAATATCCAATATCCTAGATCCATCATTATTTTTCCTACTCTAAAAATATTATGATACGAACCTATAACCCATATAGTTCCATCATCTGTTAAAATGTTTTTACAATGTGAAAGCCATTTTTCTGTATAATCGTCATATTCCTTAAAAGAAGAGAATTGATCCCAATTATCATTTACTCCATCTACTTTTGTATGGTTAGGTCTATATAATTCTTGTTTTAATTGTAAGTTATATGGTGGATCTGCAAAAATAAGATTGGCTGTCTTTTTAGGAATTTTGGGCAATATTTCTAAATTATCTCCTTTATAGATTCTATAATCTTTTTCTATATAATCATCGTTAGAGAAAATTATTCTTTTTTCTTGTGTCATAATATGTTTATTTAATACTATTTTAGTTTTATAATTGACCTATAGCCTTCAATCTGCTCAGCATAAATTGCTTTTTTTAATAATCTGTTAGCTATGGCTAACAAATAATTAAAAAAAACAATTTCTACTAAACATCTTTTTGGCTATAGGTCAATTATAAAGCTAAAATAGTATAATTAACAATTAATTATTAAAAATAAATATATTAAGATAATTAAAAAGAATCAACTATAATAAAGATTATTGAACGGTTTTCTGCTCTTCCCTAACATTCTTTTCTTCTTTTTTAACCGCATTAGATGATTCCAAAGCTTCTGCTTCATCTTGATTGGCTATTTCTTTAGCAAGCAATTCTTCATCTCTTTTATGAGCTTCTTGTTTTAGCTGTGCTGTGTAATAACCAGTTCCTGCAGGGATTAAGTTTCCAACTATTACATTTTCTTTTAATCCTCTTAAACCATCTTTTTTGCAACTAACCGCTGCTTCTGTTAATACCTTAGTTGTTTCTTGAAATGATGCAGCAGAAATAAAAGAATCTGTGTATAATGAAGCTTTTGTAATACCTTGCAAGATAGTTTTAGCTGTGGCAGGTTTATATTTTTCTTCTTTAGCTTTTTTGTTTATTTCATCCAATTCTGTTTTAGAAATAACTTCTCCTACTATTAAAGTAGTATTACCAGCACTAACCACCTCTACTTTCCTTAACATTTGCAACAAGATAACTTCTATATGCTTATCATCAATTTTTACACCTTGTAATTTATATACTTTCTGCACTTCATCAACCATATAAACGGCCAAAGCTTCAATACCCATTGCTCCTAAAATATCATGAGGCACTGGATTTCCATCCATTAACAAATCACCTTTATTAACATAATCACCTTCATTTACCGCAATATGTTTTCCTTTAGGAACTAAATACTCAATCTCTCTTTCTTCGTCATTTTTAATTATAATTCTTCTTTTTGCTTTATAATCTTTTCCAAAAAGTACAGTTCCCGAAATTTCTGAGATAATAGCAAAATCCTTAGGCTTTCTTGCCTCAAAAAGTTCTGCCACTCTAGGTAATCCTCCTGTGATGTCAGAAATCTTAGATGATGCTTTTGGTATTCTAGCCAAAACATCTCCAGCAAAAATTTCTTGATCATTTTCAACATTCAATACTGCATTTATAAATAAGAAATATCTAGCATCAACTTGTGTTTTTAGCTTTTTAATATTTCCCTCTTTATCATAGATAGCCACTCTAGGTATTAAGTCTTTTCCTGCTTCAGATGCTTTCCAATCAATAATTACTTTGGTAGAAAGAGTTGTAGTAAGTTCAGTTTCTTCTTTATAAGAAACAGATTCTACTAAATCTTTATATTTAACTATACCAGAAACTTCTGAGATAATTGGAATATTGTAAGGATCCCATTCAGCCACTCTATCATCTTTTCTCACTTGACTACCATCGTCAAATTTTAATCTACTACCATAAGGTAATTTATGTTTAGTAACCTGAATTCCATTCTTATCTATCAAAGCAAGTTCTGCTCCTCTATTTAAAATTACTTTTCTGCCTTTTGAATCAACTACTAAATTAGCATTTTCTAATTTAACTACTGCATCAGTTGGAGCATCAATACTTGATTGCTCAGCACCTCTAGTTGCAGCCCCTCCAATGTGGAAAGTTCTCATAGTAAGCTGAGTTCCAGGTTCTCCAATAGATTGAGCAGCTATTACTCCTACTGCCTCTCCTACATTCACTAAATCTCCTGTAGCTAAATTTCTACCGTAACATCTAGTGCATACTCCATATTTTGCTTTACAAGTAAGAACTGATTTTACTTTTGCAATATTAAAACCGTAATTCTCTATGATACTAGCCTTTTCTTCATCTATTAAAGTTCCTTTTTTAATTATTACTTCCTTAGTTTTTGGATTAATCAAATCTTCTCCCAACACTCTTCCTAAAATTTTTTCAGAAAGTGATGTAACTACATTAACACCTTCCATTTCTGTTTTTACTTGAATAAAATCCTCAGTTTTACAATCTTCTTCTGTAGTAACACAATTTTGAGCCACATCTACTAATCTTCTAGTTAAATATCCAGAATTTGCAGTTTTTAGTGCGGTATCTGCAAGTCCTTTTCTAGCACCATGGGCAGAATTAAAATATTCAGATACACTCAACCCTTCTCTAAAGTTTGAAATAATAGGAGTTTCAATAATTTCTCCACTCGGTTTTGCCATCAACCCTCTCATTCCTGCCAACTGCTTGATTTGAGTAGCTGAACCTCTGGCTCCAGAATGAGCCATCATATAAATAGAGTTTATTTGCTCACTACTATGCTCCTGCTCTTTTTTTATTTTTTGAATTGATGAAATTTGTTTAATCATATCTTCAGCAACTTTATCAGTACATAATGACCAGGCATCAATTACTTTATTGTATTTTTCTCCAGAAGTAATTAAACCATCAACATATTGTTTATTAAATTCTTTTACTTCATTTAAAGTGTTATTAATATGCTTATCTTTGCTTTCTGGTATTAACATATCATCTTTTCCAAATGAAATACCAGATTTTGTAGCATATTTATAACCTATTGCCATTAATTTATCACAAAAAATAACAGTGTTTTTTTGACCTGATAAACGATATACTAAATCAATTACATTACTAATTGCTTTTTTTGTCATTAATTTATTAACAACTTCAAAATCAAGATTATGACCTTTTGGTAAAATTTGAGAAATCAAAGTTCTTCCAACAGTAGTATCATAAGTTACTCCTTCATATCTAAATTTAATTTTTGTATGCAAATCAACAGCTTTGCTATATAAAGCATATTCTACTTCAGATGCTGTTCCAAATAATTGTCTTTTTTCTTCTTTTCCTTCTAATTCTAAAGACATATAATATAAACCTAAAACCATATCTTGAGATGGCACAATAATAGGTTTTCCATTAGATGGATTCAAAATATTATTAGTTGACATAATAAGAACTCTTGACTCAATCTGAGCTTCTAATGAAATAGGAACATGAACTGCCATTTGATCTCCATCAAAATCAGCATTAAATGCTGAACATACTAATGGATGAAGGGTTATAGCTTTTCCTTCTACTAACATTGGCTCAAAAGCTTGAATTCCTAACCTATGCAAAGTAGGAGCTCTATTTAATAATACAGGATGTTCTTTTATCACTTCCGCTAGAATATCCCACACTTCCGTATGTCCCATTTCTACATATTTTTTAGCAGCTTTCAGTGAACTAGTAATACCATAAAGCTCTAATTTTCTATAAATAAAAGGCTTAAATAATTCTAAAGCCATTTTCTTAGGTAAACCACATTGATGCAGTTTTAAAGTAGGACCTACCACAATCACTGATCTTCCAGAATAATCTACTCTTTTTCCTAATAAATTCTGTCTAAATCTACCTTGTTTTCCCTTCAACATATCAGTTAAAGACTTAAAAGCTCTTTTTGAAGAGTTTTTAAGAGGTCTTACTCTTCTAGAATTATCAAATAAAGCATCTACGGACTCTTGTAGCATTCTTTTTTCATTTCTAATGATGATTTCTGGAGATTTAAGTTCTATTAATCTTTTTAATCTGTTATTTCTGTTAATAACTCTTCTATATAATTCATTTAAGTCAGATGCAGCAAATCTACCACCATCTAACATTACTAATGGTCTAATATCAGGTGGAATAACTGGTATTACATCAACGACCATCCATTCTAATTTATTTTCAGATGCATGAAAATCTTCAACTAATTTTAATTTTTTTACAATTTTCTTTTTCTTAGTTTCAGATTTCTCGTCCTGCAACATCTTTCTCAAGATTTTTTGCTCTTTACCAAGATCAATATTAGCAAGTAGAGTTTTTATAGCCTCAGCTCCAATCCCTACAGAAAAACCACTTTCACCAAATTCAATAACAGCCTCATCATACATTTCCTCTGTTAATACTTGACCATATTTAAGAGAAGTAATACCTGGTTCAGTCACAATATAGCTTTCAAAATATAATACTTTTTCTATGTTTTTTAAGGTAATTTCAAGCAATGTTCCTATTCTTGAAGGTAGTGATTTTAAAAACCAAATATGCACTACAGGAGATGCTAACTCAATATGCCCCATTCTCTCTCTTCTTACTTTTGAAGTAGCTACTTCAACACCACATTTCTCACAAATTATTCCCTTATATTTAATTCTTTTATATTTTCCACAAAGACATTCATAATCTTTTACTGGACCAAAAATTCTAGCACAAAACAACCCCTCTCTTTCTGGCTTAAAAGTTCTATAATTAATAGTTTCAGGCTTTTTTACCTCACCATAAGACCAAGTTCTAATTTGCTCCGAACTTGCAATGGAGATTTTAACTGTATTAAAATCTTGCTTAGTCTCATCAAAGTTAAAAGACACTTGCTTAGGTTCCTTATTATTCATAATTTTTAAAGTTAAGTTATTTTTTAAGTTAAGGTTGTTATGTGCAGTTTTGCAATCTACAAAACATTTACACGGTTTTTCTTAAGTTAAAATTGTTATATGCAGTTTTGCAATCTATTAAACATTTATACGAATATAGATTGCAAACCTGCAATGTATATTATCAAACATTTGATAATTTACATTAAAAAACTAGATAATGCTTTAATCTTTCTAATTTTCTAATTCTAAATTAACATTTAGACAAAGAGATTTTAATTCTTTAATCATTACATTAAATGATTCTGGAACTGAATATTCAAAATCACTTTCTCCTTTTACTACTGCTTCAAATAATTTTAACCTACCCGTAACATCATCAGATTTTACAGTAAGCATCTCCTGCAAAGTAAAAGAAGCACCATATGCTTGCAATGCCCAACATTCCATTTCTCCAAATCTTTGACCTCCAAAATGAGATTTACCCCCAAGTGGCTGCTGAGTTACTAAACTATAAGGTCCAACTGATCTAGCATGAATTTTATCATCAACTAAATGATGAAGTTTTAACATATAAATATAACCAACTGTTACTCTTCTATCAAACCTTTCACCTGTTTTTCCATCATATACCCACATCTTACCATCTGTTTCCAAATTAGCATTTTGATACATTTCAACAATATCATTTTCTTTGGCACCATCAAATACAGGAGTAGCAATAGCAATACCTTTTTTTAAACTATGCTTTGCAAAAGACTTAAATTCTTTATCATTAAAATCTTTAATAGTATCTGCTATTTCTTGATCATTATAAATCTTAATAACTTTTGCTTTTAACTGCTCTAATTCTGCTTCATTTTGAGTTTGCTCAATTTTTTTAGCTAAGTCTCTACCTACCTTGTAAGAAGCAAGACCTAAATGAGTCTCTAAAATTTGCCCTACATTCATTCGAGAAGGCACACCTAAAGGATTTAATAAAATGTCAAGAGAAGTTCCATCTTCAAGATAAGGCATATCTTCAATAGCAACTATTTTAGATACTACACCTTTATTTCCATGTCTTCCTGCCATTTTATCTCCAGGTTTCAATGTTTTTTTCACAGCCACAAATACTTTGATGTATTTTAAAACACCTTGAGGTAAATCATCACCACTTTGCAGTTTTGCAAGATCATCACTTAACTGATTTGCAAAATTACCAACTACTGTATCAAATGATTTTATTAAAGCTTCTATTTTGCTGTTAACAGAATTATCTTCTATAGAAATTTTTCTTAAATTAGCAAATTTAATTTCAGATAAATCATCTTTTTTCAATTGATGATTTGATTTTAATTTTCCTAATGCTTTAACAAGTTTATTGCCTAAAAAAAGATGCTCTATTTTTTCTCTTAAATGCTTTTCAAGAATAACTATTTTTTCTTCTTTATCCTTAGTTAATTTTGCAATTTTTTGTCTTTCAATAGTAATAGCTCTTTCATCTTTTTCTACACCTCTTCTAGTAAAAACTCTAACATCTACTACTGTTCCCTTAACCCCAGGAGGAACATATAAAGAAGAGTCTTTAATTTCATAAGCTTTTTCTCCAAAAATAGCTCTAAGAAGTTTTTCTTCTGGAGTAGCAGGAGTTTCACTTTTAGGAGTTACCTTTCCAACTAAAACATCTCCACCACTTACTTCAGATCCAACATTTACAATACCTACTTCATCTGTATGTCTTAAAGATTCTTCAGAAACATTGGGAATATCTCTAGTTATTTCCTCTGCTCCTAATCTTGTATCTCTTGTTGTAATTTCAAATTTTTCAATATGCACAGAAGTAAATACATCATCTCTCACTAATTTCTCTGAAATAATAATGGAATCCTCAAAATTATATCCATTCCAAGACATAAAACCAACTAAAACATTTTTTCCTAATGCTAATTCACCATTTTTAGTGCTTTGACCATCTGCCAAAATGTCACCTTTTTTGATTTCTTGACCTAATTTTACAATAGGTTTTTGATTAATACAGGTGTCTTGGTTTGATCTTTGATATTTTTCTAATTCATAAATATCTATTAAGTTACTGCTATCTTCATCTGTAACTCTAACCATAATTCTTAAAGAATCAACTTTCTCTACTATTCCGTTAGAATTTGCTACAACACAAGCAGATGAATCTTTTGCTATTATTTTTTCCATACCAGTTCCAATAATTGGAGCTGAATTATATAATAATGGCACAGCTTGCTTCTGCATATTTGAACCCATCAATGCTCTGTTGGCATCATCATTTTCTAAAAATGGTATTAAAGCAGCTGCAACTGATACTAATTGTTTTGGCGATACATCAATATAATTAATTTCATTTGATGAAAACATCATATAATCTCCATTAAATCTACAATTATGTAAGTCAGCTATTAATTTACCATTTTCATCCATTTTTTCATTTGCTTGAGCAATAACGAAGCCTGATTCTTTAGTTGCAGATAAATAATGAATTTCATCACTTACTATACCATTTTCTACTTTTCTATAAGGACTTTCAATAAAACCATATTCATTAATTTTAGCATAAGATGCAATTGAACTGATTAAACCTATATTTTGTCCTTCTGGAGTTTCAATAGGGCAAATTCTACCATAATGAGAAGTGTGCACATCTCTAACTTCAAAACCAGCTCTATCTCTTGCTAATCCTCCAGGCCCTAAGGCTGACAATCTTCTTTTGTGAGTTATTTCTGCAAGAGGATTTGTTTGGCTCATAAATTGAGATAATTGAGAAGTCCCAAAAAATTCTCTTAATATAGCAACCAATAATTTTACATTAATTAAATCTTGAGGCAATACAGCATCAATCTCAACAGAATTCATTCTTTCTTGAATTGCTCTTTGAACTCTCACTAAACCAATTCTAAATTGGTTTTCTACCAATTCTCCAACAGACCTAACTCTTCTATTACCTAAATGATCAATATCATCACTAGCAGCATTTTTTTGTTTCATCTCTATCAAAACTTCTACTACCCTAATAACATCTTCTTTAGTTAAAAGAGTTACTTCTTCTGGCAGTTCCATATCTAATCTTTCGTTCAATTTCATTCTTCCAACAGGAGATAAATCATATCTGTCAAAATTAAAAAATAATGAAGTAAAGACTTCTCTTGCTGCCTCTACTGAAGGTGGATCACCTGGTCTTAATATTTTGTAAATTTCTATTAAAGCTTCTTCTTCACAGGTTGTTTTGTCAGTTGCAAAAGTGTTATATATATAGCTTTTTTCAGCAAACAAATAAGGCGAGAATATTTTTATCTGTGGAAGAGATGATATTTTATTTATATTTTCTTCTGTAATTTTTTCTCCTGCTTTAAAAACATCTTGATAATTATCAGCTACTACAAAACCTAATAAATCTTCTGTTTTTATGATTATTTTAGATAAATCATCATTTGCTAATTTCTTTAAAACAAGTGAAGTTACTTTTGTGTCTTTCTTGATTTTTATTTTTTTATCATTGGCAGAAATAATATCAAATGGAGTTATAGAACCTTTTAAGATTTTTATATCAAAATCTATTATTGCTCCTTCTTCTGTTATTGTTGCATCTTTTACCGTGTAAAATCTGTCAAAAATATCTTGATCTGTTAATCCTAAAGCTTTTAAAAAAACAGTTCCTATTACTTTTCTTCTTCTATCTATTCTAAAATGTAATAAATCCTTTGTGTCAAATTCAAAATCAAGCCAAGATCCTCTATAAGGAATAATTCTTGCTGAATAAAGTAGTTTTGTTTGGTGGGTTGCTTTACCTTTATCATGCTCAAAAAAAGCACCTGGAGATCTGTGTAATTGAGAAACTACAACTCTTTCTGTTCCATTGGTAATAAAAGTTCCTTTTTCTGTCATTAAAGGTATTTCACCAAAAAACACTTCTTGCTCTTTGATTGATTTAACCTCTTTAGAACCAGTTTCGTCGTCAATTAGCCAAACTATTAATCTAAAAGTTACTTTAATTGTAGCAGCATAAGTAACCCCTCTTTTAATAGATTCTAATTGAGAATATTTTGGTTTTTCTAACCTATAACTTACAAATTCTATAGTAGATAAGTCTGTAAAATCATTTACAGGAAATACTGATGTGAATACTTTTCCCAAACCATTTTCATTTGAAATGTTTTGCGGGTCAAAAAAACTTTTATAAGATTTTTTTTGCACTTCTATTAAATTAGGCAATTCAGCCACATCTTTAATTTTGCTATAATTTTTACGAAAATTAAGAAACTCTGTATTTTTAACGACTTCGCTCATTTATGAAACTTGTAAATTTAAGTAATAGGAATATCTGGATATTTTATAAAAAAATACCCAGCACATACTAAAACAAAATTGATTTGTATAATTTATTTTGTTTTAGTATAGAAATAGCTTTTTTAAAAAAAACTATTTCAACTCTACAGTAGCACCAGCTGCTTCTAAAGCTGTTTTCATTTTTTCAGCTTCTTCTTTAGCAACTCCTCCCTTAATTTCTTTAGGAGCACTTTCAACTAAATCTTTAGATTCTTTCAAACCTAAGCCTGTAATTCCTCTAACCTCTTTGATAACACTAATTTTTTGTGCACCAAAAGATACCAAGAAAACAGAAAAATCAGTTTTTTCTGTAGCAAGAGCAGTAGCACCAGCATCGCCAGCAGCAACCACAGCAACTGGAGCAGCAGCTGTTACTCCCCATTTTTCTTCTAACAATTTAGAAAGCTCTGCAGCTTCTATAACAGTTAAAACTGACAACTCGTCAACAATTTTATTTAAATCAGCCATAATTTGTAATACCTTAATTAATTATTATTTTTTGGAATAAGCTTGAATTACTCTAACAAAAGAAGAAGCAGGTGCCTGAAGAACATATGCTAATTTTTGTGCTGGAGTAGACATTAGGCCAATTAACTTGGCTCTAATTTCATCTAATGATGGCATTTTGGAAAGATTAATTATTTCCTCTGTACTCATCAAAGATTTGTTAAATGAGGCAGTTCTTATCGCTAACTGCTCATTCTTTTTTGCGAAATCTACTAAAACTTTTGCGGCAGAAACTATATTATCTGCAAAAATCATAATAGTTGGACCTGATAGATTATCTTGCAATGAAGAAAAATCCGTATTTTCTAAAGCAAGTTTAATTAAAGAGTTTTTGGCAACTTTAACATTAACTTCTTGTTTTTTTGCACTGCTTCTAAGTAAATTAACTTGAGTTACAGTAAGGCCAGAATAATGAGCTAAAATAATTATATTAGCATTTTCTAACTCTCCTTTTAAATTTACAACAAAATTTTGTTTATCTGTTTTATTCATTTCTCTATACCAAAGATGATAGTGATATTTGCAAAGACGGAGCCATAGTAGAACCGATGGACATTTTTTTAATATATGTTCCTTTTACTCCTGATGGTTTTGCTTGTTTTATTGCATTATGCAAAGCAACAATATTGTTTTTTAGTTTTGCTTCTGTAAAACTAGCTTTTGCTATACCAGTATGAACAATTCCATATTTGTCAGCTTTAATTTCCACTTGACCTTTTTTTACATTGTCAACTGCTTTGGCCACATCTACCGTTACTGTTCCTAATTTTGGATTAGGCATTAATCCCTTTGGCCCCAATATTTTTCCTAAAGATCCTACCTTAGCCATCATATCTGGAGTAGCGATTAAAACATCAAACTCTATTTTTCCAGATTTAATTTCTTGAACTAATTCTTCACCACCAACAATGTCAGCTCCTGCTTTAGTTGCCTCTTCGTGTTTTTCTGTTTTTGCAATAACAGCAACTTTTATTGTTTTACCCACACCTTCTGGCATTTGCACCATTTCTCTTACAATTTGATCTTGATATTTAGGATCAACATTCAAATTATAGATAATCTCTACAGTTTCATCAAACTTTACTACTGCATTCTTTTTTATTAAAGAAATAGCTTCATCAACAGGATATTCCTTATCCTTTATTAAACCATTATATAGATTTTGCAGTCTTTTTCCTTTTTTTAACATTAATTTAATTTATTACAAATTATGCATCAACAACTCTGATTCCCATAGATCTAGCTGTTCCAACCAACATATTAACAATAGATTCAATTGGTAGATCCAAATCTTTTTGTTTTATTTTAGCAATCTCAGCAAAGTCAGCTTTTTTCATTTCTTTTAAAGTTTTTTTACCAGTTTCTCCAGAACCTTTTTTTAACTTAGCTTGTTTTAAAATTAAAAAAGAAGCGGGTGGAGTTTTGGTAAAAAAAGTAAAAGATTTATCTTTATAAGCAGTAATTTCTACAGGAATAGGCATGTTTTTTTCAAACTCTTTTGTAGCCTCGTTAAATTGCTTACAAAAATCCATAATGTTCAAGCCTTTCTGCCCTAATGCAGGTCCTACTGGCGGAGATGGATTAGCAGCTCCTGCTGGAATTTGCAGTTTTATAATACCAAGTAACTCTTTTTTTGCCATTGTTTTGCTTAAATAATAATATGCCTTTTGTTTTAGAGAGGGAATTTATAATATAGTAATTATTAATATGCAAGATTTTTATATTTTTTTTTCAAAAAAGAAGTTTTAGCCTTATTATTTTACCCTTGCCAAAAGCTAAAAGGCAATATAGATTTATAATCTAAAAGTAAGACAAGAATTAATACACTAAATTAATTTTATTAATCATAAAAATGAAAAAACAATTATCACTATATAAAGATTACAAAAAATATTTAGATATATTTATTTTAGGAATCGCAGCTGCTATGCCTCTTGCCTTGGCTTTTTCTACTATGAGCATTTGGTTAAAAGAATTGGGTATAGACAAAACTACTATTGGGCTCTTTTCTATAGTATCTATGCCATATGTTTTAAAATTCATTTGGGCTCCTGCGATGGATGGAGTTGCTGTGTTTTTTTTGAGCAAAAAATACGGTTTAAGAAAATCTTGGTTAATTGTTACTCAAATTATGCTATTTTTTGCTATTTTAGCTTTATCAAACAGTAATCCTGAAAAACAGTTATTTTTGGTTGCTTTAATAGCTCTATCTATAACCTTTATATCAGCTACCCAAGATATTGTTATTGATGCTTATAGAATAGAAGTTTTTGAAACAGAGAACCAAGCAACTGCAACTAGTCTATATATTTACGGTTATCGTGTTGGTTTGGTGATATCTGGTGCCGTAGTTTTAATTATCTCAGCTAAAACAAGTTTTTCTTTTGCCATTTTATTGCTTAGTTTTAGCTATTTATTTCTTGCCCTTTACTCTGTGTTTTTAACCAGTTCTAAAAATGAAGTAAAAAAAGTAAATTATCAAAATTGGCTAAAAAGATATATTGAGCAACCTTTTATTGATTTTTATCAAAGAACAAAAGGTTATTTTTTAATTACTATTTTATTCATAATTTCTTTTAAATTAGGTGATGCTTATGCTGGGGTAATGACTAATCCATTTATATTAGAATTAGGATTTTCTAAAATAGATATTGCATATATTGTAAAAATATTTGGACTTGCAGCAACATTAATCGGGACTTCTTGCGGTGCTTTGC
>CBDCUE010000005.1:0-36041 GCA_965222515.1 Rickettsiales bacterium | reverse complement strand
AGGTCTAATGATAGAAGATCAAGTTCATTTGGTGACAATAGAAGGTCAGACAGGTCTAATGACAGAAGATCAGGTTCATTTGGCGACAATAGAAAATCAAGTTCTAAAAATTCTAACTTTTCAAAAAAACCTCAGAACAATTCTAGCAAAGAAAGTAAAAATAACTCCGATAGCAAAAAATCAGAAGAGTAATTTTCTAAAAATAGTATAAGGTAATGCAAAAAGAAATTTTAGGAATTATTGCCGTCTTTTTTACATTTGCATCCTCTATTCCTTATATAAAATCTATTTTACTAGGAAAAACAAAACCTCATTTTTTTACTTGGTTAATTTGGACTATTTCTACTGCTATGGTTTTTTGTGCTCAAATTTCTGACAATGCAGGAGCAGGAGCTTGGGCCGTAGGTTTTTCAGTTATCATCACTGCATTCATAGCATTTTTATCATATTTAAAAAAATCTGATATTATCATAACAAGAAATGATAAATTTTTCTTACTTTTAGCACTTTCTGCTATACCAGTTTGGTATATTACCGCTAATCCTTTATGGTTTGTGATATTAATTACAGTAATTGATGTAATTGCCTATATTCCAACCCTTAAAAAATCTTATATAAAGCCATTTGAAGAACTATTATTGTTATATATATTAATGATTATTGAAAGTTTTTTTGTTATTTTAGCCTTAGAAAATTATTCATTAGTAAATTCTTTATATACAGTTGCTATAATTATTGCAAATATTATGCTTATAATATTAATATTTATCAGAAGGCTTGATCTTAAAAAATTAGAATAAAAATACAAGAATTCCTTGCTTTTTATAAATGTTTTTTTAAGCTATTTTTTTTGACAAAAAAGTAAATGCAAAAAAAACAAATAACCATAAAACCTAATAGCAAAATATCTCTTAAAGGAGAAATTTTTGTTTCATCTGATAAATCTTGCTCTCACCGAGCTCTTATTCTTGCATCTCAAATGATGGGAGTAACAAAAATAACAGGATTGTTAGAAGCAGAAGATGTTTTGGCAACCAAAAAAGCATTGCAATATTTGGGTGTAGAAATTTATAAAGAAGAAAATGACTATTTTGTCAAAGGAAATGGTTTTGCTTGCTTTTCTAGCCCAAAAAATATTTTAGACTTACAAAATTCAGGAACAGGAGTGAGATTGTTAATGGGTTTAGTGGCAACTATTAATGGAAGTTTTGTTTTTACTGGAGATGATTCTTTAGTAAAAAGGCCGATGGCCAGAGTATTGAAGCCATTAGAAAAATTTGCTGTAGATTATCAAGCAAGAGAAAACAATTTTCTTCCTATCACAATTATTGGCAATGATGAAGCAACTGCAATTAAAACAGAAGTTGCAGTACCATCAGCTCAAGTAAAATCTGCTTTATTGCTTGCAGCAATAAATGCTTATGGCAAATCAACTATTATAGAGCCAGTATTAACTAGGGATCACACCGAAATTATGATGGAATATTTGGGTTTTGAGATAGAGGTGGAAATGATTGAGGGCAAAAAACATATTTCTTTGAATGCTCAGGAAGATCTTCCAGCAAAAGATATTACAGTCTCAGGAGACCCATCTTCTGCAACATTCTTGGCAGCACTTGCCTTGCTTAGCAAAGATTCACAAATTACTTTAAAAAATATTTTATTTAATCAATATAGAACAGGATTTTTTGAAATTGTAGAAAAAATGGGAGCAAAGATTAGCTATGATAATGAAAGAATTATCTCAGGAGAGAAGGTGGTGGATATTACTCTTAAAACTTCAATTTTAAAAGCTATTAATATTCCAGCAGAAATCGCCAGCAAAACTATAGATGAATATCCTATTTTGGCAATTGTAGCTAGCAAGGCAAAAGGTATAACTAGAATGAATGGTTTAAAAGAATTGAAAGTTAAAGAGAGTAATAGATTTTTAGCTATTATTGAAAATTTGCAAAAATGTGGGGTAAAAACAAATAATGGAGATGATTGGTTGGAGATAGAAGGGACAGAAAAACTTGAAGTGACAGATATAATCACCACTTATCATGATCACAGAATTGCTATGTCTTTTATTGTTTTAGCTTTAGCATTTCAAACAGAAATAGTAATAGATGACATTACTATGATAAATACCAGCTTTCCAGAATTTTTTGATAAATTACAAGAAGTAGGGGTAGATAATTTTATAAAAAAAGCATAATGGATATAAAAAATTTAGGTAAAATTTATTTTTGTGGAATTGGTGGAATTGGTATGAGTGGTATTGCTGAAATATTGCATAATTTGAATTATAAAGTTGAAGGGTCTGATCTTAGTAATAATAACAATGTTGCTCGATTAAGAAAATTAGGAATAAAAGTTTTTTTGGATCAAAAAGAAAAAAATATAAAAAATATTCAAGTGGTGGTTAGGAGTTCAGCGATTAAAGACACTAATTTAGAAATAATTGCTGCTAGAAAAAACAACATACCAGTGATATTAAGAGCTGATATGTTGAAAGAAATTATGCATTTGAAAAAATCTATTACAGTAGCAGGAACACATGGAAAAACTACTACTACTTCAATGATTGCTCATTTGTTGGAAGAGGCTTCTTATGATCCAACGGTAATAAATGGAGGTATTTTGAATTATTGCAATACTAATGCATATTTAGGAAAAGGAGATTGGTTGGTTGCAGAGGCTGATGAATCTGATGGGAGTTTTAATAAATTGCCTGCAACTGTAGCAGTGGTTACTAATATTGACCCTGAACATATGGAATATTACGGTAATTTTACTAATTTAAGAAATGCTTTCAAAACTTTTGTAGAAAATATCCCTTTTTATGGTTTTGCAGTAATGTGTAATGATCATTTAGTAGTAAAAAATTTAATTAAAGAAATAACTGATAGAAAGATTATTTCTTATGGTTTTGATGAGGGTAGCAATATTGTTGCTCATAATGTTAGAATATGGGGCCGAGGTTATATTTTTGATGTAAAAATTAATTTAGATAATAAGATAGAAAAAACAATCCAAGATATTAAGTTGCCAATTTTTGGTAAACATAATATTTCAAATAGCTTGGCTATGATAACTATTGCTTGTGAATTTGGTATTGAGAAAAAAATTATAAAAAAAGCAATAGAGAATTTTATGGGAGTAAAAAGAAGATTGACTGTAAGAGGAAAGGTAAATAAAATCACGATTATTGATGATTATGCTCATCACCCAACAGAAATAAAAGCATCTTTGCAAGCAGTGCAAGATATGAAAAAAAATGCTAAAAAAGGAAATATAATTGCAGTGGTGCAACCTCACCGTTATTCTAGGGTGTATGATTTATTCAATGATTTTGCTACTTCTTTTGAATTAGCTGATAAGGTGTTTATTTGTGATATTTTTGCAGCTGGAGAAAAAAAAATTGCAGGTATTGATAATAAATCAATGATAAAAGCAATTAAGGAAAAAGGCAAAAAAGATGCTTTTGTCATTAAAGATTTAGAAAATCTTGCAACAGAATTAAAAGAACATCTTACAGAAAATGATATAATAATTTGTATGGGAGCAGGAGATATCACAAAATATGCAAATTCATTACCTAAAAAATTAAAAAAAGTTTTGTAATTCTGATTTCTTCACTCGAAAGATATAGCAAATGAATTTTGTTTAAACATATAACAAATGCAAAATATATTGAAGACTATAGGTCAATTATAAAGTTAAAATAGTATTAGTATAAATTATCTCTTAGATGCTTTTTTTGCATTTTGTACTGGTGCTTGAGCAGCTTTTTGCTTGATTAATCTGTCATTGAAAACACAAATAGTGTCTGTTCCATGTCTCAAAGTGAATGTTTCGCTTAATCTCTCCACTACTATATAATCTCCAATAGTTCTAAAATTAACCAATCCTTCATATCCTTTAGAATCAACATAAAATATTGCAGGAACTCCTGAATTTTTATCATTAAATTCAAAATAAGTCCATTTTTGATCATCAAATATTTTTACAGGAGCTATTTTTCTTGGACCAGTATAGCTATATTGAAAATTATATTTACTTAAATCAGAAAAGTCTATTCTATCTACACTGTCAAATTTATCAGCGATTACTTTTATATTGCTTAATTTATTTTCTGGGTAGATAAATTGGGTTTCAAATACCAAATCAGGATTATGCAAATAATTGCCCTTCTTGCTTTCTAAAATAAATTGATATGATCTTTTATTAGTTAAAACTAGCATATTAGTAGCTTTATCTGATTTACTGATAGGAAATAATAACAGACTATTGCCTTTATCCTTAATATACCAATCTTTAGGGTTATTTATATATATACCTCCTGATACAGATTCACCCTTACCAAATCTAATAAAAGCATATTGCTCAAAAATTCCTATATATTTATAAATTGCATCTTTTCTGTAAATAAATTGGGCTAATTTATCATTGTGAGCTAATTTTCTAGGCAAAATAATTGAATTACTTTGCTGTTTCCAAATATTTTCCTGCTGAATTAAAGTTAATTCCTTTTTTTTAACTTGATCTTCAATTTGCTCTTCTTCTGCATAAGAAAAATTTGAAACAAATAGCAATATTAATATAAATAATGATGTTTTCATATTTTATAATTTAGTTAATTTATAATCTATTACTATAAACTTCGTCAAAGAAACTTTTTTTCCTTTAATATTAACTCCTTCAAAATGAAAATCTATATTCGCTTGCCAAAATTGTTTATCTTTTTTATTTAAATAAATATCGTTTGTATCAAAAGTAATTTTAGCAAAATTAGGTAAAATAGTTTTTTTGACAGGATGCAGGATTCTTTCTTGTAAAGTCAAAGGTCTTTGATTTAGTTTAATTTCTTTAATATTAATTAATCTAATGCCATTAAATTTTTTTAATTTATGAATTGGAGCATTTTTATTGTCATAATCATATAACTTTTGATAATTAATGCTAACGGCTCTAGTGGAAAGATTTTCTATTTTTTGTATTTTCTTGTCAAATTCCAATATATCACTAACATCTTTCTTCAGGAATTCTTCTCTTATTTTAACATAGCTCTCCAGCAAATATTCTAAAATAGCATATTCTGAATTTTTATAAATATTAGGTAATTTCTTTACTGATTGTAATAATTCGGGATCTTGCTTATTCAAAATCAAAGGACGATAAATAGTTAGTGGAAACCAACCTTTGATCTGCACAAATAATAAATATGATGTAAATAACATTATGATGGCAATAATCATCCAAAATAATCTTTCAAATAATGGTTTGCAGAATTTTAATAAATACCAATCTAAAGCTTTTTTAAAATATATACCGTTTTCTATTTCTTGTGTGATTTGTTGCTCTAGATCAGTATTAGAACTGTTTTTTTCTAATGGTTTTTTCTCTTTTAATTGAGATTTGTCTAAATCTTTTTTTTGTAGTTTTGAAGAATCTTGTTCAGGCATTATTACTCACCTTGCATTCTACTAAAGCCTAGCTCATCATCATAAATATATAATGTTTGTGTTTTTATAACATCAATTTTTAATTCTGCAAATTTATTAAGCAATTCTATTAGATCTTCTCTTGCTGCAATTTTTGTTTTAGCAATAAACCTCATTCTTAAAAAACTTAAATTCCCTTTCATTTTTCTTATGTGAGGCCAAATTTTCAAACCCTTAAATGACACCCCTTGCAAATTTAATTTTTCTGACAAGGTTTCTTGATTAATATCTTCAATTATTTGATAATAATCATCTGTATTATAATTTTCTAAATCTACAAATATATCTATACCCACTCTAATTTTTGTTATTTTGCTAAAATCATCAAGCTGTAATTTTCTTTTTTCTAAATCTTGCTCATCATAGATTTTTTTTGCCTTGGGCAATATTTTAGGAGATTTGCCTAAATTTTCAATGATAGCATCAGTAAATTCAGTAGTAGATAATTTTGCTTTACTATATTCCTCATTATATAAATCAGCTGTATGCATTCCTTGCTCAATAGTTTTGTTCAAAGCATTTTCTATTTTGCTAGCTACCTCATATTTTTTCATATATCTTAGCATAATAATGGCTCCATTTAATAAACCACTAGGATTAGCAATGTTTTTTCCAGCAAGATCAGGAGCAGAGCCGTGTACAGCTTCAAACATAGCAAAATCATCACCGATATTAGCGGAACCACACATACCAATTGAACCAGCTACTTCAGCAGCTACATCAGAGATTATGTCACCATAAAGGTTTTGAGTAACGATGATATCAAAAGACTCTGGATTGTTGGCTACTTTTGCTGTTCCAATGTCTAAAATCATTTGATTAGTTTTTATTTCAGGATATGATGTTTTTATTTGATCAAAAACTTTATGAAAAATTCCATCAGAAAATTTTAAAATATTGTCTTTTACCATACAAGTAACATTTGATCTTTTGTTTTTTACAGCATAATCAAAAGCAAAATCAATGATTTTTGCAGCTCCTGTTCTGCTCACTAATCTTAATGTTTCATAAACTTCCTTAGTTATTCTATATTCTACTCCTGCATATAAGCCTTCTTCATTTTCTCTAACAATTACTAGATTAGTTTTTGGAAAATGAGATTGAACAAATGGTGCATAAGAGATTACAGGTCTTATATTTGCATATAAACCAAATTTTTTTCTAAGTGTTACATTGATGCTCTTCATTCCTCTTCCTTGCGGAGTAGTGATTGGAGCTTTAAAAATAATTTTATTATTATATAAAGTCTGCCAAGATTCATCGGTGATTCCGCTAGTGAATCCTTTGTCAAAAAGAGTTCCACCGATTTCTACTACATCCATTGCTAAAGTAACTTTGCTTGCTTGAATTATTTTTAGCACAGATTCCATAATTTCAGGACCTATTCCATCTCCATAACAAACACTAATTTTATTTCTTGTCATAATTTTATTTTTTTTATTTCTATTTATAAAAAACTAATTTATATAATATGATATTAGAAAAATCTACTTTAATTAATATTATATTACATTATGAAAATCAAAGATGCTATACCTGCAATACATAAAGAAGGTTATGTAACCATAATCATCGCAATAGTTGCCACAGTTATCCTTATGTCTTTATCAAAGCCAATAGGAACTATTGCTCTTTTTATCACTTTATTTATAGTCTGTTTTTTTAGAGATCCAAACAGAGTTGCCCCTAAAAAAGACAATCTTGTTTTAAGTCCTGCTGATGGAACTATTGACAAAATAGAAGAAGCAATTGCTCCACCAGAATTAAAATTAGGCAATAAAACATTTAAAAGAGTTAGTTTATTTTTAAGTGTATTTAATGTTCATGTAAATAGAGTCCCAGTATCTGGAAAAATAACGAAACTACATTACAGAGCTGGAAAATTTTTAAATGCCTCTTTAGAAAAAGCTTCTACTGACAATGAAAGGCAAGTATGTGTAGTAGAAAATGAGCAAAAAGATATTATAATTTTTTCACAAATTGCAGGATTAATTGCAAGAAGAATTGTTTGTAACTTAGAAGAAGATCAAGAAGTTAAAGCAGGAGAAAGATTTGGTATCATAAAATTCGGCTCAAGAATGGATATATATATGCCACTTAATGCTGATATCAATGTTTCTTTAGGGCAAACTATGCTTGGGGGAGAAACGGTAATAGCTAAATTAGCGACTGTAAAAGCTGGCACCAAAGAAGTTACTAAAGCAATTTCAAGCACGACTTCTACTAAAAAAGCTCCTGCAAAAACGGCATCTACAAAAAAGACTTTGGCAAAAAAAGCTACCGATAAAAAATAATGTCAAAACCTAGTTATCCTATTGTATATTTTCTTCCTAACTTAGTTACAGTGATTGCTTTATGCTGTGGTTTAACTTCAATAAAATATTCTATGGATGGCAGATGGGAGATCGCAGTTGCTTTGTTAGTTATTGCTGCTTTTTTGGATGGCATTGATGGAAGACTTGCAAAAATATTAAATGCTAGTAGTAAATTTGGAGCGGAATTGGATAGTTTAGCAGATTTTGCAAATTTTGGTATAGCACCAGCAATACTTGCTTATCAATGGTCGTTGCATAATTTTCCTATCAAGGGGGTTGGCTGGGCAGTTGCCTTAATGTTTGTAATTTCCATGGGATTTCGTTTAGCTAGATTCAATGTAATAGATAAAGATGATAAAATAGAAGCAAAAAATTTTTTTGCAGGAATTCCTGCACCATCTAGTGCTGGTCTTAGTTTAGTGCCAATAATGTTATCTTTCAAATTAGAAATTTTCTTTTTTCAGGAGCAAGTAATTGCTCACATTATTTATTTATTCATTTTGATTATTTTAACCATAAGTAATATTTCAACTTTTTCAGTAAAAAATATCAAAGTAACTAATGCAATGATAGTTCCTTTGATATTGGTAACTATTTTTATGGTAGTGGCCTTCATCACAGAACCTTGGATTTCATTGCCAATTTTTGGTGTCATATATTTATTAAGCATTCCTATCACAATGATTTTTTTCAAGAAAAAAACGGAGGAGAGTTAATTTTTTTTAGCAAAAACAAATGAAAAAAATTGCAGTAATTAATGGTCCTAACCTAAATTTATTAGGAAAAAGAGAGCCTGAGCTTTATGGCAAAGAAACTTTAGCAAATATTATTACAGAATTAAAAGAAATAGCCAAAAAATCAAATATTGACATAGATGATTTTCAAGATAATTCTGAAGGAAATATAGTTACTAAAATCCAAAATATTTTTTTAAATCAAAAAGATTTTGTAGGATTATTAATAAATGTAGCTGCATACACTCACACTTCTCTTGCAATTTTAGATAGTTTAAAATTATTTTCTAAAGATTTTCCAATAATAGAGATTCACCTAACCGATCCAAAAAAAAGAGAAGAGTTTAGAAACTTCTCTTACATATCCCAAAGAGCAGACAAGGTTTTTAAAGGTGAGGGAAAAAAAAGTTATGTTAAGGGGGTAGAGTATATATTAAATCAAAAAGGAATATTGCCATAAAATAAGCCTATTAGGCCACCGAAAACTCCTCCCCAAACAACTAGCCAGCCTAGGTGAACTCTGATCATTGTTTGCACTATGTTTTTTACTTTTTTTGGAGTCAAACTCAGCAATCTATTATCTATAATATCCGATATTTCTTTTTGTAAATTAGTTATTATGTCTTCTTTATGTTCTGTAATATCTTTGATGATATTTTGCACTGTGTTTTTTAATTTGTTAATGATTGGTTCTTTTAATGGTGTTAAAGCTTCTTTGCCACCGATTAAGGCAAGCATTGAACCTAAATTGGAGGTTGCTATTGTTTCAATTAATTCTGCAAAGATATTATCATAATTTATTTTTTTTTCAAAAACATCTTCTTTGGGCAATAGGTCTTTTTCAGAAAAGAATTTTTTGATATTTTCTAAGGTAAAAAATTCTAAAATTAGCATATTTTTAATACCTAATTTGAAATCTTTAAATCTTCTCTCCACCACTCCTGAACCATATAAAAACGGCACTTTTTCAAAAAGCATATGAATTGCTATTAAATTGGTGATAGCACCAGAGAAAGCAAAAATTCCCATATTCCATAACCAGTTTATTTTAGTAAAATAACCAGTAATAAGTAAAGTTATGGCAATAAAGTTAGTAGCAAAACTTTTATTAATTTTCATTAGTAGGAAAAGAATTTTTTAATGGATCTAATAATAATTTAATATGGCTTTTAGCATTAGCATTAATATCTTGATGATCTACCATTTTTCTTATTTGCCCAATTACTTTGTGAGGATTTTTATAATTTCCTAAAATCTTTCCTAAAAGAATAGACATTAGAATATCATGGGCTTGCAATATGTCTGTTAAAGAAATATCTGTGGTTTGTTCGGTTTTGTTATTACTCATAAGAAAAAAATGTTTTTTATAGTGAAATATTCATACAATATATATTGATATATTTCAAAAACAATTATAACTTGTAAAAAAATATTAGTGTGAATTCTTATCTAAGAAAAAATATATGTTGAAAACAAGCTCAGAGTTAAATAATATACAAGAATTGTCAGATATTTTAATATCAAGAATCGCTGCTGGTGAGGTGATTGAGAGGCCTTCTTCTGTGGTTAAAGAATTGGTAGAAAATTCTATTGATGCTGGTGCAGAAAATATTAATATTACTATTTTGGATGGTGGAAGAAATTTAATAGAAATTAATGATGATGGTTACGGAATAAAAAAAGAAGAACTTTCTCTTGCTCTAAAAAGACATGCTACTTCAAAATTAAAAAGTAATAATTTATTAAATATTAATAGTTTAGGCTTTCGTGGTGAGGGGCTAGCATCCATCTCATCAGTTGCAAAACTGACTCTTACTTCAAAATTTTTTTCTGATAAAGAAGCATATAAAATTACTTCTAATGGTGGTATATTATCAAATATAGAACCTGCTAATTTGGCTCAAGGAACAATAATTTCTGCAAAAGATTTGTTCTTTGCCACCCCTGCTAGATTAAAATTTTTAAAAAGTGAAAGAAGTGAGATAAATAATATTATAGACATAATTAAAAAAATTGCTTTAGCTCATCATAAAATTTCTTTTAATTTAAAAATAGATGGCAAAAATTATTTAGAATATGAAGCAGATAGTTTATCTGATTATCAGCCTAGAATAATTAATGTTTTGGGCAAGGAATTTTTTAGCAATTCCATAGAAATAGATTATCAGATAGATGATTATAAAATTTTTGGTTTTGCTTCAATCCCTACTTATCACAGATCTAGCAGTAATGTTATTTATAGTTTTGTTAATGATAGACCAATTAGAGATAAATTTATTATCAATGCTATAAAAACAGCTTATCAAGATTTTTTAGCAAGAGATAAATATCCTGTGATATGTTTATTTATAAAAATTTCTTATTATGAAGTAGATGTAAATGTGCATCCAACCAAGGCAGAAGTAAGATTTAGAGATTCTAGCAAATTACGAAATATTATTATTACTGCTTTAAAGCAGGCTTTGCAACAAGGTGCATTTAAAGCATCGAGTGAGGTAGAAAAAGACACTTTTAATTATTTTCAAAAAAACTTAAATAAACAACCATCTTATCAAAACTACTCCTCTAAAGCAAGTAGTATTGCTTCTCAAAAACAAGTGCAACAATCTTTTATTGCACAAGCTCCTAATATGCAAACAAATCTTTTGCAAAATAACGATACTCAAAATGAAAATCATCAAGAAACAGATCAATTTGCTCCTCAATCAAAAGAGTACACAGAAATTAATCCAGAATTAACACAATATCCATTAGGCAGTGCGGTGGCACAATTGCATAAAACTTATATTGTTTCACAAACAGAAAATGGTTTGGTTATTGTAGATCAGCATGCAGCTCACGAGAGAATAGTTTATGAAGAACTAAAAAAATCTTTAAAAGACAAAAAAGTAGTTAGACAGACTAATCTTTTTTCTGAAATTGTGCAATTAACTGAAACAGAAGAAGAATTGTTATTTTCTGTTCAAGAAAATCTATTAGAATATGGTATTGTTTTTGAAAAAACAGAAGCAGGAATTTTTATAAAAGAAATGCCAGAAATTTTTGTCAAAATAAATATGGCAATTTTTATTAAAGAATTGATAGATAATATCGCAGAAAATGGTGGTACTTTAAATTTATTAGATAAGTGGAGTGAAATATATGGCAATTATGCTTGTCATAATGCCATAAGAGCAGGAAGAGAACTTAATATTGCAGAAATGAACGATATTTTAAGAAAAATGGAAACAACCCCTTTCACAGGACAATGCAATCACGGCAGACCAACTTATGTTGAGTTAAAAAAGAATAACTTAGAAAAATTATTTGGTAGGAAATAATACTATTTTAGCTTTATAATTGATCTATAGCCAAAAATATGTTTAGTAGAAATTGTTTTTTTAATTATTTGCTAGCCATAGCTAACATATTATTAAAAAAAGCAATTTATGCTGAGCAGATTGAAGAATATGGGTCAATTATAAAGCTTAAATAGTATTATAATATTATTTAAGCATAAACAGAGTTTTATCAGCAGTAATTAAACAGTAAATTTAAAGAAAAGCTCGGGACAACTGCTCCCCCCTTGCAGACTGTGACGAAATTAGAAAAAAAAGGGTAATTTTTGTTATAAATAAAAATTTAGAGCAACTAGAAAATTCCTCTTCACAAGCAGACTGTGTCGCAATTAGTAAATTTGTGTATTTGACAAGAAACACCCACCGCCGTTATCCTCGTGAAAACGGGGATCCATTGTAGCAAAGGTCTGAAAAGACTGCAATCTGCCTTGGATCCCTGCTTCCGCGAGGATGACGGTTTTCGGGTTTTTTTTCTAAAAAATGCTATTTCTGTTATTACAACACAGTCTGAAGTGAAGGGAAGTTTTCTTTATTTGCTCTAAATTTTTATTTATAACAAAAATAACCCTCTTTCTTTCTAATTTCGTCACAGTATGTAAGAAAGAGGAGACTACTTTTTTCTCTTGCTTAAGATTTTTTGTTTCTAATGAAGGTTGGAACATTTAATATGTCGTCGCTAAAAATTAAATTATTATCACTTTTGTTGTTTTTAGATGCATTTTCTGCTGCTTCACTAAAAAGATCACTTTGTGGAGTGATTTCTTGGCTACTAGATTTGTCTGATTCATTATTTTGACTAGATTGAGGTAAATCTATATTGTTTTCTTTGAATAATTTAATAAATTTACTAAAAGTTCCTTTTTTTTCTGTTTTATAATTTTTACCCCCTGCTATAGCTCTGTCTAAATCTAGTAAATCATTCTTTTCTGATGAAATAATTTCCTCTTTTGGCTCATTATCATTAACATTTTTTTTTACTAGCATTTCACTAAAAGATGTTGTTCCTTCTTCCTTTATTTCTGTTTTAGAAGTATCTAAATCTATGGTATCAGTAGAATCTGAGTAATTTAAAGGTGTTTTATCAAAAAAAACAGGAGCTATTTTATCTTGTTTTTCAGGTTCTATCTCTTCTTGATTTTTTTCTTCTTTTAAAGGTTCTGGATCAATAGTTTTTGTTGGAACAAATATATTCACTCCTGATGATATTTCTTTATCCCTCGTTTCATCCTTTGTTTCTAATGTGGGTTTAGGTGTTGTACTAATATTAAATATATCTCTTGGCCTTTCTACTCGTTCTCCAATTCCAGTAGCAACTACTGAAACTCTTATTTTTCCATCTAAACTTTTATCAAAAGTAGAACCAAAAATAATGTTTGCTTCACTGTCAACTTCGTCTTTTATTCTTTGAGCTGCCTCATCAACTTCAAATAAGCCTAAATCTAAACCTCCTGCGATGCTAATTAGCACTCCTCTTGCTCCTTTCATTGAAGTGTTATCTAACAATGGATTAGAAATCGCGATTTCTGCTGCATCTAAAGCTCTTTGTTCTCCAGCTGCTTCTCCTGTTCCCATCATTGCTTTACCCATATTACCCATAATGGCTTTTATATCTGCAAAATCTAAATTTATTAAACCATCAACAATCATTAAGTCAGTGATAGATTTGATACCAGAATATAAAACATCATCTACCATATTGAAAGCTTCAATAAAAGTTGTTTTCTCTGTTGCTTTATGAAATAAATTTTGATTAGGAATGATGATTAAAGTATCTACATATTTTTGCAGTTCTTCTACCCCAGATATTGCGGTTTTCATTCTGTAAGCACCTTCAAAAGAAAAGGGCTTAGTTATTACTCCAACAGTTAAAATACCTTTATCTTTACACATTTGAGCAATAACAGGAGCTGCTCCTGTTCCTGTTCCACCACCCATTCCAGCAGTGATAAATACCATATTGCTGTCTCCTATCAAAGACATAATTTCATCTTGTGATTCGATGCTAGCCTTAGCTCCTATTTCTGGAGCTGAACCTGCACCCAAGCCTTTAGTTAAATTTTCTCCTAATTGAATTTTATTTTTTGCATTTGAATTTTGTAAAGCTTGAACATCTGTGTTTGCCACTACAAAATTCACACCTTCTAACTCTAGTCTGATCATATTGTTAACCGCATTTCCACCTGCACCACCCACACCTAAAATGGTGATTTTGGGAGTTATTTTTTCTTTGTTAGGAATGTCTATGTTTAAACTCATTGCTTGTATTTATATTGTTGTTAATAAAAGTAATTTTTATAATAAAATGATTATAAAAATTTACTAGTATAAAATGATTTTTTTTACTTTAGAATAATAATTTATATCTTGAAAGATATGCAAGTTTATTATAAAAATACCATTTTTAACAAAAAACAAAGAAAAACTTATGTCAGATAAATTTCAAATTGCAGGAAAAGAGTTTAATTCAAGATTAATTATTGGCACAGGAAAATATCAAACTTTTCAGCAAACAGCCGATGCTTTAGAAAATTCTGGAGCAGAAATAATTACTGTTGCATTACGAAGAGTTAATGTGTTTGAAAAAAACAAAGAAAAACTACAAGATTTTATAGATCCTAAAAAATATGTATATCTACCAAACACCGCAGGTTGCTACACTGCAGATGAAGCAGTTAGAACTTTGAGATTAGCAAGAGAGGCTGGTGGTTGGAATTTAGTAAAATTAGAAGTAATTGGCGACCAAAAAACTCTTTATCCAGATATGGAAGAAACTATGATTGCAGCAAAAACTCTTTTAAAAGAAGGTTTTGAGGTTATGGTATATACTACTGACGACCCATTATTTGCTAAAAAATTAGAAGATTTAGGCTGTTGTGCGATTATGCCTCTGGCTGCTCCTATTGGTTCTGGATTAGGTATTCAAAATAAAATTAACATTCAAATTATTGTAGAGAATGCTACTGTCCCTGTTTTAGTAGATGCAGGAGTGGGAACGGCATCTGATGCAACAATTGCAATGGAGCTTGGTTGTGACGGAATTTTAATGAATACAGCGATTGCTGAAGCACAAAATCCTGTTTTAATGTCTCAGGCTATGAAAAATGCGGTTATTGCTGGAAGACAATCATTTTTAGCTGGAAGAATGGCTAAAAAGCAATATGCTTCTCCATCTTCTCCAAATAAAGGTTTGATAAATGGCAAAAAAGCAGGGTAGACAAGAAATTTGTTATAATTGTAAAAAAGAAATTCATTTAATTGATTTATTTTGTTCTTTTTGCAAAGTAGTTTTGCCACCTGAGCAAACAAATTATTTTTTTAGATTTTCCTTGGACATATCTTATCAAATAAATTTAAGCGATTTGGAGGTGAAATATTTGCAATTACAACAAAAATTACATCCTGATTTTTTTGTTAAAAAAAGCATTATTGAGCAATCATTATCTTTTAAACATAGTCTTTTGATTAATGAGGCTTATGAGATTTTGAAAGATGACTTAAAAAGAGCAGAATATATTTTGTTATTAAATAACATTATTGTAAATAAAGAGTCAGAAAACAAAATAATACCCCCGCAAACATTATTGCAAGAAATGTTAGAACTTAGAATGGACCTTGAAGAAGCAGATGATGATGAAAAATTGATCATTCATCAAAATAATAAGATTGCGATGAAAAATATTATCAATGAAATAAATGATTGTTTTAAAAAGAAACTTTTGCAAGAAATGGCAATTTTAACTATGAAGCTAAAATATTTATTAAAAGTGGATGAAGTTAATTAATTATTTTTTTAAGTTGTGTAAATTATCACATAACCTAAAAAACAAAATAGTATAAGACGTGTAAATGCCTCATAGATTGCAAAATCACGAATAACAACCTTAACTTAAAAAAAACAAATGAAATTAATTAATATTAGTGAAGATAGTTTGCAGACAGAGAGTGTTGAAGAAGAGATAGCTCTAGGTATTGATTTGGGGACTACTAATTCTTTGGTGGCTATTTCTGAGAATCAAGTCCCTAGAGTTTTGTTTGAGGAGGGGGGAGATGAAGCCATAAAATCACTTATTTCTTTGTCTAAAAATAATGAAATTATTGTTGGTGGAAAGGGGGATAAGATTGTTTTGAGATCAGTAAAAAGATTAATGGGAAAAGTATCTGATGATTTAACTGATGATTTAAAAAAATATAATTATAATATTATAGCAGAGGATGGGCAGAAAATTATTTCTTTGGATATTGGTAAGAGAATAACTCCCATTGAGGCTTCAAGTGAGATTTTGAAAGCACTAAAAAAAAGAGCGGAGAAAATATTAAAAAAAGAAGTTAGTAAAGCAGTGATTACAGTTCCTGCATATTTTGATGATGCTGCAAGACAGGCTACTAAAGATGCAGCAAAATTAGCAAATATAGAAGTTTTAAGATTAATAAACGAACCCACTTCTGCTTGTTTGATGTATGGGTTAGACAATCAGAAAGAAGGTTTTTATGCAGTTTTTGATTTTGGTGGTGGAACTTTTGATGTATCTATTATTAAAATGCAAAAAGGAGTTTTGAAAGTTGTGGCAACTGGAGGAGATAATTTTTTAGGTGGAGATGATATTGATATAATATTAGCTGATTATTTTGCTAAAAATAATGTTATGCAAAAAAACTTTTTGTTAAATTTAGCTAAAAAAGCAAAGAAGATTTTAGCAGAGAATAAAGATTTTTTTGATAAAAATGGCAAAATCACTTTATTAGAATTTCAAAAATTAATAGATCCGATCTTAAACAAGGCTTTAGAACTTTTTGCTAATGTCATAAAAGATGCCAAAATTAAATTTTCTGATTTAAATGAAACTATTTTAGTTGGAGGAAGTACAAAAATCTCTTATTTGAAGGAAAAACTGGCTGAATTAATAGGAAAGAAACCTTTAGATAATATTAATCCTGATAATATTGTGGTTTTAGGGTCTGCGGTGCAGGCTGAGAATCTTACCACAGGAACAGGAAATTTATTAATAGATATAATACCACTTTCTTTGGGGTTGGAGACTATGGGTGGCATAGTAGAAAAAATTATTCCTAGAAATTCAACTATCCCTATCAATGAATCTCAAACATTTACTACTTTTAAAGATAATCAAAATGGAATGAAAATTCATATTGTGCAGGGGGAGAGGGAGCTAGCCGAACAAAATAGATCTCTAGCATTTTTTGAATTAACTAATATACCTGCTTTACCTGCAGGTGCTGCTAAAGTTAAAATAGATTTTAATATAGACAGCAATGGAATTTTAACTGTATCATCTCACGAAGAAATAACTGGTCAGAAACAAGAAATACAGGTGAAACCTAGCTATGGTTTAGAGATTTCTGATATGCAGAAAATGTTGCAAGATAGCTTAGAAAATGCTCAAGATGATATGAAAATTAGGTTGGTAAAGAAAAATATGATAGCTATTGAGCAAATTGTAGGTGATATTTATAAAATCATTGATGATGAGGATTATTCTTTATCAAAAAAACAAAAACTTGATGCCAAAAATATAGCAAAAGGTTTTTTTGAGCAAAAAGATGATTTGGCAAAGCAGAAAAAATATCTTGAGTTAGATAAGCTAATGAAAAAAGCTAAAAAATATCTAGATGATTTATGTATAGCAAAGGTAGATATTATCACTAATTCTTTAAAAGGTAAATCGATTGATGATCAGCAATTTTAAAATGCAGTGCTATTGCAGGTTTCTTGATGTGACAAAAAACCCCTCGAAGTAATTGCTACAACATCAGGCTTGTTTGTGTCAACATCTAAATTATGAAAAAAATAGTTCCCCTTTTGCCATCATCCTAGCAAAAGCGGGGATCTAAGGTAGATTGCAGTTTTTTCAGACCTTTGCTACAATGGATCCCTGCTTTCGCGAGGATGACGGCGGAGGGGTTTTCTTGTTAAATGCACAAATTTACTAATTTCCTTACAGTCTGCATTGGGAAAGCAGTTTTTCGAGTTTTTTTTATTGCAAAATTATTTTTGGATAGATTTTGTTTAAAACTCTGATTACTTCATTGCTAATGTCATCTACCTCATTTACAAAGAGAATTTGAGATTGATTTAAAATTAAATTATATGATTTCTTTTCTGCTATTTGCTTAACTATTTTAGCAACCCTACCTTCTAAAATTCTAGTTACTTTGTAAAATTCACCTTTTAAAGCTGTAGTTAATTCCTCTATTTTCTTTTCCATTTCTTTTATTTTAAAAAACACCTCTTCTTGTTTATGTTTATAAGCATCATCTGAAAATAAATTTTTATTTTCTAACAATTCTTTTTGTTGATTCTGTAAATCTTGCATTTGTTTACTTATTTTATTTTTGCTAGATTGCATTCTTTTCTGTATTTTTGCTTTATATTTAATAATTGCAGTTGATTTAGTTATGATTTTGTTAGGGTTTATGATTGCGATATTTAATTCTTTAGCAAAAAGATTATTTAAAGAAAAAAGTAAGAAAATAAATGAAAAAAATAGGTTTTTTATCATTGATTATGATTATTTAAGAAAAATTAATGTAAAATTAAATGGATGATAATATAATATATACTAAAACAAAAGTTGTTTGTGGAATTTCTTCTTTAACTTTAGTATATATAAAAATCCAAAAAAAATGTTTACAGGAATAATTAGCCATTTAGGCAAAATCATAAAAATAGAGAATCACTCCTTTGATAAATTAATTATCATTGCTTGTGATTTTTTAGAAAAAATAAAAATAGGTGATTCAATTGCTTGTGATGGAGTCTGTCTTACGATCACAAAAATAGACAATAATCATCTATCATTTTTTGTTTCAAAAGAAACATTAAAAAGCACTATTATTTCTTCTTGGCAAGAAAAAGATATTGTTAATTTAGAACTTGCAATGAAATTAGGAGAGAGATTAAATGGCCATATAGTCTCAGGTCATATTGATAACGTCGCTTCAATTTTAAATATTACAAAAACAAATAATTCTTATGTTTTTCAAATAGCTATTCCAAATAAATCTGCTAATTTATTGATTTATAAAGGTTCAGTTACCATTAACGGTATCTCTCTTACGGTGAATGAAATAAATAAAAACAGTTTTTCAGTAAACATTATACCGCACAGTTTTGTCAGCACTAATTTACAATATTTAAAAAAATCAGATATGGTAAATATTGAATTTGACTTAATAGGTAAATATATTAATAGAAAAAAATCTTTTTATGAGTAAAAAATATCAACTAGCAACTATCGCAGAAATTATCAATGATGCTAAACAAGGAAAAATGTTTATTATTATTGATGATGAAAATAGAGAAAATGAAGGTGATTTGGTTATTCCAGCAGAATTTGCAGATAGTAAAGCAATTAATTTTATGGCAAGATATGGCAGAGGTTTAATTTGCTTAACTTTAAGTGAAGAAAGAGTAAAAACATTAAAACTTCCTCTAATGTCTCCTTTTAATAATTCTAGACATAACACAGCATTTACTGTCTCTATTGAGGCAAGGGAAGGGGTAACAACTGGTATTTCAGCTCAAGATAGAGCAACAACCATAAAAACTGCCATTGATCCCAAAAGCACAGCTAGTGATTTATGTTCTCCTGGGCATATTTTTCCTTTGATTGCAAGAAATGGAGGAGTTTTAACTAGAGCAGGGCATACAGAAAGTTCTGTTGATATTTCAAGAATGGCAGGATTAGATCCATCATCAGTTATTTGTGAGATAATGAATGAAGATGGCACAATGGCAAGATTACCTGATTTAATAGAATTTGCCAAAAAATATAGTCTAAAAATAGCTTCAATTGCAGATTTAATTTCTTATAGATGTAAATATGAAGATTTAATTGAGAAAAAAACATCATCTAAAATAAACACTAAATATGGAGATTTTGAAATTTCTATTTATTCAAGCAAGGTAGAATATGCAGAGCATATTGTGCTAAAAAAAGGAAATATAGATTTAAGTAAAGCAGTTTTAGTGAGAATGCATGCTCAAAATGTTTTGTCAGATATTTTAAGAGATATGGCGGAGGGAAGAGATGATTTATTAGATAAATCTTTAAAATTAATTGCAAAAGAAGGAGGTATTTTGGTTTTGCTTAGAAGCCCTCAAAAAAACTGTGTATCTAAGCAATTACAAGACAGAGATAATCCTATTACAAAGAAAACAGATGAAAAACATATTAGAGATTATGGAATTGGAGCACAGATATTAAAAAATATAGGAGTAAAAAAAATGAAGTTAATATCAAAAACAAAAAAATCTGTGATAGGTTTAGAAAGCTATGATCTAGAAATTACGGATTATATTTGTTTATAACAAGAATTATTTTTTTGTTAATTATGGCACAGCTTCGAGGGGATATGGTGCTATTCAATCAAACTAAAGCCATATTGCTTAAAAATCTTTTGATTATTGTGGTTTCTTAAATATTTGATGAATTTTTTAGATTCTTTTATCTTTGCTCCTGCAACTATGGCTATTTGATAAAGAAATTCTTCGTGAAGATTATTATCGAATATTTCTAAGATTTTTATGTTTTGATTATCATAAACTCTGCTATATGCAGTTATGCCGATGAGATTAGGGGTTTTTGTTATTTTGGCAATAATATTAGGGTTTTCTATATTTTTACCTAATCTTTTTTTAAAAAACTTGTGATTTTCAAAGATTTGATATACATAAATCCCTGTTAAATTTTTTTCTCTTGCAGGGATTAATATGTCTTGTTTTTGATAAAGTGATTTTTTGTTGTTTTTAAAGTTTTTTAATATTTTATCTGATTTTGTAGAAGTGATTAATACTAATTTATCTTCTAATACATAACGAATAGAGCTAATATTTACTAATCCTTTTTGTTTTAGTGTTTTTATCCACTCAAAATGATCTGTAATAATTAAGTCAGCGGCAACTCCTTCTTCAATGTTTGTTATATGAGAAGAGATATTATTAAAATTAATGGTTAATTCTGCATTATATTCTTTAGAATATTCTTTTGCTATTACGGCTATGGCTAAGGTGATATTTTCTGGTGCTAAAATAGTTAATGATTTATTTTCGTCTGCAAAAGAAAAGTTCACTTTATAAATTAAGATTATAATTAGAAAAATTTTTAATATTTTTTGATAAATGTTTGACAATTTGCTAATTAATTATTATTTTATATGGAATATACTAATTTTGTTTTTTCTAAAATAGTATTATTAAGTTTTAATTTAAAAAAATAAAAAATGCAATATCCTTTAATGCCTCTTGCTACTGCTGTATGGCTTGTTGACAACAGTTCTCTGTCATTCCAGCAAATTTCAGAATTTTGTGGATTGCATGAAATGGAAGTACAATCTATTGCAGATGGCGAGGTTGCAAATAATATAACAGCAAAAAATCCCATTTTATTAAAACAACTAACAGCAGAAGATATTAAGGCTTGCGAAAAAGATGCTACAAAATCTCTTACTTTAATGCAAGATGAAATTCCAGTAAGTTTAAAAAAAACTAAAAAAGTAAAATATATACCACTAATTAAAAGAAGAGACAAGCCTAATGCAGTTATGTGGCTAATCAAGCATCATCCTACCATACCATCAAACGAAATCGCTAAATTAATTGTCAGTACGAAAAAAACTGTTGAGTCAATCAGAAACAAAACTTATGCAAATATCAAAGAATTACAAGAAAGAGATCCTGTGTTATTAGGTCTTTGTTCTCAAGGTGAGTTGCAAGAGCTAATTGAGTCTTTTGCTACAAAAGAAGAAACGAAATAGAAATCCCTATTAACTCTCTATCTACAGACTGTGTCGCAATTAGTAAAGAAGGGGAATTTTCTATTTGCTCTAAATTTTTATTTATAACAAAAATAACCCCTTCTTTACTAATTGCGACACAGTCTGCTAAGAATGAGTAACTCGTGAAGTAACTCTCTGTACCATATCTAAGGTATGTTGATATAATTCCCATCTAAAATTGGAGTCCTTAATCAAACTGAAAGATTTTCTAGGAGTTAGTTCATTTTTAAAAAGATGAATTCCTATATTGTAGCAGAGTTGCAATAATGTTCTTCCTTTTTCTGTTATTGTATGACCATTAATAAAAAGAGAGGTGTTAAAACCTTTTATTGCTTGTGTTTGATTAAAAATATCATTTTTTACATAATCCCTAATTTGTTGCATCAAATTTCTATTGGTTGAAGTAAACAGCTTGTAAAATAATCTAAAGGCAGAATATGATAAGGTAGAACTGATATGTTTATTGATTCCTGACTCAATGGCAGCAACCATTTCAACAAATAAATCTCTATCGTGAAGGGTGTCTAATTCATTATTTGGCATTTTTTATAAATAAATACTTTAAAATTGTAAAGAAAACTATTATCTTGCTTGGCAAGTTAATATATATTTTAGATATGAAAGAAAAAAATTTCAAGGACAACGATTTTTTATTTATAAATAATAGTTCTTTTATCCAACAAATTTACAAAAAATTCTTGCAAAATCCTGCATCGGTAGATCAAATTTGGCAAGAATATTTTAAAGATGTAGGTGATGATCTAAATAGCTTAAATAGTGATTATTCCAATTCTAATTATGTAGAAAGCAAAGAAAAGGACGAATTAAATCTAGTGCAGAAAAAAGATGTGCAAGATGTTGCTTTGTTAGGCTCTTCTTTAGAATATAAAATAGCTAGATTAATTATGAGATTTAGAAAATATTCTCATTTAATCGTAGATTTAGATCCTTTGAAATTGCAAGAAATAGCAAATATTCCTGTTTTGACTTCAGATTTTCACGGTATCAAAGAGGAAGATCACGAGCATAAAGTAAAATTAGAGTTTGAGCCTAATTTTGCTAATAAGCAAATATCAGAGATTATTAATAAACTCCACAGAATTTACAATAATAAAATAGCTTACGAATTTGAATATATCACAAATATAGAAGAAAAATTATGGTTTAGAAAAACAGTAGAAGGTGAGGGTGAGATTTTTAATATAGCAGATGAAAGTAAAAAAGAAGCTTTGAATCATTTGCATAGAGCGGTGTCTTTTGAGCAATTGCTTCACAAAAAATTTCCTGGAGCAAAAAGATTTTCAGTAGAAGGAGGGGAGGCAATTATTCCTGCTCTTGAAAAAATTATTAAATTAGCAGCAAAAGATAAAATTTTAGATATAGAATTAGGTATGGCACATAGAGGTAGGTTAAATGTTTTAACTAATGTTTGTCACAAGCCATATGATAGAATGGTTGCGGAATTTAAAGGAGGGTTTTCTATCCCTGAAAGTTATAATGCAATGGGAGATGTAAAATATCATATGGGACACTCTGCTACTAGAAATTATGAAGATGGTCATAATATGCATATTTCACTTGCTTACAACCCATCTCATTTAGAGGCTGTAAATCCAGTGGTTGCAGGAAAAGTAAGAGCAAAGCAAGATTTTATTGATAGTAATAGAAAAGATGTTTTAGCTGTGTTAATTCATGGAGATGCATCTTTTATGGGGCAAGGATCAGTTGCAGAATTATTTAATATGGCTTATGTAGATTCGTATAATATAGGTGGAACAATTCATTTTGTGATTAATAATCAATTAGGATTTACTGCAAATAATTGTGATTCAAGATCCACAAAATATTGTTCTGATGTGGCAAAATTTGTAGAAGCTCCAATAATTCATATTAATGGAAATGATGTTGAAGCATTATTATCTGCTTGTATTTTAGCATTTGAATATAGAAAAAAATTTTCTAAAGATATAGTTATAGACATAGTTTGTTTTAGAAAATATGGCCATAATGAAGGTGATGAACCAAATTACACTCAACCAATAATGTATAATATCATAAAAAAGCTAAAATCTTTAGATGAAATTTATGCAGAAAAATTAATAGATGAAAAGATTATTGATGCAACAGAATATAAAAAGTTAAAAAAAGAAAGAAATGAAACTTTAGAAAAAGCTTTTGATGATTCTGAAAAATTTGTTAATGATAAGGCTGATGCTTTTGCAGGTGAGTGGGCAGGTTTTACCACTAAACATAGATCGGTCAAAAAGCAAATTGCCACAGGTGTTGAGCAAAAGCATTTAAAGGAAAGATTAGACAAATTACTTACTGTTCCAAGTGAGTTCAATGCAAACAAAAAATTAAAGAAACAATTTGAAGTAAAAAAGAAAATCTTTGATGAAACTGGCAATATAGATTGGGCATTGGGAGAATCTTTATCTTATGCTACTTTATTAGAAGAGAAAAAAAGAATTAGAATCACTGGACAAGATGCTAAAAGAGGAACTTTTTCTCACAGACATTCTGTTTTAAGAGATATGAATACAGAAGAAGAATACATCCCTTTAAATAATTTAAGTTCATCTCAAGGAGTATTTGAAATTGCTGATTCTGTGTTATCAGAATATGCAGTGCTGGGTTTTGAATATGGATATTCATTAGCTAATCCAAATTGTTTGACTATTTGGGAGGGGCAATTTGGTGATTTTTGTAACGGAGCTCAAATAATAATTGATCAATTTATTGCATCAGGTGAAACAAAATGGCTTAGATTGAGTGGTTTGGTGATGTTGTTGCCTCATGGTTATGAGGGGCAGGGGCCAGAGCATAGTTCAGCAAAATTAGAAAGATTTTTGCAACTTTGTGCTGATGATAATATGCAAGTTGCGAATTGCACCACCCCAGCTAATTTTTTTCATATTTTAAGAAGACAGTTATTGAGAGATTTTAGAAAACCTTTAATAATAATGACTCCAAAATCATTATTGAGAAATAAATCAGCAATTTCTCATATTAGCGAATTAGATAAAGGAACAGAATTTTTGCCTGTAATATCTGAAACAAAAGAGCTAGCAAAAAAAGTTAGAAAACTAGTATTTTGTAGTGGAAAAATTTATTATGATTTATTGGAGGCAAGAAAGGAGAGAGGAATTAAAGATATTGCTTTGGTTAGAATAGAAGAATTTTATCCTTATCCAGAAAAAGAGATTTTTTTAGAGATAAAAAAATATCAAGCAAAAGAACTAATTTGGTGTCAAGAAGAACCAGAAAATATGGGAGCTTGGCATTTTTTAGATAGAAGGTTAGAAGATTCTAGTATAAAAGCAGGAATGAAGCAAAGACCAAAGTTAATATCAAGAAAGCCAGCAGCATCACCTGCCACAGGATATATGTCAGTTCATAAAAAAGAGCAAGTGTGTATTATAGATAAGGTGTTATCTTGAGAAAAAATACAATAACATTATATATTATAAAATTATGGTAAGTGTGATAAAAAAAATTAAGAATATTTTTGGTTTATGGAGTACTAAAGGTCATTATAAAAAATCTGATCTTGGTTATGGTAATAGATATAAAGGAGAAATAATATATGGTACAAGACATGGATATGGAATCTGTAACTATGCTAATAAAGATTGTTATACAGGAATTGGAACAACAATAAAAAGCATGGAGAAGGAGTTTTCTTTTATAAGAAATAAGAATAAAAATAAAATATATACAGGAGATTGTCAATATGACAAATGTCATGGGTATGGATCTCTAATTATTTGCAATGGAAAAAATGAAGAGGTAAGATATACAGGAAAGTGGGAAAACGGTGAAATCTGTAGAGATAAAAATAATTACATAAAATACTACCTAGCACTGTATTAAAACTAAAATAGTATAAGTAGTCAGAACAGATTAAATATAAGTTTTACATTATAACATCTTCTAAATCTCTACACTAACTTCTTCTGCTTGTTTGATAATTTCTGATTTGATAATTTTTATCCATAATTTTTCTATAAAAGAAAATTCTTTTTTTAGAGTTTTTTCTATTTTAGCAATTAAAGTTTCTATGAGATTATAGCTTTTTTCTTGGCAGGTTTTTTCTAGCAAAAGCACAATTTTGTCATAATCAATAGTATATTCAATATCATCTGTTGCTATGGCTTTTTTTGCATCAAAATTTATTTTTAAAGAAATTAGAATTTTTTGTGGTTTTGTTTTTTCTTCTGGGTAAATGCCTAAAATTATTTTTGTTTGATAGTTTTTAATATTAATTTGCATATTTTTATAAAATTCTTTGTTAATTCTTTATGGCTGTTGCTAGAAAATATATTTTCTTGTTTTTCATCTAAATCCAAAAATTTATTAGTTAAAGGAATTTTTCCTAAAAAATTTAGATTATTTTCTTGGGCAAAATCAGTGATATAATTTTTATCACCATAAGACATATTTTCAATAATGCCAAGCACATTAATATTGAGTTTATTCAACATATCATAAGATCTTTCTACATCTATTAAGGAAATTTTTTGTGAAGTGGAAATTAAAATTGCTTCTGCTGTTGGAAAATTCTTTAACATAGTTAGATGTATGTCCCCAGTACCTGGCGGAAGATCTATAAAAATATAGTCACTATCTCCCCAATCGCTATTATTAATTAGGTTGTTCAGGGCTTTAATAATCATAGGAGCTCGCCAAATTAAAGCTTTTTTACCATCAATAATTAAACCCATAGAATTAAATTTTATATTATCTTTTTCTAAAGGAATCATTAAATTGTTTTGTATTTCAGGCTGTGTTCCTGCTTTTATATTAAATAAATGATGTATAGATGGTCCGTAAATATCTGCATCTATAATAGCAGTTTTGTGTTTTAGCTTCATAAAACCATAAGCAAGGTTAAAGCATAAGGTAGATTTACCTACTCCACCTTTGGCAGAACAAATTAATATAAGTTTAGGTTGTTTTTTTATCATCTCTATTTATATTGTCTTTAATATTGTGATTTTATATCATTTGTTTTATTTTGCAAAAAATATTACATTTAACATAAAATATTAGTGTAGATGTCAACAAGTTTGCCATAGCACATACCAATTCTAACTTAAAAAAATAAAAAATATGTTTTTTAGAAAAATACTGGCTTTTGATAATCCTTGGGGAGAAGATGAAAATGGAGAAAATAAAAAACCTTCTAATTCTGGCAAAAACACACAGAATCCTAATATTGTTGATCTTGAGCAAACAATAGAGGATTATAAGAAAAAGTTCAAAGATTTTTTTGGGGAGGGTAGAGGCAAAAAATCAGGCGGTAAGGGCAAAAAACCTCCTATGAATGGTGTTGTTTTAGTTATTCTAATATTGCCATTATTATGGTTATTATCAGGTTTTTATACAGTTCAAGTTGATGAACAAGCTTTGATTCTAAGATTTGGGGCATATCATAGAGCAGCAGAACCGGGAATACATTATCATTTGCCAACACCAATAGAAAAACTTTATAAGGTAAAGGTTACAAAGATAAATTCTGTAGAGATTGGTTATAGATCAGGTAGTAGCAGTAATTATCATACAGAAGAGAGTTTAATGCTTACGGGAGATGAGAATATAGTAGATATTAATTTTGAGGTGCAATGGAAAGTTAGAGAAGAAAAAGCAAAAAATTTTTTATTTAATGTTAGGGACAATTATATTGGTGCAACGGTGAAATCTGCATCAGAAAGTGCTATGAGAGAAGTTATTGGAAAAACTAAAATTGCTTTAGCTTTAGCAGAAGGAAAAAGAGACATTGAAGCTGAGACTAAAAAATTGTTACAAAAAATTCTAGATTCTTATCAGATAGGAATTGAGGTAGTGAGATTGCAATTGTTAAAAGTGGATCCACCATCTCAAGTAATAGATTCTTTTAGAGATGTGCAAACTGCTAAATTAGATAAAGAAAGAGCAATTAATCAGGCTGAATCATATAGAAATGACATTTTGCCAAAAGCAAGAGGAGAGGCTCAAAAAATCATTGAGGATTCTAAGGCTTATAAAGAAAAAACTGTTGCTGATGCTTTGGGTAGGGCATCAAGATTTAGGCAAGTATATAAAGAATATAGTAAGGCAAAAATTGTTACAAGAAAAAGATTATATTTAAATACTATGGAAGAAATTTTGTCAAAAGCCGAAGTAACTATTTTAGACAGTAAAGCATCAAAAACAGGTGTGTTACCATATTTACCACTTAATAAAAAATAAACGAAAATGAAAAAAACTATTTTAATTATTACTTTAATTATTGCAGCAGTAATTTTGCAACAATCTTTATATATTGTTAGTCAGACAGAGCAGAGTTTAAGATTAAGGTTTGGTCAGGCAAAGGGGAGTGAGACATCTCCAGGATTAAAATTAAAAGTCCCTTTTATTGATAATATAAAATATTTTGATAATAGGTTATTGGATTTGAATGCAGAGCCAAAAGAGGTTATTGCATCTGACAAAAAAAGAATTATTGTAGATGCTTTTGCAAAATATAAAATTGTAAATGCTTTAGTTTTTTATCAATCAGTTAGAAGTGAAAGAGCAGCTCAAGGAAAGATAAACTCTATTTTAGAATCTAGTATGAGACAAGTGATTGGAGGACATCCTTTGAATGCTTTACTTCAAGAAGGGGTAAGAGAGCAAATTATGTCTGAAATTAGAAAGATAGTGAATAATAAAGCAAAGGCTTTTGGCTTAAAAGTTGTTGATGTTAGAATTATGAGAGCTGATTTACCACAAGAAAATTCATTTGCAATTTACAGAAGAATGCAAACTGAGAGAGAAAGAGAGGCTAAGGAGTTTAGAGCAGAAGGAAATGAAGAGGCTAAAAAAATAACTTCTAAAGCAGAAAGAGAGCAGGTTTCTATTTTGGCAATAGCTAATAAAAAATCAGAAGTAATAAGAGGTGGTGCAGATGCAAGTGCAATTAAAATTTTTGCTAGAGCATTTGGAGTAGATAGTGAATTTTATAATTTTTATAAATCTTTAGAAGCATATAAAAATTCATTTGCAAGAGAGGATACAAAAATATTATTGGCACCTCAAGGAGAGTTCTTTAAGTATTTTAATAAATAGTATATAAGAGAGTAATCACTGCGGAAGCAGGAACTACGATAAAAACTCTTTGCATAATCTATAATTTACTCATCTTGATATTTTTTGATATTTTTATGAGATTTTATTTTATTTTTAAATCTTCTTAATTGTTTTTCAACTTTATTTAAAGCTTTAGCAAAAGCATTGTAAGGATTTTTATCACTTGCTTCTGCTGTAAAATTGATGTTTTTTAGATTTTCTTGGACATTTATTAATATGCTAAAAGCTTTGTTATGTAGTTTGTTGTGGTAATTTCTACTGATTTGCTTACATTTTATGTCACTGCTTGGAATTCTCTGAAAATATTTTAGAAGATGTTGATTAACTGTTTTATTCATATATTGGGTAAAATATTTACCATTATCCATATGTTGTCTAGAAATTTGAACCTGCATATTTTATTTATTATTAAATTAACACTTATACTACTCTTTTATAATTATACTATTTCAACTTGAGTAAATAATTATACTATTTTAGCTTTATAATTGACCTATAACCAAAAAGCAATTTATGCTGAGCAGATTGAAGGCTATAGGTCAATTATAAAACTAAAATAGTATTAATTATCAAGTTGAAAATAGTATTATACAAAGTCCTTATCACAATCGTATATCATTTATTATTTTTAATGATCATTAGGAGCAAATTTGTTCCTATAACAATCACAAAAACAATAGGATGATATACAATTGATTAAGGGTCTTTATAAATAAATTGTAACATATTTTTAAGAGTAATACAATGTTTTTTAATAACTTTTTGACAAATATAATTAATTAATATAATTAAAAACAAAATCAATAGATTAAAAAACATTATATGTCTTATTTTATAGCTCTTATAATTATTTTGGTTTCTAGCCATTATTTAATAAAAAGACATTTTGCACAGCAACAAAAAGCTAATAATTTTATAATTTCAGGTATTAATTATTATGGTTATTGCTGTATGATATATATTATTCTAGCAGCTATCTTATTACTTTTTATTCTAAGTTATTTTAATAATTTTGCCATTCAGCACTTTTTTATTTTACTACTGGTTTTTACTCTTGCTCTAAATCTTTTCTTTTACAAAAAGATTAGTATCAATTTTAATGCAAGAAAACATTTCGAAAAATGCTTTTTGATTTTATTAAAAGTAATTTCTATTATTTCAATAGCAATTACTTTTTTAATAGTTCTATCTATCTTAGTAGAAGCAATAAAATTCTTTCAAGCCGTTTCTTTGCACAAATTTTTATTTGGTACAAGCTGGAGTCCCCAAATAGACATACATTCAGGGCAGTCAGGAAAAGAAGGAGTATTTGGTGCTTTACCTGTGTTTTTAGGAACTTTCTTAATTATGATAATAGCAATTACTGTAGCTGTTCCTTTTGGTATATTCTCTGCAATATATTTAACAGAATATGCTAATGTAAAATTCAGGGCAATAGCAAAACCAATTTTAGAAATATTAGCAGGAGTTCCTACCGTAGTATATGGTTATTTTGCAGCCTTTACGGTTGCCCCCTTATTACAATCTCTATTTGCTAATTTTAATATAGATATAGAAGCAGAAAGTGCTTTAGCAGCTGGTCTTGTAATGGGTATAATGATTATCCCTTTTATTTTATCCTTATCTGATGATGTAATGAATGCGGTGCCAAAATCTTTAAGAGATTCTTCTTTTGCCTTGGGTGCTACAAAATCTGAAACAATTATAAGGGTAGTAATTCCTGCTGCGATACCTGGCATCTCAGGGGCTGTATTACTTGCAATTTCAAGAGCAATAGGAGAGACTATGATTGTTGCTATGGCAGCAGGTTTAAATGCTAAAATGACTATTAACCCTTTAGAGTCCGTTACTACGGCTACTGTGCAAATGGTAACTTTGTTAGTTGGAGATCAAGAGTTTGATTCACCAAAAACTTTAGCTGCTTTTGCTCTTGGTATAACTTTATTTGTTATTACTTTAACTTTAAATTTAATAGCTTTAATTATTGTAAAAAAATATAGAGAGAAATATGACTAAAATTTACAATAGTTTTGTAGAATTTGCAAATAGTGCAAAAGCAAAGAAAAAACTAAAAAAAAGATATAGAAAAGAAAAAAAATTTAAAATAATAGGTTTTTCTACTATTACTATTTCTATTTTATTTTTACTATTTTTAGTTATTAACATATCTATAAAATCACAAGGAGCTTTTTCATCAACAATGGTTAAAATCCCTATATTTTTTGACTCAAACATCATTACTTCAAAAGATAAGGATTTTCTAGCAAGAGTGAATTATAGAAACATCTTTATGAATAGTTTAAAAAAAAACTTTTTAGATTTTTTTAATGATAGAAGAAAAAGAAGAGACTTGGTGAAATTCTTTTCAAGAGATATTTATAGTGATATAAAAAAATATATTATTGCTCATCCTGACAAAATAGGAAAAACAGAATTTTTATGGCTAAAAACTTCTAGTCGTGTTGATCAATATTATAAAGGGCACACAAAGAAGATTAATAAAAATACTAACAAATTATTAAAAACATATTTTTTTGCTGATAATATCAAAAAAACACTTTCTTTTAACCTGCTAACTAGAGGAGACTCCACCTATCCAGAATTAGCAGGTATTATTGTTGCTTTAGTCGGCTCTTTACTAACAATGATAATATTTTTATTAATATCCTTTCCATTAGCAATTTTACTTGCTTTATATTTAGAAGAATTTACTAAAAAAAATAAATTAGCCGATTTCATAGAAATTAATATCAATAATTTGGCGGCTATTCCATCAATAATTTTTGGATTATTAGGTTTGGCAGTATTTATTAATCTATTTGGAATGCCAAGATCATCATCTTTAGTTGGAGGTTTTACACTAGCTTTAATGGTATTGCCAACAATTGTTATAGCAACCAGAAACAGTATAAAAGCAATACCGCAAAACATAAAAGATGCTGCATTAGCCTTAGGAGCATCAAAAGTTCAAGTTGCCTTGCATCACACTCTTCTTCTTGCTTTTCCAGGAATTTTAACAGGAACAATTTTAGCGGTAGCAAGAGCAATGGGAGAAACAGCACCATTACTTATGATAGGAATGATCTCTTTTATAGTAGAGGTGCCATCAGGATTTGCTGATCCTGCAACATTATTACCTGTTCAGATATATTTATGGTCTAATAATCCAGGAATTGGTTTCATTGAAAAAACTTCTGCTACAATTTTAATTTTACTATTATTTTTAGTGTTTTTTAATTCTTTAGCTATTTTTTTAAGAAATAAATTTAGCAGAAGGTGGTAATTTTTGGCAAATAAAATAATTGATGAGATTTGTTGGGGCTTCTAGGATTTTTTGTGCAAAGAGTGCAAAAGTCTTGTTTTTATACTATTTTAGCTTTATAATTGACTTATAGCCAAAAAGAATATTAATATCTTTAGTTACAGGAGTAGATTTTTTTAGATATGATCTCAATAACTTCCTAGCTTTTTTAACAGAATTATCAATGTTTTTTCCTTCTGATAAAAAGCAACTGATAGCAGTTGCTAAGAAACAACCTGTTCCTCTATATGTTTTTGCTGTTTTTATTTTCTTGCTTTGGTAAATTTTGCATAAATTCTTGCCAACTAAAACATCATAAAGAGTATTTTGTGTTAAATGACCACCTTTTAATAATACAAACTCTATATTAAATTTTTCTTGTATTCTTTTTGCTGAAAAAACCATATCCTCTTTGTTTTTTATGGGAATATCTAATATTTTTTCAGCTTCAGGAATGTTGGGGGTTAATAAATATGTTTTTTTAAATAGTTTTCTTTTTAATAGTTCTAAAAAATCATCACCCTTGAATAATTTATCATTGCCAGAAGAAGATAAAATAGGATCTAAAATAATAGGAATATTATTTGCATATAAATGCACAGTTTTTGCAATAGCTAAAAGATTATTAACATTGCCTATCATACCAATTTTAATGGCAGAAATATTGTTTTCTAGAAGAGAGTTTTTTATTTGTTTTACTAAAAAATTACTGGAAATAGGATATATTTCTTGGAGATTTTGATAATTTTGAATAGTTGTACTGGTAATGATTGGAGAGAATAAATGTTTTAATTTATGAATAACTAAAATATCATTAGTTATTCCTGCTGCTCCCCCCGAATCTAAGCCAGCGATTACCAATATTTTTCCAGACATTTTTTTTATTTATATTTTGATTAATTGCAGCAGAAATTATTTCTGCTTGTTTTTTTGCTTCACTAATTTTGGTGCTTTCCACCATAACTCTAATTAAAGATTCTGTTCCAGATTTTCTAACTAAAACTCTGCCATTTGCTCCTAACATTTCTTCTGATTTTTTAATTGCTGCTTGCAATTTATCATCTAATAAAGAAAAATTATCACTAACAGGAATATTTTTTAATATTTGAGGCAAACTAGAAAATTTTTTTCCAAAATTCATTAAAGCACTTGGATCATCTGCCATTAGTGCAAGTATTTGAAGAGCAGCAACAAGCCCATCTCCAGTTGTAGAATAATCTGTTAAAATTATATGACCTGATTGCTCCCCACCTACATTATAGCCATTTTCTTTCATATAAGAAGAAACATATTTATCTCCAACATCTGTTCTTTTTAAATCTAACTGGATCTTGGCTAAATGTTTTTCTAAGCCTAAATTAGACATTGTAGTGGTTACCACTCCTCCTCCTTTTAGTTTTTTTTCTTTTTTCCAGTACTCTGCAATCATTGCGATAATTTGATCACCATCTATGACATTTCCTTTTTTATCAATAATTACCACACGATCAGCATCTCCATCTAAGGCAATACCTATATCTGCTTTATTTTTCTGCACAGTCTTTATTAATAATTCAGGGCAGGTAGATCCACAATTATCATTGATGTTTTTTCCATTTGGTGTATTGGCAATAGCAATAACTTCTGCTCCTAATTCCCACAAAACCGTAGGACCTATTTTGTAAGCTGAGCCATTAGCACAATCTATAACTATTTTTAATCCTTCTAATGTTTTTCTTTTTGGAAAGGTGCTTTTTATATGCTCTAAATATCTACCAGTTACATCATCAATTCTTGTTGCTCTTCCTATTTTTTCAGCAGGAGCAAGAAATTTACTTAAATCTCTTTGCATCAACTCTTCAAGCTCTTTTTCTATATTGTCAGATAATTTGAATCCTTTGGGGTCAAAAAATTTGATGCCATTATCAGGGAATTTATTGTGAGATGCTGAAATCATTACACCTAAATCAGCTCTCATAGATTTAGTTAACATAGCAACAGCAGGAGTTGGAACAGGACCTGCTAAAATCACATCCATTCCCATAGAGACAAAACCAGCAGTTAAGGCATTTTCAAGCATATATCCAGAAAGCCGAGTGTCTTTACCTATAATTACCTTGTGAGTATGTAATCCTCTAGTAAACTTAACACCTGCAGCCTGTCCTGCCTTTAACATAACATCAGAAGTGATATTGCCTCTATTAGCCCTACCTCTTATACCATCTGTACCAAAAATTTTTTTCTTTGGGCTCATTTTTTCTGTAAATTTATTAAAAAAATATTACAAAATATTTACACTAATATTTCTTAAAATTCATCCTTTTTATAAAAAAAAAGGGCTAGTAACTAAAAATAGCTACTAGCCCTAAAAATTTGATTAACAAAAGTTAAAAAATAGTTCTTTTATAAAACTAGAATTTAACTTGTGCTCTTAATAACAAAGTATCTGCCGATACTGTGTCATTGGCATTAGGAGTTTTTACATTGCTATATTTACTAGCATCATGAATGTAATTTACTGCAAACTTAACATTTTTATTTGCATAATAATTTATGGCAAATTCATTTTGTTCAATAAAACCAATTTTATTGCCTAAGTTATGATCATTAACTTTACTGTGTCTATATGCAACTTCTACTGCACCTAATGGAGAATTAGGTTTTACACCTGTAAATATTCCATCTTTATAAGATCTAGACTCTCCTGTTATTAATATAGATGTTTGTAGATAGTAAGAAAATTGATTTGTTTTTGATTTTACTCCAGTCTCTGATTTCCATTTATATTCTTCGTTAAGATACTCTCCTTGAAAATTTAATGATGCAAGATTAACAGAAAGTTCTAGACCAGATCTTGTAATTTGTTTTAGGTCATTAGAAAAGTTTATAGAGGTTGTAGGAGCACCTGTAGAATCACTTGCAGTAGTAGTTATCTTGTTTGGTAGATACTTAGGGTCTTCTATTCCATAAGATAAGCCTATATGAACCAAGATATTGTCATCACTAATAGGAGTAAAATATGTTCTTATTATACTTGAAACTCGTTCATCTTCTGAATTTTTTTCTAACTCCTCAGAAGATGTATTATAATTAGAATTTTCTTCATTAATTGTTACATCATTTACAAATTGTAGTCCTTGTGGGTTGTTAGCTGAAGCCCCATTAACATTAATAGCGAAACCAAAATTATCTATATTAAAATCATATTTTATACCTAAAGATCTTCTTGGTAAATTTGATAGTGACTTAGATCTATTAATAAAAATCACATCATTAGAAGATGTTAAGTTTTGTAAAGATATAGCTTCTTTATATTGACCAAATGTTAAAGTTGAGTCGCCAAATTTCTTGTATAAATATCCATCAATAATGTTGTTTATACCGACTGTTTCTATCTTATTGTCTTCATTGTCTTCATCGTCTGTTGCAAAATAATTTCCTAGATTATTGCTTTCATTTCCTTCTGAAAAAAATGCTTCTATCTTATATCCCCAATTTCCTGACAATTTTCCTTTTGTTCCGATTCTAGCTACTAGTCTAGAAATGTTGAATTTTTCTGTTTCATCTCCATTAAACTCTATTGCTTTATCATATTGAATTCTTCCAAAAACTTTTGTATCTGAAAAAACACTAGATTTTTTAGAAACTTTTTTTTCTAATTTTGCTAATCTCTTTTCAAGAGAACTTACTTGATATGAAGAGGTAGCAGCTTGAGCTTGGCTTGTTACTATTGCAACAGCTAAAACACTTGTGGTGATTAATAATTTTTTCATTTTTTTTATATATAAAATTTAGTTAAATAAAATAGGAATAAATTCCAAAAGTTGAAGATTTTAGATTTCTTTTAAAAAATCTAAAATGAACATTAATAAATGTTATGTGGAGAATTTGAATAGAATTTGATCCGTATAACAAATAAACCAACTTATACTAATGTGAATTTGGTTTATAGGTTTTGTTCTTTCTAGTTTGAATTTTAA
>CBDCUE010000004.1:0-59668 GCA_965222515.1 Rickettsiales bacterium | reverse complement strand
GATGAGCAATTGCTTGCAGATAAAATTCAAGAAGAAAAGCAATTAGCAACTAGTGGAGCAGTTAATACTACAGCAACAAAAATAAAATACCCACTGCAAACAATAGCACAAGGAAAGCTGATTGAAGCAGTGTTAGAAACAGCAATAAATACTGATCTGCAAGGAAAGGTAAGAGCTATAGTTTCAAGAGATGTTTATGCAGATTTTGGCGATAAAAATATTAATACCTAAAGGTTCAAGATTGATAGGTTCTTATGGAACAATATCCTCTAAATCTCAAGTAAGAGTTGCTATAGATTGGAGTAGATTAATTAGACCAGATGCGGTAGATATAACGATAAACTCACCTTCTACTGATCAATTTGGTAGAAGTGGAGTGGGAGGTTCTGTTGATAGAAAATATTTGCAAATATTTAATAATTCAATATTATTAAGTTTAATTACAGTAGGTACAGCTCTTGCAGCGGATGAAATTACAGGTGCTAGAGATCAAGTAAGCACAAGTAATAATTCTGGTTCAACTACAACCACTACTAATTCTACTAATCTTGCTACTCAAGAAGTGATAAGAAATATTTCAACGGTAGCTAAAAATATTTTACAAGATGCATTAGATAATAATCCCACTATTACTATTCCTCATGGAAGTAGAATAAAAATATTTGTTAATCAAGATTTAATCTTTCCTGAAGAAAGCGAATCTATTTTACTTAATTAAAAATTATGCATACAGCACTTGAAACATATTTAAAACCACTAAATGAAATTTTTGCAGAAGAGGGGGTGAGCGAAGTATCTATTAATAGGGCTCAAGAAGTTTGGGTAGAAAAAATGGGGGAGATTAGAATGGAGAGAATAGAAGAATTTACTATGGAGCATTTAAAAGGTCTTAGTAGATTAATTGCTCAATCAACAGAGCAAAAAATAGATGAAGAGCATCCTTTATTATCTGCTACTTTGCCTGCTGGTTATAGAGTGCAAATAGTTTTTCCTCCTGCTTGTGAGACAGGAACAATAATATTTTCTATTAGAAAGCAATCAAGTTTGCATTGGAATTTGGATGATTATGAAAAAATGGGTGCTTTTAAAGATGCTAGTTTTTCTGAAGAAGTAAAAAAAGAAGATATAGAATTGGTAAAATTAATAAAGAATAAAGATATAAAAAATTTTTTAGCAAAAGCGGTTTCTTATAAGAAAAACATTATTGTAAGTGGTGGAACATCTTCTGGAAAAACTACTTTTGCCAATGCGATGTTTGCTGCTATACCTGAAGAAGAAAGATTAATTACTATTGAAGATGCAAGAGAAGTTGATTTACCTCACAAAAACAAAGTTCATCTTTTAGTGTCTAAAGGAGGGCAAGGAAGAGCCAAAGTTACTACCCAAGATTTAATTGAGGCCTGTCTTAGGTTGAGGCCTGATAGAATTATTGTAGGAGAGTTAAGAGGGGCCGAGGCTTTTAGTTTTTTAAGAGCAATTAATACAGGTCATCCAGGATCTATTGCAACTTTGCATGCTGACACTCCTATAATGGCCTTTGAGCAATTAAAACTTATGGTATTGCAAGCAGGGTTAGGAATATCTCCTGATGAAATAGACAAATATATTCATAATGTAATAGATATAGTGGTGCAGTTAAAAAGAGGAGCTGGAGGAGTGAGGTTTGTTTCTAAAATTTATTTTAAGGTGTTAGAGGATTTGAAAAAGAAAGGTTATAAAATATGAAGAAATCATTGTTATTAATAGTAACAGGAGGAATTGCTAATTATAAATCATTAGAAATTATTAGTTTATGCAAGAATAATAATATTGATGTTGATGTTGTTTTAACAGAATCAGCAAAAAAATTTATTACTCCATTAACATTTAATTCATTAAATAATGTACCTATATATGATGATTTGTTTGATAATAAATTAGAAGGTAAGATAGATCATATAGAATTATCAAGAAAAAATGATTTGGTTTTGATTTATCCAGCAACAGCAAGTTTTATTGCTAAAATTTCAGGAGGAATAGCTGATGATTTAGCAACAGCTACCATTATTGCTTGCAATAAGCCTATTTTTTTGGCAGCTGCAATGAATGTTGAAATGTGGCATAATAAAATTACTCAAGAAAATATAGAAAAATTAGAAAAAAACAGTAACATAGAAATAATTTATCCAGAATCTGGTAAAATGGCTTGTGCTGAAGAGGGAGAAGGAAGGATAAAAAATGAACAAGAAGTATTCAAGCAGCTAAAAAATTTCTTTTTATATAAAAATAAATTACAGGGTAAAAAAGTTCTAATAACTTTGGGTGGCACAATAGAAAAAATAGATGAGGTTAGATATATTAGTAATTTTTCTTCGGGTAAGCAGGGGGTGGCAATTGCTAGAAAATTACTAGAATATGGAGCTAAGGTAACGATTATAAAAGCAAATAGCAATTGCAGAATGCCAGCAAAGGCAAGAGTGATAGAGGCCTTCTCAACAGATAAGATGCATAAAGAGGTTTTTAAAGAAATAGAAAATAGCAAATATGATTATGGTTTTTTTGTGGCAGCAGTAGCTGATTTTAAGGTAAAAAACATAACAAAAAATAAAATAAAAAAAACAGAAGAAGAGGATGTTATAAATTTATCATTAGTAAAAAACCCAGATATTTTGCAAGCAACATCAATTCATAAAAACAGGCCAGAAACACTGATAGGATTCTCGGCAGAAACAGATAATCATTTAAAAAACTCCAAGCAGAAATTAGTAAAAAAAAAATGTGATTATATTATTTTAAATGATGTGAAAGGAGGCAAGGTTTTTAATAGTGAAAATAACAATATTATTATTATAGACAAATCAGGAAAGACAAGTAAAATTCAAGGTAGCAAAGACAAAATTGCTTTGGAGTTAATAAAAAACATTATTTTAAAAATATAAAGTTGCGGTTATTAATTAAATAATAATTATTTATTAATAAATAATAGAGTTTTAATTCACTAGAATTATAATTGTATTAAATTATAATTTAAAAAATATAAAAATGGATTTATTTGATGAGGTAAGAGATGAGCTTGATAAAGAAAAATATCTGCTTATCTGGAAGAAATATGGTAAATATATCATTTCTGCTATAAGTATTATAGTTGTTTTAATTGCTGGATATTTTTTTGTCAGAGAATATAAATTAAACAAAAATATAAAAGATTCTGTTAGGTTATTTAATGCTTTAAATATTTATCAAGGAAAAACAGATTTTCAATACAAAACTAGATTAGAGGATTTAATCAAAGATAGCGGAGCTAATCACAAAATATATTCTATTTTTAAAAAGGCAGATTATTATATTGGGGAAAAACAATATCAAGAAGCATATGATAGTTTGATTATAATTAAGAATAAAAAGAAGATCAAAAAACTATATCAGGATTATGCTGAATTAATGTTGAATTATTTAGTTTTTCAATTACCATCTAAAAAAGAATACATAGATTTACTTAATCAATTATCTAATAACAATATATTTTATTGGAACATTATTGAAATTAGAGCTTTGGGATATTTTCAAAGAAAGAAAAAATCATTAGCTATTAATGAAATAAATAAAATTTTAAGTGAGAAGGAAGCCCCTCAAGAAATCAAAAAGTTTGCAATTCAATTGTTACAATTAATAAATTAGGGCAATGAAATATATATTCTTTTTTATATTTTCGTTTAGTTTGTTAGTCTCTTGTAGTAAAGATGCTAAAGTAGTAAAAGAAAAGGATAGCATAAATGTATTTTTAGTCTCTAAATTACAAGCTAATGAGATTATCAAAGATTTAGAATTTTATATTAGTGCTGAAAAAGCAAAAAAGTATTCAGGAAATATTAAATTAAATAATTTAGAAGATTTTACTCATAAAGATCAAAAAGCATATTCTAGAAGAAAAACTAATTTTCCTTATTACTATAAACCTATCATAATTGATGATAATATTTATTTAACTAGTATTAAAGGAGGTGTTTATAGTTATAATATTAAAACTTTAACAAGAAATTGGTATAATCCTTTAATAAAAAACAAAAAAAGACTTAATCATTTACAACCTAATATAGCAATATATAAAAATATGTTATTTTATACTAGCGGTGCAAATGATCTTTTTGCTTTAGATAAAAATACAGGTTTGATAAAATGGCAGAAAACATTTCAAGGAGCAATAAAATCTAGTCCTCATATAAATAGAGGTAGATTATTTATTAAAAGTTTAGATGGAAATATATATGCATTATCATATTTAGATGGCAAGATTTTATGGAAAAAAGAATTTTTGGGGAAATTAGCAAATATTTACGGCAAATCAGATTTTGTTATTGCAGAAGATAAAATATTAATATTTGGAACGAGCAAAGGAGAAATAAAAGTTGCTGACAGTAAAAATGGAGATGTTATTTGGCAAGAAAAATTATATCAAGGTGAGATAAATAGTGAGAAATTGAATTTTGAAGATATAGTATCAACTCCTGTGGTTTATAAAGAAAACATTTATACTATAGCAAATAATGGTTATTTTACTTCATATAAATTATTTTCAGGTTTAAAAAACTGGCAATTAAAATTAAGCTCTAATAAAAATATTTGGCTTACTAATAAGTTAATTTTTTTAATAGATGATGATAATAATTTAGTAGCAGTAACTAGAAAAAATGGAAAAATAAAATGGTTTTATGATTTGGATAAAATTTTTGTAAATCAAGAAGAATATGAGAATTGCAGTTTCTCTAGCCCAGTGGTAATAGATGATAATGTGGCAGTAAATAGTAATTGTGGTAAATTATTAACATTCAATTATTCTCATGGACATTTATTGGATGAAATAAAAATACCAACAGGAGTTTATCACTCACCAGTAATTTATAATAAAAAATTATTTTTGGTAAGTAATAAATCAATTTTTTATATCTTTTTTTAAATTTTAACATTCTTCTTATGGTAGTCTTATAATCATAAAATAAACTAAAAATTATGTATAAAATAATAGAAGAGATTGAGCAAACAATCTCTTTAAGAAAAAAAGAACCATCTAAAAATTCCTATGTTACAGAATTATTTGAGCAAGGATTAATAAAAATTGCTCAAAAAGTTGGAGAGGAGGGGGTAGAAACTGTAATTGCAGCACTTAGCGAAACTGATGAAAGATTAGTTAGCGAAGCAACTGATTTATTTTTTCATTTATTAATTTTGTTAAAAGAAAAAAATCTAAGTTTTGATGATATTGCCAAAGAGTTAGATGTTAGGCATAAGAAATATGAAAGAGTATAATTAAAAATCTAAAGCAAGAAGAAAAGGGGTCAAAAGGTGTTCTATATTAAAAATATTCACAATCTTTAAATTTACTGATAACGATCTAGCCCAGGGGTTTTTCGGTGCTTTTTTGTAATTTTACAATTATGCAATAATAATACTTACAATCTTTCTAGGAATTGTAATTATTTTTTTTATCTCTTTTTTCTCTAACCTTGATTTTATACTAGGTAGTTCTAAAGCTTGTTTTTCTTGACTTTCTTTGCTTGTATCTAAAGAAATTTCAAAAGTTGCTCTTAATTTTCCGTTGATCTGAACTGCTATTACTTGAGCTTGAACCTGCAAGTGATTTTCATCAAATCTTGGCCATAATGTTATAGCAATGTCTGTTTTTGGTTCAAAAATACTCCATAAAGAATTGGCAAAATGAGGAGCAATTGGAGATATTAATTTAACATAAATATGCAAAACATATTTTATTAACCCTACATCATTTTCTATTGTGTAAGAAATAAAAGCATTACTTAACTCTCTAATTTTAGCAATCGCTTTATTTAGATGCATTTTTTCTAAATCTTCAGTAACATTTTTAATAGTTTTATGAGCTATATTTAATAATTTTTTTGCTTGATGAGATTCTGCTTCACTAGATTCTTTAATATTCTCATATTTTTTCTTCAATAAATTTGCAAAATTCCAAATTTTATTTAAATATTTAAAAGAACCTTCCAAACTATCATCCTGCCATTCCAAATCCTTGTCAGGCGGAGAATCAGATAACATAAATAATCTAGCTGTATCTACCCCATAATTCTTAATAATTTTTTGGGGGTTAATACCGTTTTTCTTTGATTTAGACATTTTTTCAACTCTTACAGGAAAAACCTCTTCAACAGAATCTTTTAGAAAATATTTATCATTTTTCTTTTCAATATTTGCAACATTAAGCCAATTTTTGTTTTTATCCTTAAAAGATAAGTGAGTCACCATTCCTTGAGTAAGTAAACCTTTGAAAGGTTCTCTAATTTTAGTTTTTCCTATATCGCTCAATGCTTTTGTAAAAAATCTTGCATAAAGAAGATGTAATACTGCATGCTCAATTCCGCCAATATATTTATCTACTGGAAGTAAATTGTCAGATATATTTTTGTCAAAAGCCTCAGAATTATTTTGAGCATCACAAAATCTAAAAAAATACCAAGAAGATTCAAAAAATGTATCAAAACTATCAGTTTCTCTGATTGCATCTTTATTACATTTTGGGCATTTAGTATATTTCCAGCTAGGATGATGAACTAATGGATTGCCTGATTTATCAAAAGAAATATCATCTGGCAGTGTAACAGGCAAATCTTTTTCTGGAACTGGCACAACCAAACAATCATCACAATAAATAATTGGAATAGGACAACCCCAATATCTTTGCCTTGAAATCCCCCAATCTCTTAATCTATAATTTATTTTTTTCTGTCCTTTGTTGTCTTGCTCCAATCTTCTAATAATATTATCTTTTGCATTAGCTATATTCAAGCCATTTAAAAAATCAGAATTAATTAATTTGTTTTCTTCATTTATCACTTGAATTATTGGTAAATCATATTTTTTAGCAAATTGATTGTCTCTTTCATCGTGAGCAGGGCAGGCAAAAATTGCTCCCGTGCCATAATCCATCAAAACAAAATTTGCAATATAAAGTGGCAATAACTTGTTTTTATTAAATGGATGAATGATTTTTAAACCAGTATCAAAACCTAATTTCTCTGCTTTATCAATATCTTCTTGAGCAGTTGAAATTTGATTGCATTGATTAATAAATTCTAGTATTTTACTGTTATCTTTAGACAGTTCTATTGCCAAAGGATGCTGTGCTGCAATAGCACAAAATGATGCACCAAAAATTGTTTCAGGCCTTGTAGTGTATATTTCCAGTTTATCGTCTCTGCCAAAAATATCAAAGTTAATCATTGCCCCTTGTGATTTTCCAATCCATTTTTTTTGCATAGAAATAACAGAATTTGGCCATTCTTTTAAATTGTCTAATTCTTGCAATAGTTCTTCGCAATAATCTGAAATTTTTAAAAACCAACTATTGATTTTTTTCTTTTCAACTATTGCACCACTTCGCCAACCTCTACCATCAATTACTTGCTCGTTTGCCAAAATAGTGTTATCCACTGGATCCCAATTTACAAAAGTTTCTTTTCTGTAAGCAATATTTTTTTTAAAAAACTCTAAAAAAAACTTTTGTTCATATTTGTAATATTCTTGATCACAAGTAGCTAATTCTCTGTCCCAATCATAAGAAAAACCTATTTCTTGCAATTGTTTTTTCATTTTTTTAATATTTTCTTTAGTCCATTTTTTTGGATGGATTTTTTTTTCTATGGCAGCATTTTCAGCAGGAAGACCAAATGAATCAAATCCCATAGGATGCATAACTTGATAGCCTTGCATTTTCTTGAATCTAGCAAGAGCATCGCCAATAGTATAATTTCTTAAATGTCCCATATGAATATCTCCTGAAGGATAGGGAAACATTTCTAATACATAATATTTTTTGTCTAAATTTTTATTGTCTAATTTAAAAACTTTATTTTCTTGCCATATTTTTTGCCATTCTTTTTCACTTAAGCTAAATGGATAGTTTTCTATATTCATTTTAATAATTATTTTGTGTATCTAATAATATAGAACTAGCAGTTTTAACTTTTCCAAATTTTAATTTCATACCAACAAATAATACTTGTCCTTTATTGTTATTAGTTTTTCCAAAAATAGGAGCTGTTCTTATTTCATCATCGGCATGAGCTTTGAATCCATAGATATTATTTTCTACATAAATTGAGAATTCTTTGCTCATTTTATAATCTAGAGCAATAGAAGTTAAGTTTAATTCTTGCTCTCTATATTTAGATTCAAAATAAGATGCTCCTAATTTGAAAGCTCCAGCCTCATATGCTAATCCTGCTGTATAATAATAAGAATGTTTTTTTCTATGATCTGAATTTCCAGAAGATAAATCCTCTTTTACTGTTGATAAAGAACTTCCCCAATAACCATAAGAGGCACTAAAAGATAAGTTTCCTAAAAAAACATAAGAACCAATAGAATATGCCTCTAGATCTTGTTGTTGAAAAGTTGCTTTATTTTCTTTTGTTTGATCTTCTACTTTTCCTTTTTCCCAAGAAAAAGAAAAACCTACTCCTATATTATCAAATTGTTCAACAAAATTTATTCCTACATCAATGACATTAAAAACATCACTGTTTTCGTTACTAGACAAACCAGACCCATAATAAGAAGATCCTCTATCTCCAGAGTCAGGGGCAATTGATGCACCAATTTGAAATCCAGAAATTCTTGGCGAATAATAAGCAATTCTATTAATTGTTTTAGTGTCATCAAATCTTGAGGCACCATCTGCTCTAGAATAACCATGAGCTAGTGGTAAATCTGGTCTTATGATAAATGACTTATTTCCTTGCCCTCCTGTGCTACAATTTCTTATGTCATTTAATGCATAATCGCTACTACAATTAGTTTGATTATCATCTTTACTATTGTCATAAGTTAGACCAAAATCAGGAATATTTATGTATTTCCACCAATCTCCTGACACTCCTCCTGTGCCACCAAAACGATAAGAAGCATCAAATTTTAATTTTTTTGAAGGTCCTTCAACACTACCTAATTCTAACCTTCCTAAAGTTTTTCTTTCTAAAAATAAAAATGATTTTCTAGCAATAACTGCTCTTGATTTATTGTCATTTTCTCTTTCCCCATTACTGCTATTATTTGCAGAATTACCATAATTATAAGTGTTTTGTCTTTGTGAATCTAATTCAATAACTGCCCTTGCTCCATATAATGTGCCTGTATCTTTTTTGCCGACAACAATAAAATCTAAATGAGAATCTTGAGCTAAATATAAATCTTTATTTAAGTTATTTTCAATATTAGCATTGTTAGGACCTTTTCTTGGTAGGTTTGTTTGAGTATATAAAGAGTCTTGTTCAGTTATTGCAGAATTAAATTGAAATTTACCAGAAATAAAAACTTCAGGATTGATGTTTGCAAATGAAAAAGAAGGAAATATTATTAGAAAAATGACAATTAGTTTTTTCATAGTTTCTTTAAGTAGGTTATAATTGGATTGTTGATATATCATATTTCATAAATTATAATATACAAATATGCAAGAATATACTAAAACAATAGCAATTTTAAATTCAAAAAGAAATAGCTATTTTGTCATAATACTATCTCTAGGGCTGGCGAGTTATTAACAATTCTAAAACAAATTCCTAGTATATTTAAAGCTCAGAGTAACTGCTCCACCCTTGAAGGGGAGCCAAAATCACTCAGTGATTTTGGTGATGAGTCCCTTTGCATAGCAAAGGAAAGCAAAGAGCTCGGAGTTAACTACTCCCTCCTTGCAAGATGTGGTTAGATAGTAAAAATAGCATTTTTAGAAAACAACTCTGAAAAACATTATCCCTACGAATGCAGGGAGTAAGTTCGTATTGCAATCTTATCAGGACTTTGTTGCGCAAAGTGGACCCCCACCAAAACCACTGCATGGTTTTGGCTCCCCCTAGGAGGGAGCAATTGCTTCAAGCTTTTCTTTAAATTTAAAATTACTGCTAAAACAACTTTAATTTATGATTTTTAAATAGATATTCTTCCAATTCATTTCTGCTTGTTCGTACATTTCTTCTTGAGTTGCTTGATTTTGAAAAATGTCTGGTAAAAATATGTTTTTTATAATTATATCTTTGTTATAACCTTGATGATTTAAGTAATCATTAATTTGAGCAGAAAAACCTCCAATAGATCCTTCTTCAATAGTAACTACCATAGAATGATTTTTTATATGTTTATCAATAATTTCTTTATCAATAGGTTTTGCAAATCTCATATCTATAATTGATGCATTTCTGCCATTTTCTTTTAATTTTTTGGCAGTTCTTTTTATTTCATCTAATCTTGTTCCCAAAGATAAAATTAATATATCTTTTTCAATAACAATTTCTCTTGCTTTTCCTATTTGCAAAATTTCTGCTTTTTTTAGTTTTAAACCATAACATTCTCCTCTTGGATAACGAAAAGCAATTGGTGATTTGTTATATGCAGTTGCAGTTGCCACCATATTGATTAATTCTTGTTCGTCACTTGGAGCCATAACCACAAAATTTGGCAAAGTGCATAAAAAAGTAATGTCAAAACTACCAGCATGAGTTGAACCGTCAGCTCCAACTAGCCCAGCTCTGTCTATGGCAAATTTAACTGGTAAATTTTGAATTGCAACATCGTGAATTATTTGATCATAAGCTCTTTGTAAAAAAGTAGAATAAATAACCACAAAAGGTTTATATCCTTGGCAAGCAAGACCAGCAGCAAAAGTTACTGAATGCTGTTCTGCAATTCCTACATCAAAAAAATTTTCTGGGAATTTTTGAGAGAATTCTTTTAACCCTGTTCCATCAGGCATAGCAGCAGTTATAGCAACTATTTTATTATCTTGCTCTGCTTGCAATAATAATTCTTCAGAAAAAATTTTAGTCCAAGATTTTTTAGCAGATGTTTTTTTGTTTTGGCTTCCTGTTTTAATATCAAATTTACTTACTCCATGAAACTTATCAGAAGAATTTTCTGCAAAACTATATCCTTTTCCTTTTTTAGTTATTAGATGCAATAAAATAGGTTTTCTACTATCTTTTAAATTGTTTAGAATATCAACTAAATCTTCAACATTATGACCATCAATAGGACCAAAATAATCAATGTCTAAATTCTCAAAAAAATTATTGCCAGAAAAAGAGTCTTGGACTATTCTTTTTGCTGTTTTTTCTGCTTTTTTAAAAGAACTCTTGATGTTATCTGGAAAAAAGTCTAAAATTTCTTTGGTTTTGTTTCTAAAATTTAAAAATGGAGAAGAGGAGGTTAGTTTTGCTAAATAATTACTAAATGCTCCAGTAGGATTAGCAATTGACATATCATTGTCATTCAAGATAATAATTAAATTTTCTGGTTTTAAATCTCCAACATTATTCAAAGCTTCATAAGCCATCCCTGCAGACATTGCTCCATCTCCAATAACTGCAATAACTTTATTATTCTTTTGTGATAATTGACTGGCCATTGCATAGCCCAAAGCAGCTGATATTGAGGTAGAGCTATGACCTGCACCAAAAGGATCGTAAATAGATTCCGATCTTTTAGTAAACCCTGCGATACCATCTTTTTGCCTCAAAAGATACATTTTATCTTTTCTGCCAGTTAATATTTTGTGGGGATATGTTTGATGTCCTACATCCCAAATTAGAATATCTTCTGGGGTGTTAAACACAAAATGCAAGGCAATAGTAAGCTCAATAACAGCAAGTGAAGATCCTAGGTGGCCACCTGTTTTTGAAACAAGCTCTATTGTTTTTTCTCTTAATTCTATTGATAGTAAAGACAAACTATCTTTAGATAATTTTTTTAGATCACTAGGATAATTAATGCAGTCTAATAGGTTTTTTGACATTTTAAGAGAGGTTTTTTATAAAACTAAAATTTTAAAAAAAATAGTTACAAACAAGTGTTTTGTCAATTGTTTTTAGTTATAGTAGCAATTTTAGATTCAAGAATAGTAATAGCTATTCTAGAAAATTAATAAATTTTTTATCACGAATTAGAGTCTAGAGCAACCCCACTCTTACTTTAATCTTGCTAGATCTATACCAACACAAATCAATTTTGTTTTGGTATAATTTTATATTGTATAAAATCTTTAATTATAAGATAAATGATTTAGAATGTGATTTTATAATTAAAAATATAACAAAATGTGGCTGAAATTTTCTAGTTTATATAAAAAAGAAATTTTTAGGTTTATGAAAGTTTACCATCAAACCCTACTTACTCCTGTGGTGAATGCTTTGCTGTTTTTGGCTATTTTTACCTTAGCTTTTAATAGAGATATTAATATAGCAGAAAATATTTCTTATAAAGAGTTTATTGCACCTGGAATTATTTCAATGGTTATGATTATGAATGCTTTTGCCAATAGCTCATCTTCTATGACTATGTCTAAAGTTTTGGGTTTTGTTACAGATTTTTTGATTCCACCAATAGGAAGTTTTAATCTTGTTTTAGCAATGAGTCTAGCTGCCGCAACTAGAGGTATAATGGTTGGTATTGTTTCCTTTTTAGCAATTAGTTTATTTGTGGATATAAATATTTCTCACCCCATAATTTTAATATTATATTTACTGCTAATTAACCTTAATTTAGGATTAATAGGGCTAATTTGTGGCTTTTATTCAAATAGTTTTGATCAAATGTCCTCTTTTTCAAGCTATGTCATTACTCCATTATCATTTTTGTCAGGAACTTTTTATTCAGTGTCAGTGTTGCCAGAATTTTGGTATAAAATAAGTAGTTTAAATCCCTTTTTTTATATGATTGATGGTATTAGATATGCATTTACTTCTTATAGCGACGGTAATATTACTTTAGGATTATCATATTTATCAATTATGGCTATTATTTTATTTGTTGTGGCTGTCATATGGTTTCAAAAAGGTTATAAAATTAGAGGTTAGTAAATGACAAAATTAGCAATAGTAACATGGCCAGATGAAAGATTAACTACTAGATCAGATGAAGTAGAAGTAGTTGATAAGGATTTACAGAATTTTATGAATGATATGTTGCAGGCAATGTATCAAGAAAATGGTTTAGGATTATCAGCTGTGCAAGTTGGAGTTATGAAAAGAGTAGTTGTTATTGATTTGGGAAATGGTGGTAGATATAAAAAAAAAGGAGATGCTAATCCTATATTTTTAATTAACCCTAGAATTATTAAATCTTCCAAAAAATTAAATTCTTATAAAGAAGGCTGTTTATCTTTCCCAAATCAATTTGCTAATATTATAAGGGCAAAGGAAGTAGAAATAGAATATCTTGATTATCACGGAGAAAAACAAACATTAAAAGCAGAAGGATTGCTTGCTACTTGTATCCAGCACGAAATAGATCATTTGGATGGGGTGGTTTTTGTTGACCATATTTCAAAACTAAAAAGAAATATATTGCTGAAAAAATTAACTAATTTTTTAAAATAATGATTATTGACAATATAACAGAAATAGAAGATAAATATAAATTATTTATTGTAGATTTATTTGGAGTAATTCACGATGGGGTAGATTTATATCCTAATGCCAAAAACACAATTTTAAGATTAAGGAAGCAAGGCAAAAAAATCTGTTTTTTGTCAAATGCTCCAAGAAGATCAGAAAGGGCTAAAACTACTCTTGCATCTTTTGGTATAGACTATCAAAAGCATTATGATCATATAATGACTTCAGGGGAATATGCTTTTCAATATTTCAGTAATATTAAAGATAAAGATATAGATTATTTTTATTTTGGTGAAGATAAAGATAGAGGTCTTTTGCAAGGCTTAAGTCATAGAGTAGCTACAGCAGAAGAAGCAGATATTGCTATTAGCACTGGTTTATCACCTCATCAACAAGTGGTTGATGTAACAGAAGAATTAGATTTATGTCTTAAAAATAATTTAACAATTTACTGTATTAATCCTGATAAATTTGTGCATAAAAAAGATGGTAGATCTCATATTTGTGCAGGAGCAATCGCTGAAGAATATGCTAAGAAAGGAGGAAAGGTGAAATATTTTGGCAAGCCTTATTCAGGAGTTTACCAAGCAGTATTAAATTTTTTTTCTGACATTGATAAAAAGGATATTTTATGTATCGGAGATGGAATGGAAACTGATATCTTAGGAGCAAATAATGCTGGTTTAGATTCCTTATTAATTAGCTCTGGAATGCACAGAGTGTTTTTACAAAAAAATATTGGAGATAAGATAAGAGAAAAAAAACTACAAGAATTATACCAACAATATCCTGCTAGACCTACCTTTGTTACTTCTGTTTTATAAGATATAATTATGAAAATTAATATAGATTTTTTAAAAAAATATATTTTTTCTTTAGAAAAAGCTTTTTTTCTAATTCAAAAAAATGATAAAAAAGATATTGATTATGAATTATATCGTTCTGCTATAATAAAAGAATTTGAAATTATTTTGGAGCAATCAGGTAAATTGTTAAAGAAAATTTTGGAACCTTATTTTCATAGTAAAAAAGAGGTGGATAGATTATATTTTAAAGATATATTTAGAAATTCTGTTTTACATAATTTAATTTCATTAGAAGAATCTGAGCGATGGATGAAATATAGAGATAACAGAAATTCTACTAGCCATGATTATGGTAAAGAACTTGCTGAAGAAACATTGCCATTAATTGATCAATTTATCATAGATAGTCGTGCATTAATAACTGTAATTGAAAAACATAATAATGATTTTAAGGGATAAAGATAAGAAATTAATATTAGAAATTGCAAAAGAAACTTTGCCAAAAGATAGTCAGATTTGGGCTTATGGTAGTAGAGTAAATGGTACTGCTCATAGTGGTAGTGATTTAGATTTGGTTGTTAGAGCAAAAGATCTAGAAAAATTAGATATAGACGAATTTGTTTTTTTTAAAGAAAAAATGCAAAAATCTAATATTCCGATTTTAGTTCAAATATTAGATTGGGCAAGAGTTCCAAAATATTTTCATAAAAATATTTTGAAAAATTATGAAATATTAAAATAACTAAAATGTCAATAATAAGCAAATTACATCAAGAAATCATTTATATTGCTAGAAAAAAACTAGATATAGATATTGATGATAAAATTATAGGAAAAATAAATTTAGAATTACCAAAAAATAAATCTTTTGGTTGTTTGGCAACAAATATTGCTATGATTTTAGCAAAAATTTGTAAAAAAAATCCTATGGATCTTGCAGAAATCTTAAAAAAAGAATTTTTAGAAAATATTGATAATATAGAGGAGGTGAATATTGCCAAACCTGCTTTTATTAATTTTTCTTTCAAAAAAAAATTATGGCAAGAGGAGTTGCTAAAAATCTTTTTGGATAAAAAAAATAAAATAGAAATTGGTAAAAAAGAAAAAATAAATATTGAATTTGGCTCTCCAAATCCAACTGGACCATTGCATATTGGGCATGCTAGAGGTTTGATTTATGGAGATGTGTTAGCAAATATTTTAGAATTTGCAGATTTTGCAATAATTAGAGAAAATTATGTTAATGATGCAGGAGGGCAAATTGATGTTTTAGCAAAATCTCTTTTTTTTAGATATAAAGAAATATGCACAAAAGAAATAATAAAAATCCCTCAAGGATTTTATCCCGGAGATTATTTAATTAGGACTGCAGAAAAATTGCAAGCAGAATATCAAGATAAATTTTTAAAACAAAAAGAAACAGAATATTTCCCTTTTTTAAAAAAGTTTGCTGTTAAAGAAATGTTGGAGTTAATGAAATCAAGTTTCAAAAGTTTAAAAATTAGATATGATGTTTATTTTTCAGAACTTAGCTTACATAAAAAAGATAAAATTAATCAAGTAGTGGATTTATTAACTAAGCAAAAAAATACTTTTTTGGGAAGCTTGCCTAAACCAAAAGGGATTGATAGTCAAAACTGGAAAGAAGAAGAACAATTATTATTCAAAGCAACAGAATTTGGCGATGATATGGATAGAGCTTTGCAAAAAAGCAATAAAGATTGGACATATTTTGCAGCAGATTGTGCTTATCATTATGATAAGATTGATAGAGGTTTTAAAAAAATGATATTGGTTTTAGGAGCAGATCATACAGGTTATGTAAAAAGAATGAAAGCTTTGGTAAAAGCAATTTCACAAGAAACAGCAGAAATAGAAATAAAATTATGTCAGTTGGTGAATTTTAAGAAAAATGGAAAAATCTTAAAAATGTCTAAAAGGGCAGGTAGTTATATCACAGTAGATGATGTAATTGAGCAGGTTGGTAGCAATGCTTTAAGATTTATTATGTTAACTAGAAAAAATGATGCTAGTTTGGATTTTGATCTAGAAAAAGCTGTGGAGCAATCAAAAGATAATCCAATATTTTATGTGCAGTATGCTCATACTAGAATTGCTTCTGTTTTTAGACAAAGTGAGATAATAATAAATGATATCAAAGATATAGATTTATCATTATTAACAGATGATGCTGAATTAGAATTAATAAAATATTTATCTTTATTTGAGCAAGTTATTACTACTATTTCTGTTAATTATGAAGTTCATAGATTATCTTTTTATTTATTGGAATTATCGGGGTTATTTCATTCTTATTGGAATTTAGGAAAAATTAATTCAAATTTACGATTTATTAGTAGTAATAAAAATTTAACTGTGGCAAGATTAGTGTTGTTAAAATCCATCCAGAATATTATTGGAAAAGGATTAAGGTTGTTTTCTATAACACCATTAGAAAAAATGTAAATTGGGGAGTCTCTTTGCTGATGAAAAAAATATCTAAAAAATATTTACAATATTTAACTATCTTTAGCTTGATGGCAATTGCTATTATTGTTACTTTGCTATTTTGTAAATTAGGAGATTTTCATACTCATTTGGATTCTAATAAAAATGTAGAATATATTTATGCTAATCACTCTAAAACAGATATAATTCCAAAAACAGAGCAGAAAAAAGAGTATAATTATTTTAAGAAAAACAAAAAAAAAGAAGTAACGATTAAAACAGTAAAAAAGAAAAGAAAGATTATAGAAACTAAAAAAAATATAAAAAAAATAGCAAATAAAAATGTTATAGAATACAAAAAACATAGAGTTCGAATAGTACAGAAAAAAGCACTTAAGCAAAAAATACAAAACAATGATAAACATTTAGTGCAGCTAGGAGCTTTTTATTCTTTTGAAGGAGCTAGCAAGGAATGGTATAGGATTGCTGAGCAAAATACTCAAACATTTAAAAAATATGATTTTCATATTGAAAAAACTCAAAGAACAGGTCATAGTGCCGTGTATAGATTGAAAATTGGAGGATTTATAGGTAGAGCTCCTGCAAGAAGTTTCTGTTCCAATTTAAGAAAAAAAAATACTGACTGCTTTTTAGTAATTAACCAATGATACCAGCTATTTTTGCCATTAAAACATATTTTTTAACTGATGATGAAATCTCATTATTTAAAAAACATCTTCCTTGGGGGATTATTTTGTTTGAAAGGAATGTTTTGAATAAAAAACAAGTTAAAAATTTAACTAAACAAATAAAAAAAATATCACAAGAGATCAATATTCTAATTGATGAAGAAGGAGGTAGAATAACTAGACTTAAAAAAATTTTTTTAGAAAAATTACCAACAGCTCTTGTTTTAGGAGAATTGTATGAGAAAAATAAGGTTTTAGGGAAGAAAAAAATAATCAAAACCTACCAAGAAATTGCTAATAGGTTAAAAATTCTAGGTATTAACATTGCTTGTTCGCCAGTATGCGATTTACAACATAAAAACACTCATCAAATAATAGGAGATAGAGCTTTTTCCAGCAATTTAGAAACAGTAATTTCTTGTGCTAAAATAGCATCTGATACTTTTTTGAAAAATGATATAATTCCTGTTTTGAAACATATACCAGGGCATGGTAGGGCTGATTTAGATTCCCATCTTGATCTACCAGTAATTAAAGATGATTTAGAGGTTTTAGAAAAAAGTGATTTTAAGATTTTTAAGCAATTAAATAACTATCCACTTGCAATGACTGCCCATATTATTTATAATTCCTTAGACAAAAAGATGCCTATTACTTTATCCAAAAAATCTATTTCATATATTAAAGATAATCTTAACTATCGGGGGAAAATAATTAGTGATGATATTAATATGAAAGCATTGCAAAATTATAGTATAGCAGAAATTACAAAATTAACCATAGCAAGTGGAGTTGATTTTGTGCTTCATTGCAATGGTGATATAAATGAGATGAAAGAAATAGCTGATATTCTAACAAAACAATGCTGAATTTTCTAATAAAACATAATTTAAAGATAACCATAATTAGTATTCTAATACCTGTTGTTTTTCAAATTAAAACATTAATTACTCCGCCGATTATATATTTATATGACAAAATCCCTTCTTTAAGTGAATCATATGATAATATCTTGAGTATCAGAAGTCCTTTTTCTAACAAAAATGCAAGTAATAATGCCCTAGGTGGATTGTTTTTTTCTACTGTAAAATATAAAGAAAAAAAACATAATATTTCTAATATTAATAATGTTAAATATTTAGCACAAACATTGCTAAATATCCAAAAAAATAGCAATGATAATGCCTATATTATTAAGATTGATAAAGCTTTAATAGAATTACAAAACATAAAATTTGATTTATTAGAAGGAATCATAGAACAAAAAATTCTAGATAGTAAGAATGATAAGGAAAGGGCTAAATTTGTTGCTTTTCAGGCGATAATAACTTATTTTAAAGATAAATATCAGGCAATAAAGATTTATAACCTTGCTCTTAGTTTAAATAAAAAAAGTGTTTTTATTTTAAATAATTTGGGTAAATTATATCTAGAGTTAAAGAGTTATCAAAATGCTATAATAGTATATCATCAAATTGTATCTATTGGAAAAAATAGAAGAAATCCTCTAATTATTTCATCTGGTTATACTAATTTAGCAATTAGTTATTTAAAAAAAGGAAATTATGATAATGCTTTGAAATATTTTCATAACGGTCTTTCGATTAGTAAAAAATATGGAGTGACAGCTCAATCTTCAATTTTATACCATAATATTGCTATTTTATATGAGAAGCAAAATAATATACAGCAGGCTTGTGTTAATTATAGAAGAGCTAGAATTTTATATTACAAAGATTATCAAGAAGAAATAGCTCAAAAATTGAGACAAAAATTAAAGAAAATAGATTGTATATAAATGTTATCATATATCTTAAAAAGGTTTTTCTTAATTTTTCCTACTTTATTTATTATTTTATTAATTAATTTTACTATTATTCAGTTTGCCCCTGGAGGACCAGTGGAGAGAATTGTAGCCTTGCTTACTGATAGTCAAAATAGTGGAGAGTCTCATATTCAAAATAATCTTGAAGTTGCTAGTCAGACAAATCAAAATAATTTATATGCTGGAGCAAGGGGCTTGGATCCAGAAATTATTATTGAGTTAAAAAAACAATATGGTTTTGATAAACCAGTTCATATTAGATTTTTTTTAATGATAAAAGATTTTTTATTATTTGATTTTGGTGAAAGCTTTTTTAAGGGCAAGAAAGTTTTGAGCTTGATTGCAGAAAGACTACCTATCTCATTATCTTTAGGATTATGGTCAAGTTTATTAATTTATTTGATTTCTATACCATTAGGAATTAGAAAAGCGGTAAGAAATGGTTCTAAATTTGATCTTAATACTAGCTTAATAATCTTTGTTTTTTATGCAATTCCTGCTTTTTTATTTGCTATTTTGTTGATCATTTTATTTGGAAATGGAGGGGTTTATCCTGTTTTTCCCATTTCTGGATTAACATCTGATAATTTTAATAACTTGTCTTTTTATGCTAAAATTGGAGATTATTTTATGCATATAATTTTGCCAACTTTAACCTTGGTTTTGGGAGGTTTTGCAGCACTTACTATGCTTACTAAAAATTCTTTTATAGAGGAAATTAATAAGGAATATGTGGTTACTGCAAAATCAAAAGGATTGAATGAAAATAGAATTTTATATGGACATATTTTTAGAAATGCTATGATTTTAGTAGTTTCACAAATTCCTGAAACTTTAATAAAAATTTTATTTACAGGAGTGTTGCTGATAGAGATAATTTTTTCATTAGATGGTTTAGGCTTGTTAGGTTTTGAGTCTGCTTTAAATAGAGATTATCCAGTAATTTTTGCGACACTTTATATTTATAGTCTAATAGGTCTTGTTTTTAATTTAATAAGCGATATAATTTATGTTCTTATTGACCCAAGAATTAATTTTAAGAAAACAATTAAATAAAAAAATGGATTTTAGTAAAATATTAGAGCAAGCAAAAGCAATGCAACAAAATTTTTCTGATGATAGAGAAAAATTTAAAACACAAGAATTCACAGGAAATGCAGGAGGTGGATTGGTAGAAGTAGTTTTGAGTGGATATGGCAAGGCTAAAAAGTTAAATATTAATTCTAATTTATTAGAAGAAAAAGATACAACAATCATTCAAGATTTGATTTTGGCAGCTTTTAATAATGCAGTAGAAAAACAACATTCTGCTTCAAAATCACTAACAGAACCATTAGAAAATATGGATTTATCTTCTTTGCAAGATATGCTAAAATAATTAAATTATTGCTTTATTTATAATTTTAAGTTATCATAAGTAAATAAGCTATTTATTTATAATTAAAAAAAACTATATGACTAAGTCTACAGACCCTGTTCCCCGAAGGATAAATTTATTAAACATTATTAAACAAAAATTCTTGAAGAAAAAAACTCAATCTATGTCAAAAAAGATAGTTGAGCTTGTTAATGAAGAAAATGCTCAAAAAGACAAAGCTATAGGAAAAGAAGAAAGGGAGATTTTAATAAATGCAGTTAATTTTACTGATAAAATTGTTGAAGATGTAATGACTCCAAGGAGTGAAATTATTTCTATTAGCAGAAAATCATCTTTTGCTATAATTAAAAAGAAATTTATTGAAACAAAAAAAAGTAGAATTCCCATATATGAAGATAATTTAGATAATATCATAGGTTACATACATATTAAAAATATTTTATCATATTTTGATAATAGTAAAAAATTTAAAATTGATAATCTTATCAAAACAACTTTTTTTCTTCCAGCAGCAATGAAAATTGCTGATGTTGCATTAAAAATGAGAGATGAAAAAACAAGAATTGCTATAGTGATCGATGAATATGGCGGAACAGATGGCTTGCTTACGATGGATGATATAATTGAAGAAATTGTAGGTGAAGAGGAATATGAAAATATAAAAAATAAAGGTGATGGTAAATATGAGGTAAGTGCAAAAAGTAAAATTGAAGATTTGGAAAAACAATTATCAATGAATTTTAAACATCAGCAATATGGAGATGATTTTGATAGTTTAGGAGGTTTAATTGTAGCTTTTTGTAACAAAATACCTAAAACAGGAGAAATTATAAAATATAACAATGATATTAAATTCCATATAAAAGAAGCAGAGAATAGGTTTATTAAAAAAATTGTGATAGAAAAAATTAACAATAGTATTTTAGATAGTAATGAAGTAACTTATTGATATACTAAATCAATTTTGTTTTAGTATCACTAAATACTGTTATTACTAAGATTCCTGCTTTTCCATAATTCGAATTTCTGGTACAAGAGTGATGTTTTTGGGATTGCTTATTTTTTTACTATCATAATCATATGGAATATAATTTAAAAAAGTTAGATAATAATGAATCATTAACTGAAGATGGTTTGCTAAAAAAAATGCTATCCTACAACCCTAATTCCAACAAGGTTTTGGTAGAAAAAGCTTTGCAATTAGCAAAAAAAGCACATTCAAAGCAGAGGAGGGCTTCAGGGGAGGCATATTTTGTTCATCCTCTTGCTGTTGCTCATATTTTGGCCGATTTAAAGTTAGATGATGAAACAATCATAACAGGAATTCTGCACGATACCATAGAAGATACTGATATAACAGAAGAAATACTTAAGAAAGAATTTAATACTAATATAGCAACCTTAGTCAATGGGGTAACAAAATTTCATAAAATTCAATATCAACCTTTAAATATTAGGCAATCAAAAAATTTTAAAAAGTTTTTATTAGCCATATCAAAAGATATTAGAATTCTTTTGGTAAAAATCTGCGATAGATTGCATAATATGCAAACAATATCTCATATTAGTTCAGTTGACAAACAAAAAAGAATTGCTACTGAGACATTGGAAATTTATGCACCTTTAACAGAGAGAATTGGAGTTCATTCAATAAAAGATAAGTTAGAAGATTTATCTTTTCAAATATTATACAAAGATGCTAGAAAATCCATTATTGAAAGATTAGCATTTTTGCATGAAAACAAAGATGATGTAATTCTTACAGAGCATATTATAGAAAATTTAAAAAAATTATGCAAGAATAAAAACATAGATGCAGTGGTGTTAGGTAGGGTGAAAAGGCCATATTCTATTTGGAAAAAAATGAATAAAGAAAACATTAGTTTTGAACAAATATCTGACATTATGGCATTTAGAATAATAGTGAAAGATATAGCAGAATGCTATAAAATATTAGGTGTTCTACATCAAAAATACCATAATGTTCCTGGATATTTTAAAGATTATATATCTATTCCTAAAGAGAATAAATATCAATCATTGCATACTATTTTGATAGGTCCATCAAAGCATAAGATTGAAATTCAAATTAGGACTAAAGAAATGAATGAAATAGCTGAATATGGTATTGCTGCTCATTGGTCTTACAAAGAAAATATATCAATAATAACTAATGAGCAAAATTTTTGGGTCAATGAATTGTTAGATGTGTTGGATAATAGCTCTAACCCAGAAGTGGCTGTAGCAAGTACCAGCTTAGATATTTATCAAGATCAAGTTTTTTGTTTTACTCCAAAAGGCAAAATTATTGCCTTACCTCAAGGAGCGAATGTAATTGACTTTGCTTATGCTATTCATTCTGACATAGGTAATCATTGCATAGGAACAAAAATTAACGGAATAGCAACAAACAATATTTATACTATTCTAGAAAATGGTGACCAAGTAGAGATATTATGTTTTATAAGTTCAATCCCTTCTGAAAATTGGGAGAATTCTGCAGTTACAGGTAGGGCAAAAGCAGGAATTAGAAAATTTATTAGAGAGCAGAAAAAGATTTTTTATTTAGATAGTGGTAAGAATCTTTTAGAAGAATGTTTAAGAATGTATGAGATAAACAATATTGATGAAGAAAAATTAACTAAAAATCTTAAAGTTTTTGCTAAAAATACTCTTGATGATTTATATATATCATTAGGAGAGAAAATATTAGAACCATACTCAATTTTTAAAGTCTGTTATCCTGAAAAAATTAAAAGATTTAATAAAAAAGAAAAACTCATAAGAATTTTTAGCAAGAAAAAGAATAAACAAGAAAACAAAATAACTAATAAAAACGATTTAATAAAAGAGTCTTTGCCAGGAGTTAATATAACACTACCTATTTGCTGTTATCCTGTTGTAAATGACAAGATAGTGATTGAAAGAAAATCTTTAACAGAAATGGTGATTCATAGAAATATTTGTAAAAAAATTAACATCAAAGATAACAATATTTCAAAAGCTTATTGGAGACAAAATGTAAATTATATTTTTGAATGTAAATTTAATCTTATTCTAATTAATAAGATTGGAGTTTTTGCAAGAGTATTGCAAATTATAGCAAACAATAATATTAATGTGATAACAATTAGTGATTGGAAAAAACATGAGAAATATCACAATTATTTTTCAGTTAGTATTGAAGTTCCTGATTTGAAAACAATAAAAAAAACAAAAGCATCTCTAAGAATCCTTAGAGATGTTATAATGATTGAAAGGGTTTAAAAAATTGATTTTTTTAGTGAATTAGTAAACCTTTCCTACCACTTTTTTGCCTAGTATCTTTGTTGTGGGGTTAGTCATTAGTGCAGGGGGAACACTTTAAGAGAAAGGAAATAATGTAGAATTTTTGGATTATATTATGCACCTCCCATTTATTGTAGAGATATTGATGTCTTGTGTTGTAATGATAGTAGGCGGTTTGGTTTTTGATAATATTTGGTATTTGTTTGCTATCTCACTTACTTTCTTTTTTATTTCTTTGATTTCTTTTATATCAGTAAAATCTTCTATTGTTGGATGTTTACTATTATTTTTTACATATAGTGCTATTTGTTTAATTGTATCTGAAATCAAAGTAACTGATTTTATAAAATCTTCTTGTATGACACCTATTCCTACCAATGGAGGAACTCCAAATCTAAAAGAACTATCGTTAATATATGTTACTTGTAATCCTATCTCTTCTAATAAATTAACAACTGTTTGTGATTGTAAATTTGTTGGAGACTTCCCTATGATATCTATTTTAATAATAGACATATGATTCTTTGTTCCATCTGTAACTAAAGAAAATCCTTGTTTTTTAAAAGTATCCGCAGCTGTTTGTGAGAATCTTATACAGTTTTTTAGATATAAGTTTAGTTCTTTTTTTGCTGTTTTTAGCCTATAATTAGAAAAATATTTAACAGCTTTCTGAAACTTAACATCTTTATTATTTTTCCATTTTTTTTTCCATCCAAAAAATTCTTTTCCTATAATTTCTCTAAATCTCATTAAGTTAACAATCATTGACTCTGAGCTTATGCCTCCAATTGAGCCTGGAAAAATCATTTTATTTATTTTGAGTAATAATGTTGGATCTTTTATCATTACAAAAGCACCTTTTGCTCCTCCTAATACTTTATCAGTTACACAAACCATAAGGTCGCAATATTTATCAATGTTTTCTAAATTATCTTTTTCTAAATCACTACAACCAATCTCAGTTAAAAAACTTTTATCATTTTTAATATTAGGTAAATACATATAGGAATGGTGTGCTGCATCAAAAACTATTAATGGTTTATAAGTAGGATCATGTGTTTTAGCTGTTTGAATTATATCCCAAATCCCCTTACTATCTGGTATTTGTGGAAAGAAAGAACCACCATATAAAATTACATCAGGTTTTGCTGTTTCTATATCTTTTTTGAATTGATCCAAATCTGGTAGCCCATTATTTGTTTTTCCAATTATAAAACCTCTACCAGTATTGGAAATGTGGTCTTTAGCTCCATGACTAAAATGTCCAAACCCCTCTTGATAGTCCCATACATAAACTTTTTTTTGTGTCATGTATGAGGTTATTAAAATCTCTATACAACTTTGGTACAAAGATTTTTTTGCTTTATCAGAAAGGAGGTTTATTGATGATGAGGGTATATGAGCAAATGTATTGAGTAATGTATTTGACATAGGATATTGTTTTACTTTATCTAATATCATTGCAAAAATATTGTCTTGGTTGTTTATGAGTTCTTTAATTTCTTCTGTTTTATTAGGAAAGTAAGAGCTCAACTGAGTAATCAAGTCACTTCTGTCAATTGGGTTATTAATTTTTAGATTTGTTAGTATGCTTTGTTTTTTATTATTTAAATCATTTATGTTAAGAGTCTCTTTAGAGCTATCGCTTTCTGAATCACTTAAATTATTAGAGCTTAAAGAATTTGTATCAGTACTTGTGTTTGCCATAATGTTGATACTCTCCTCACTTAAAAGTCTGTTTGGTGCTAGTGCATCTAATATAGCTTTGTTTAGCAATGAACCAGTAGGAACTTGAACTATTGCTGTTTTAAATTCATACCCTTCTCCTTCTCTTTTTCTTTTTCTTTCTCCTTCCCTTTTTCTTATAGAAAAAGCTTCCAATATAGAACTAGCAAGAATGGCTTGTAATATATGAAATGGTTCAGATCCTGTATATGGTCCAGGATCACCAATTGACTCTTTCCCCCTACCTGGAAAGTTCCCTTGTGCATGTCCTTCTCCTCTTACATATTTAAGTTGGGGCCAAAATAAAGATCGAGCCAGTTCTTCAGTTTTGGACGGCACTATGCTATGAGCAGCATTAAAGTCAATAGAGTTTCTTCTTTTTTTCAAGCTATTCACCCAAGATCCAAAAAGATTCTTTTGAAAGGAGGATGTGTTCTCATTTTTATTCATTCTCTTGAGTGATGTTCTTATTTTGTTTTAACATTTTTAGTCTAATATAGAAAAGTATGCTTTAATTATAATTTGTAGACTTTATAATATATAATTATTATTATACACAAAACAAACTATAACATAGAATTAAAGCATTGTCAACATATTAGTTTTATGTGTATGTACTACAGCATAATATGCTGTAGTAAATTGTTAATTTGCACGAAATACTATACTAAAATAAATAACTATGGCTGGACATTCAAAATTTGCAAATATCAAGCATAGAAAAGCTGCTCAAGATAATAAAAGGGGTAAGGTTTTTACGAGATTAATTAGGGAGATTTTGGTTTCTGCTAAAGGTAATCCTGATGAATCTAGTAATCCAAGGTTAAGAACTGCTATTATTGCTGCTAAAGCGGCTAATATGCCTAAAGATAAAATTACTAATGCTATTAAAAAAGCATCATCTTCTAATGAAGGTGAAAATTATGAATCAATTAGATATGAGGGGTACGGACCGTCAGGAACTGCTTTTATAGTAGAGGCTTTAACTGATAATAAAAATAGATCAGCTTCATCAATTAGGTCTATTTTTACCAAGGCAGGAGGAAATTTAGCAGAGCAGGGAGCAGTGAGTTTTATGTTTGAGCAACAAGGAGTTATTAGTTATGATGCAACAAATATTCCTGAAGAAGAAATTTTTGAGCAAGCAGTAGAAATGGAAGCAGAAGGAGTGGAGAGTGCAGAGGGAATTCATATTGTAATTACCACTGTTGCTAATTTTGCTAAAATTAGAGATGATTTAATTAATAAATATGGAGATCCCATTTCCTTAGGCTTAGAATGGGTAGCTAAAGATAAGATGGAGATTGATCAAGAAGCAGAAGAAAAAATTCAAAAATTAATAGATAATTTGGAAGATGATGATGATGTGCAAAATGTTTATACTAATGTTTAAAGTTATTTTGCTATGATTATTTTAGGAATAGATCCTGCATTAAACAAAACAGGTTATGGTGTAATAGAGTTGATGCAAGACAATAGTATGAAATATTTGACTTCTGGGATTATAAAGATTGATGGCAGTAAAACAATGATTGAAAAGTTGAGTATTTTAAATCAAGAATTCAAAAAAATAATCAAAAAATGGCAACCAGAACATATTGCCATTGAAGATATTTTTATAAATAAAAATCCTATGACTTCATTGAAATTAGGGCAGGCTAGAGGAGCTATAATCACTAGTTGCTTAGAACATAATGAAATTAATAATGAAAAATTTATTTTTGAGTATGCTCCTAATTTAATTAAAAAATCAATCGTAGGGGTAGGAAGGGCAGAAAAGAGTCAAGTAGCAATGATGGTAAAAATTTTGCTATCAATTAAAGAAGAATTAAGATATGACGATGAAAGCGATGCTTTAGCTGTTGCTATTTGCCATATAAATCATTTTAACAATAGATTATTATGGCAAGCTATGGCTTGAATGTTTATAAAATATTGGTTTCAAGAGATTTAAATTTTGGATAATGTAGGGATCGGCATCTATCCACCCCTACAATTTATTTATGAAGCTTTTTTAACTTCTGATTTTTTTTCTGTAATAAATTGAGCAAAACTTTTTCCAATAAAAGATTTCCCATCTTCACTTGGATTTAAAATTTTTGCATTTTTTTCTTTTAAATCTGTATTAAGCAATTCTTCTAGAGCATTTATTGGAGCTCCAAAAGGTGCTATGATATCAATTATCCAAACATTTTTTCCTGAATTCCATTCATTTGGAGAAAGTTTTGCCCCACCTTGTAAAATCCTTTTTTCAACATCTGTATTAATATTTGCCCAAGAAATGAAAGCAACTGGCTCATTTTTTTGATTACGAAAAATTTTGAATTGCTTGTTAGCAACAGCAGGTATAACTAACCACTCTAAATCATTTAAAAATAAATGCTTATGAGATGGAGATCTCGTTGCAAGTAATACAATTGCTCCAACATAACTTTCTACTGCAACAAAACTAGGTATTTTTACTTCTTGCAAATTGTTGTTAGCTTTTTTACTTACTACTGCATTATTACTGGTTTCTATTTTTTTAGTCATTTTTTAGTGTTTTTAATAAATTGGTTAATGAATGCTTTAAACATCTTTACTTTAATATAAAATTAAACAATAATATTGTTATTATCAAGAAATAAATAATATATTCAGCAATTTTAATTGGTGCACTCGGAAGGAGTCGAACCCTCGACCTTCTGATCCGTAGTCAGACGCTCTATCCAGCTGAGCCACGAGTGCAGTTTAATTGCTCTATTTTGCTATTTTAAAGCTAAGTATTTTATCTGGGTTTTCTACTGTTCCGTTATTAAAAGAGCTTCCTTTTTTAATATTATCTACAAGCTCCATACCAGAAACAACTTTTCCCCAAACAGTATATTGACCATCTAAATGAAATGAATCTTCCAACATAATAAAAAATTGACTATCTGCTGAATCAGGATGGCCAGATCTTGCCATTGATAAAATTCCTCTTTTATGAGGGATTTTATTGAACTCTGCTTTTAAATTTTGACCGCTTCCTCCAGTTCCGTTTCCTTCAGGATCTCCTGTTTGAACCATAAATCCATCAATCACTCTATGAAATTTTAAGCCATCATAAAACCCTTCTTGAACTAATTCTACTATTCTTTTAGTGTGATTAGGTGCTACTTCTGGAAATGTTTCAATTATTACAGTTCCATCTTTTAATTCTAGGTGTAAGATATCACCTGCATTTGCTTTACTCATAAGGCTGTAATTTATAAAAAAGTTAATAAATAAGATTAGTAATGTTTTTTTCATTTTTTTTAGTATGAAAGTTAAAAAATACTATCAATGATTATAGCAGAAAAAATTAAAAATAAATAAAAAATAGAACTAAAAAAAGTTTTTAGGCTATTTTTATCATTAGGATTTTTATATAATTTTATTATATAATATAAAAAATATAAATTAATTATGCTAGTTAAGATTAAAAAAATTATTCCCATTTTAGAGCTAAAAAAATATAATAAATAAGTACTAGATATTAATAATATGCTATAAAATAAAATGTTGTTTAAAGTAATCTTCTCTCCTTTTATTACTGGTAGCATTGGAATGTTGGCTTTTTTATAATCAGAATTACGGTAAAGTGCTAAAGACCAAAAATGAGGAGGGGTCCATAAAAAAATTATTAAAAACAACAAAAAACCTTCTAAGTTAATTTGATTAGTGATGCTAACATAACTAATTAAAGGAGGAAAGGCTCCTGCCGCTCCTCCTATTACAATATTTTGAGCTGTTTTTCTTTTAAGCCACATAGTGTAAATAAACACATAAAAAATAATAGCACTAGCAAGAAGAATTGTGGTAAGAAGATTGTTACTTAAAAAAGAAATTAGTAAAGCAAAAATACATAGTAATATGCCATAAAACAAAGCATCTCCACTAATAATTCTTCCTTGAGGTATTGGTCTTGTTTTTGTTCTTTTCATAATTGCATCAATATCCCTATCATACCACATATTTATTGAAGCAGAACCACCGCTTGCTAATGCTATGGTAAATACGGTTAAAACTGATAAGAAAATATCTTTTTCACCATCGGCTAATAAAAAACCAGTAAGAGAGGTAAAAACAATTAAGGCCATTACTCCTGGTTTGAGTAAAGTGTAATAATCTTTTATGGTAGAATTCATATTATTTGATAATTTTCTTTATTAGAAAATACTTTTCTAAGTAATTGATTATTTAGATTATGACCCGATTTAATTCCCGTGAATTTTCCTATGATGGGCATTCCTACTAAATATAAATCTCCTATGGCATCTAATATTTTATGCCTAGCAAATTCATTTTTTATTCTTAATCCATCGGGATTGATTATTGATGTATCATCAACTGCAATAGCATTATCTAAACTTGCTCCTCTTGCAAAACCATTTTTTTGTAAATATTTTACTTCATTTATATGACCAAAAGTTCTTGCTCTTGATATGGTATAGTAAAAGCAATCTTTGTCATTGCTAAAATGAGCTTTTTGTTTGCCTATAGCTTTTGATTTAAAATCTATATCTAGCAAAACAGTAAAATTTTCTGCTGGTTCTATGAAGCATTTCATATCACCTTGCTCTACTTCTATTTTTTTCATAATTTGCAAAAATTTTTTTGCTTTATCTTGTTTTTCTATTCCAGCAGATTTCAAAATAAACATAAAAGGTTCGCTACTACCATCTAAAATTGGCATTTCAAAATTATCTACATCAATAATTAAATTACTTATTCCTAATCCCCATAATGCTGAAACAAAATGTTCAACAGTTTCAATGTTTACATTATCTTTGTTGATTAAACTTGTGCCAAGATTAGTTTTTGAAACATTTTTAAAATTTGCTTTAATAATATTGTTTTTATTTTTTATATCAGTTCTTCTAAAAACAATTCCTGAATCAATTTTAGCTGGACGAAAGACAACATTGATAATCTCTCCAGAATGAATACCAATACCAGATGCTTTTATTGAAGAGACAATAGTTTGTTGGTTTTTGTGTAAATAATTCATATTTATATAAAAAATGTTATCACTTAAAAATAAGGCTATGGCAAAGCTATAATATTTTCAAGGGTAATTATATAATAATTTGATTATTTTAATGGTTAATTAAAAGAAATCTTGTAAATTAGGGACTCCTGATAATTAAAAAAAACAAAAAAATGGATGGTTTTTTATTAGTTTACAAAGAAAAAGATTGTACTTCTTTTGACATTGTAAAAAAAATACAAATTTTAAGCAAAGAAAAAGCAGGGCATTTGGGAACTTTGGATCCTTTTGCTTGTGGTTTATTGCCAGTTGCAGTTGGTAAGGCAACCAAGGCTATTGAATATTTGATGGAAAAAGACAAAGAATATCTTTTTGACATTTATTGGGGAAAACATACAGATAGTTTGGATATTACTGGAAAAGTTCTGGAAGAAAATAACAAAATTCCTGAGGAAAAAGATGTTTTGCAAGTTTTAAGTAAATTTACAGGAGAGATAGAGCAAATTCCTCCGATCTTTTCAGCCTTGAAGATAAACGGTGAAAGAGCTTATAAATTAGCAAGAAGAGGGGAAGAGGTAAAGATGAAATCACGAAGAATTATGATATATGATTTAAAATATTTGAGTAGCTCAAAGGGCAGAACAAAATTTCAGGTAAAATGTTCTAAAGGAACTTATGTTAGAAGTTTGGCTCGAGATATTGCTGAATCATTAGGTTGTCTAGGGACTGTCTCTTTTTTAGAAAGGGTGGCAGTTAGTGGTTTTGAAAATCCTAATATTATAAATGGAGATTTTTTGTTTAAAGAAAAAGATAAAAACAATTTAAAACAATTTCTAATGCCAATTGAGGCGGCATTATCTTTTTTACCATATTATGATCTAGCCAAAGAAGATCAAGAAAAATTGAGAAATGGACAACAATTATTTATAAAGAATTTGCCTTTTAAAAAAAGTGATGTTATAAGAGTGAGTATTGAAGGCAAATTATGTGCTTTAGCCAAATATGAAGATGAAATGCTAAAGCCTAAGAAGTTGTTTATTTAGAAGCTAATATTTATATAATTAATCACATAATTATATAATTTATCATTTTATTTCCAACTATATTTGCTAGATTAATTACAAACCTAATAGATAATTACAATATATGTCGATTACCACTTTACAAAAGCAAAAAGTTATAAAAGAATTTGCTAAAAAAGAAAATGACACGGGGTCTCCTGCTGTTCAATGTGCTATATTAACTAGCAGAATAAAAAGCTTAACAGAGCATTTTAAAATCAACAAAAAAGATTTTCACTCAAGAAGAGGGCTTTTGATGATGATCGGAAAAAGAAAAAGATTATTATCATATTTAAAGTCTAAAAATGAGCAAGGTTATTTTGATTTAATCAAAAAACTTGGCTTAAGAAAATAATTAACAATAACAAATAAATAACAAAAAAAATGTTTAAAATAACAAAAAAAACAATAGAATGGGGCGGTAGAACCTTAACAATAGAAACTGGAAAAGTTGCAAGACAGGCAAATGCTTCAATTATGATTAGCTACGGAGAAACTGTAGTTTTGTGTAATGTAGTGGCTAGAAAAGAAGCTATGGAAGGAATAGATTTTTTTCCTCTTACAGTTAATTACCAAGAAAAAATATATGCAGCTGGAAAAATACCAGGAGGATTTTTTAAAAGAGAAGCAAGACCTACGGAAAGAGAGACTTTAACTTCAAGATTAATTGATAGACCTTTGAGACCTATGTTCCCAGAAGGTTATAGAAACGACACTCAAGTTGTTTGTACAGTTTTATCTTATGATCCTCAAAATGATTCAGACATAATCTCCATTATTGGAGCAGGGGCGGTATTATCTATATCTGAAATACCTTTTACTGGGCCAGTAGTAGCAAGCAAAATTGCTTTTATAGATAATGAGTTTATTTTAAATCCTGCCTTAGATGATTTGGAAGAAGCTGATTTAGATTTAACTATTGCAGGAACAAAAGATTCTGTATTAATGGTGGAATCAAGAGCTAATCAGTTGACAGAAGAGCAAATGCTAGAAGCTGTTGAATTAGGTAGTGAATCATTTAAGCCTGTGGTAGAAATGATAGAAGAATTGGTAAAGGAAATTGGTAAGACTAAATGGAAGGTAGAAAAGAAGAAAGATAAAACTTTTTATAACAAAGTTTCTAAAGATTTTGCTGAAAAAATTAAGGCAGCTTATGAAAACAAAGCAAAATCAGATAGAGTTGAGGCTTTAGCAAAATTAAAAGAAGAAGTTATTAAAAAACATCTTAAAGAAGATGAATCTAATAAAGCAGATATTTTGAATGCTTTTAAAGATTTAGAAAAAGAAGTTGTTAGAGGTAATGTTTTTGATGAAAATAGAATAGATGGTAGAAAATTAGATGAAGTAAGACCTATTGCAACAGAAACAGGATTATTGCCAAGAACTCATGGTTCTGCTTTATTTACTAGAGGAGAAACTCAAGCTTTAGCAGTGGTTACTTTGGGAGCTGAAGATGAAGGTCAAATAATAGATTCTTTGGTAAAAAATGGTAAAGAAAATTTTATGCTTCATTATAACTTTCCATCTTACTCAGTAGGAGAAGTGGGAATGATGAGAGGACCAGGAAGAAGAGAGATAGGTCATGGTAATTTAGCTAAAAAAGCTTTATCTTCTTTAATTCCTAGTTTAGAAGACTATCCTTACACTATAAGAGTTGTATCCGAAATAACAGAATCTAACGGTTCTTCATCAATGGCTACAGTTTGTGCTTCATCAATGGCGATGATGAGTTCTGGAGTTCCTTTAGCAAAACCAGTAGCAGGAATTGCTATGGGATTAGTAAAAGAAGGAGATAAATATAAAGTTTTATCTGACATTATGGGTGATGAAGATCATCTTGGTGATATGGATTTTAAAGTTGCAGGAACACAAGATGGTATTACTGCATTGCAAATGGATATAAAAATTCAAGGAATTACTTTTGAAATTTTTAAAGAAGCTCTAACTATCGCTAAAAAAGGTAGAATACACATTTTGGAAGAAATGTCTAAAACTATTTCTAAAACTAGTGAGGAATTGAGCCCTTACATACCTATTATGAATAGTATAAATATTGATCCTAAAAAAATTAGAGAAGTTATTGGTCAAGGTGGAAAAATAATAAAATCTATTTGTGAAGAATCGGCTTGTAAGATTTCTATAGAAGATAATGGTTTAATAAAAATCTCGGCTCCTAGTCAAGATGCTTTTGCTGTTGCTAAAAAATTGATCGCTGACATAGTGCTGGAACCTGAAATGGGAGAGACCTATGAAGGTGTTGTTAAAAAAGTAACAGATTATGGTGCTTTTGTTGATTTTTTTAATAATAGTTCTGGATTAATTCATATTAGTGAATTTTCTAATAAAAGAATAAAATCTGTTACTGATGTAGTTTCTGAAGGTGATAAGATAAAATTTAAAATAATTGGTAAAGATAGAGATGGAAAATTAAAGCTTAGTTATAAAGCTGTTAATGATGATCCATTTGAAGGTGATGAGAGCTTGAGTGAAAGAGAGGAATCTCCTCAAGAAGAAAAACCTTATCGTAAAAAAAAAACTCCAAGACATAGTGATAGACCATCAAATGATAGATCATCAGATGATAGAGAGGAAAACAGAACTCCTGAAAAAAAGAAAAAGAATTTCTTTTGGTAAATTAGTTAGCAATTTATTAGGTTAAGCAATGTTATTAAAGACAGCTTTATATAATTCTCATAAAAATCAAGAAGCTAAAATAGTTCCTTTTGCTGGATATGAGATGCCTCTTTTTTATAGTTTAGGTATGATAAAAGAGCAGGAGTGGGTTAGAAATTCTTGCGGTTTATTTGATGTTTCTCATATGGGACAAGTTGTTCTTACTGGAGATAGGGTTGATGAGTTACTTTCTTATTTAACACCTACTGATTTTACTAATATGGAGGCTGGTAAGGCTAAATACACTGTATTTCTTAATGGAAGTTGTGGAATTATTGATGACTTAATTGCTACCAAAATATCTGATAGTGAATTTTTTTTAGTTATAAATGCCTCAAGAAAGGATATTGATATTGAGTGGTTAAACAGCAATATTAATAATTTTGAATGTTATTTAGAAGTTCTAAATAGATCTTTGATAGCTATTCAAGGTGTTTTTGCTCAAGAAATAATATCTAAAAAAATTACTGATGTTGCAAACCTATCTTATATGTCATTGCAAAAAGCTCAATATAATGGACAAGAAGTTTATTTATCAAGGCTTGGTTATACAGGAGAAGATGGCTTTGAAATTAGTGTTGTTAATGATGATGCTGAAAAATTATGGTTAGATTTACTGCAAGATGAAAAGCTGAAACCAGTAGGTTTGGGAGCAAGAGATGGATTAAGGTTGGAAATGGGTTATCCTTTATATGGTAATGATTTAACTGAGGATACTAATCTTGGTGAGCTTACTATGAAATGGGTAGTAACTAGTGACAAAGATTTTATAGGTAAGGCTAACTTTATTACAGAACCAACAAAAAGAAGAACTTCTATAAAATTATTAGATAAAGGAGTAATAAGAGAAGGGATGGAAGTTTATAATGAGAAACAGGAAAAAATAGGAGTTTTTACTAGTGCTGGATATTCCTCTACTCTATCTTTTTCTATAGGAATGGCTAAGCTGGATATTAATTATGCTAAAGCAGGCACCAAAGTTTTAGTTAAAATTAGAGATAAATTCAAACAAGCAGAAGTCCATAAATTAGCTTTCATAGAAGCAAAGACAAAAAAGTAATTTATATATTTGTAATTTTTATTTGCTTTATAATATTATATAGTTATATATACTAACCTGATTTCAAAATCTGCAGATAAAATCAACATTTTGAAATTAGATTAGTATAGTTCCTATACTAAAACAAAATAGTATAAAATCGTTTTAGCTATATAAAAAATTACATTAACTTAAAAAACAAAAAAATGACTAAAATTCTAGAAGATATTAGATATTCAAAAGAGCATGAGTGGATAAAAAGAGATGAGAAAGATGATGACACAGTTATTATAGGAATTACAGATTATGCTCAAAATGCTTTAGGTGACATTGTGCATGTTGATTTGCCAACAGTGGGAACTGATATAGAGCTTGAAGATGAGATAGGAGTTCTTGAATCTGCAAAATCTGCCAGTGAACTTTATGCCCCTATCTCTGGAAAAATAATCGCTCTTAATGATAATTTAGATATACATCCAGAATTTATCAATGATTCTCCTTATGATGAGGGGTGGATAATAAAAGTTAAGATGAATGATCCAGATGAGCTGGATGAATTGCTAAGTTCTGATGGGTATAGTCATTTTTTAGAAGAAATTTAATATATATTTTTATGAGATATTTATCTTTGACTGAAGGAGACAGAAAGGAGATGCTTTCTTCTATTGGTGTTGATAATGTAAAAGATCTTTATCAAGATGTCCCAAAAAACGACTTTAGTAGCTATAACTTGCCTGATGGTCTTAATGAACAAGAATTAGTTAGTTATTTTAAAACATTATCAAGTAAAAATCTACCAGCAGGAGAAACAAAATTTTTTTTAGGTGCGGGTTGTTATAGGCATTTTGTTCCTTCAGTTGTGGATGCAGTGATCTCAAGAGGAGAATTTTTGACTTCTTACACTTCATATCAACCAGAAATATCTCAAGGAACATTGGTAGCTATATTTGAATTTCAAAGTATGATTTGTGAACTAACTGGTATGGATATAGCTAATGCTTCAATGTATGATGGAGCAACAGCTACTAATGAAGCTATTCAAATGGCGAAGAGATTAAATAAGAAAAAAGAGAAAATAGTTATTGCCAATAGATTAAATCCTGATTATTTAAGAGTTGTAAATACTTATTTAGAAGATAAAAATATTTTTACAGATGAAACAGATATAGATAACAAGACGGCTTGTGTTGTGGTAAGTTATCCTGATTATTATGGAGAGCCAAAAGATTTGTCATATTACAGAAAAAAATGTGATGAGGTAGGTGCTATATTAGTTGTAGTTAATACTGAAATAGTGGCATTAGGTTTGTTGCCTGCACCAAAAGAGGCTGATATTGTTGTAGGAGAAGGTCAATCTCTTGGAGTTGGAATGGTTTTTGGAGGTCCTCATTTAGGATATTTTGCTTGTAAAAAGCAATTTGTTAGGCAAATGCCAGGAAGAATTTGTGGTGTAACCAAAGATAAAGAAAGAAAAGAATGTTATGTACTTACTTTAAATGCTAGAGAGCAACATATAAGAAGAGCAAAAGCTACTTCAAATATTTGTTCTAATCAAGGGTTGAATATGCTAGCATTCACAGTTCATCTTGCTTTGCTTGGTGGAAGTGGTTTTAAGAAATTAGCAAAATTAAATCATTATAAAGCTATTTTGCTTAGCAAAGAAATTTCTAAACATTCCAAAATTAAAATTCTAAATAAACATTTTTTTAATGAATTTGTAATCCAATTACCTATTAAATCAGATGATTTTTTAGTAAAGATGAAGGCAGAAAATATCTTAGCAGGAGTGAAAATATCTGATGACAAAATATTAGTAACGACAACAGAATTAAATAGTGATAAAGATATAGTATCTTATGGAGAAGCATTAACTAAAATTATATAAGGACTTATGGAATTTGAAGGTAAAGGATTAAATTTGAGAACAGAGCTTTTGAGCGATAATTCTCATTCAGGTAAAAATTCATATGGTGTAGATTTAGAAGATTTTCCAGAATTTGTATTAAATATAGGGATAGAAGAAAGAAAAAATGTTGATTTGCCTAATCATAGAGAGTTAGAGGTTTTAAGACATTTTACTAGAATATCACAAAAGAATTATTCTATTGATGCAGGATTTTATCCATTAGGGTCTTGTACTATGAAATATAATCCTAGAATAAATGAAAAAGTAGCTAGGTTTGAGGGTTTTGCAGATATTCATCCATTACAAGATGAGGGTGATGTTCAAGGAGCATTGGAATTAATGTATGAATTACAAAATTGGTTAAAAGAGTTGAGTGGTTTACCAAAAGTGTCATTAAATCCAGCAGCAGGAGCTCACGGAGAATATACAGGTATAAGATTAATTAAAAAAGCTCATATAGAAAAAGAGGGGGAACTCTAGAAAATATATAATTATTCCTGATTCTGCTCATGGAACTAATCCTGCTACAGCTTATGCTTGTGGTTATCAAATAGTAAATTTACCTACTGATAAGAGAGGCTGTTGTGATTTGCTTAAATTAGAGGAATTAATTGAAAAATATGGCAATGATATAGCTGGAATAATGCTAACTAATCCAAATACTTGTGGAAAATTTGAACCAGATATTAATAAAATAGCAGATTTAATCCATTCAGTAGGTGCATATTTTTATTGTGATGGGGCAAATTTCAATGCAATTGTAGGTAATATCAAACCAGAAGCTTTTGGAGTTGATGTTATGCATTTTAATTTGCATAAAACATTTTCTACCCCTCATGGTGGAGGAGGGCCAGGGGTTGGTCCTATTGCAATGTGTGAAGAATTAGCAAAATATCAGCCTGTTCCTTATGTTGAGAAAAAAGGAGATAAATTCACATTGATAAAAAATAATGAAAATTCTATTGGACAAGTAAAAGGCTTTTATGGTCAATTTTTATTGATGGTAAGAGCATTATGCTATATGAAAGCTAATGGTAAAAATGGTTTTAAAAAAGTATCTAATGATGCTGTTTTAAGTGCAAATTATATTATGCATAAATTAAAAGATTATTATCATCTACCATTTGAAGGATTTTGTATGCATGAATGTTTGTTTACCGATAAGTTTCAAAAAGAGAAAGGGGTAACAACTTTAGATATTGCAAAAGCATTAATTGAATATGGTTTTCATCCAATGACGATGTATTTTCCATTGACAGTGCAAGGAGCAATGCTTATTGAGCCAACTGAGACAGAGAGCAAACATACTATTGATAAATTTATTGAAACAATGATTTATATAGCAAAAAAAATAGATAATGGTGATATAGAAGAATTAAAATCATTCCCTATTTCTACTCCATGCCAAAGAACAGATGAAACAGGGGCAGCAAGAAATCCAATTTTAACTTGGCAAGAATTAGAAAAAGTAAGAGTAAGAGTAAGAGAATTAGAGAAGCAGTAAAAATAATACTATTTTAGTTTTATAATTGACATAATCTAAAAATTATGTTATCCTTGCTATTATATAATAAGGTTGCTTATGAGAAAAATAATATTAAAAAAATCTCTTTTAGTTATGTTGTGTTTAACTTCTTGCGGAGGTAATAAGAATAATGAGGTAAGACCTGTAACTACCTCTAGTGTTTCCTTGAATAAAAAACTTGCAAAAAATCCTTATTCTCATAATAAATATGATGAAGATAATGAATATAACCCTAATTTACTTAATAAAAATATAACTAATTCTTTGGGGCAGGTAGGTGCAGGTGGTGCTTATGAATATTTAGAATCAATAGGCAAACCAATTGCAGGAGATGAGATAACTGTAGCGGTGGTAGATTCAGGGGTTGATGTAGGTCATTTTGAATTAGAAGGACAAATAAGCGAAAAAAGTCATCAAGATAGTAATAGAGATGATGTTATAGGTCATGGAACCGCTGTAGCAGGAGTGATAGCTGCTAAACGAGGTAATAAATATGTTCATGGTATTGCTTTTAATGCCAAAATTGCTTCTGTTGCGATGAAAGGTTTGGGTGATGGTAAAGGTAATACAGTGCAATATGGAGTAAGTAAAAATAACCTTGCTCAAGCAGTTATTGACACAGGAGCAAGTATTGTTAATAATAGTTGGGGAGGTGGTAATGCAGATCAATATATCGAAGATCTAGTAAAAAATGACAAAAAAAGATTGGTTATTTTTGCTAGCGGTAATTCTGCAAGTTCTAATCCATCCTACACAGTTAGAAATATAGATAATTATCAGACATTTAACAATCAAGTTCTAACCATAGGGTCTGTTGATCATTATAATAATATAGCAAGTTATAGTGATAGATGTGGAAAAATAAAAAGATGTTTAGTTGCAGCGGGAGGAGATTATGGAGAAGGGTTTGATAAAGGAGGAAGAATGATGGCTGTTTTAAAACCTGGTAATGATTTTAAATATGCTCAAGGAACTTCATTTGCAGCACCTTTAGTGTCAGGGGCAGCTGCTATTTTAAAGTCTGCTTGGAATAATTTAGATGCTGAACAAATTGCTGATATTCTAATAGATACGGCTACTGATTTAGGAGCAGAAGGGCATGATGAAATTTATGGAGCAGGATTGCTTAATATTTATGAAGCGGTGCAAGCTCAAGGTGATAAAAGTCTAGGAATATCTTCTACTACTAGCTATGATTTGGATAGTAGTATCCTTATAGTGCCTAATAATTTACAAGCATTAGCCAATAGTGCTGGCTTAGATAATATATTATCTCAAGCAGTTTTTTTTGATAAATATGGTAGAGATTATCAGGCTAATTTAGGAGATAGCATTACTGTTGTCAGTAATCACAGTGATTTTAGTAATAATTTTGATGCTCAAGCACAATCATCTAGCACTTCTATCAATTTTGCAAGTTTGAATTTGCAGTTTTCTACATATGAAGAATCTGATAATGAGAGATTGAGCCACTTTTATTCTCCTGAAAAGAAAAGCAAAAAGCAATTTTTACTAGGGAATGTTAGTTATGAATTTACTAATAAGAATAGTAATAATCATTTTAATTTTAGTAAATCAAGTTATCTGCCAAAAACAGAGAATTCTAATTTTTTTGATGGGATAGAAACAAAGACTGTGCAAAATAGAAATAATTTTTATGAACAGAATGGTAGTTTTGATTTTTATAATTTTGAACATAAATATGATTTTTCGGACAATTTTAAATTACACAATAATTTTGTCCATGCAGTCTCTACTTATAGTAAAGCAAAATTAAATGGTTTTTCTACAAGCTTAGATGTTGATTTTAATTATTTGAATATAAGCTCAACAGTTAGTTTATATAAAGAGGATGATTCCTTTGCAGGAATTGCTGGAGAAGGGGCTTTTGATTTAGCAGAAAGTTCTAGAAATAATGCTTTAGAAGTTAATTTATCAACTAAATTAAATAAAAAATTTAACTTTTTATTTGCAGCAAAGCTTAGTAAAATAAAGCCTAATTATAAAAGTGAATTAATTAGTGGAGATAAAAAATTTAAAACAAGCACCTATACTTTAGCTGCTACTTATGATTATAATAAAGATAATAAATTTGCTTTTGTTTATTCTAAGCCTTGGACAATTAATCAAGGAAGTTTAGATATTACAGTGCCAGTTGGAATTGATGAGAATAATAATATTATTACCAAAACAGCAACAGTAGATTTTGCTTCTTTTGATCACAATGATTTTGAATTTGTTTGGAATAAGCAAATATCTAAAAAATCCAGTTTGAAATTTAATAGTGTTTACAAAAAATATTCTTATAAAGAAGATTTCTCGGCTAAAAAACCTGATGATTTTGAGCTACATTTAAAATTTACAAAAAAATTCTAAAAAAATATCTATAATTAGCTTGTAATATTATTTAATATCTTTTAATTATAGAAAGATTGAATATTAATTATAAAAATCTAATTATGCAAAAAATACAAATAATTTTTTTATCTATTATTTTATCTTCTGTTTCTAGTTTAGCTTTCTCTGCTAAAAGAGGACCTTATGTGAAGTTGAATTATGTAAACTTTAATATTGAAGATAGATATATTGTTGATGATAAATTTTATGATAATAACTTTTTAGGATTAGCAGGTTCATTTGGTTGGAAGTTTCCAGTTCATAAAAAACTATCTATTGCCCCAGAATTGCTTTATACTGTATTAGGTAAAGATAGTGCAAATCTTGATAATAATCTAAAAACAGAAACAGAAATAAAACCATATTTATCCTATAAAATAGAAGCAACTTATAATGCTTTTGATTATTTTGATGTTTTTGTAAATTTTGGTAAATCAGCGGGAGTAGAAATAGAACACACTACGATTTCAGATACTGGCAACAGTAATATAAAAGAAGAATTTGACTTTACAGAATATGGTCTAGGAGTTGTATATAATTATAATAAGCAATTGGGATTAATAGCATCTTATAATATAGTAAAAATAGAAGATAGTAATAGTGATGCTAATATAATCAAATTTGGAGTTATTTTAAGTTTCTAGTGCCAAGAAATTTTTTACTTTGTCGTGATTTAAAAAGTTCCTCAAAAGTTCAAAAAGAGCTAAAAATCTTAGGACAGAAATCCAGTATTTACCCTTTATTTAAAATAGATTTTTTAGATTATAATTTTAATGACGATATAAAAAATATTATAATCACTAGTCAAAATGTTTTTTTTTCAAAAGATATTTCTTTTTGGCAGAAAAATTTCTTTGATAAAAATCTTTATTTAATAGGAGAAAGTTTAGTAGATTACTGCACAAAAAATAATATTTTATATAAAAAATATTTCTCTAATATAACAGATTTAATAAATTCTTTGGATAAGAGTAAAAAATATTTATATTTAAGGGGAAGAGATATAACGGAAGAATTAAAAGAAAAATTTATTTATTTAGAAGAAATAATTTGTTACCAAGCAAATTATAAGCTTCCAAATAACGATGTATTTATAGATTTTTTAGAAAAAGAGAAAATTACAGATATTTTGTTTTTTTCTAGCTATAGCAGTAAGAATTTTTTAAAGATTTTTAAGAATAATAAGAGTTTTTTAAGTAGTTATAATTTCTATTGTTTAAGCTCAAAAATAGCTGATTATTTTACAGAAGAAATAGCAGATAATAGGATTTTTATAGCAAAAGAACCTAATTTACATTCTATGTTAGAACTTATTAAAGATTCTTGCAAAATTATAAATTAAACATTATACTGATGTTAATAAATAACTTTATGGTAACAAAATATGTCTTATAGCGAAGAATTAATGGAACATTACAATAACCCTAGAAATGTAGGAGTCCTTGACAAAAAAAAATCTAATGTTGGAACAGGATTAGTGGGAGCTCCTGCTTGTGGTGATGTAATGAAATTACAAATAGAAGTTGATGAAAAAACAGGAGTAATAATAGATGCTAAATTCAAAACTTTTGGTTGTGGTTCGGCAATTGCTTCAAGTTCTTTAGTAACGGAAATGGTAAAAAAACAATCTCTTAAAGATGCTGAAAAAATAACAAACTCTGATATTTCTAAGGCATTATCTTTGCCTCCAGTAAAAATACATTGTTCAGTTTTGGCAGAAGATGCAATTAAAGCAGCCATTGCAGATTATAAAGCTAAGCAAGGAGAAGCAACTAACTATTGAAAATTTATTTCAATTCTAAACAGCTACATTATTGTTTAATAACAATTAAAGAAAAAATGAAAAATAAGAAAGTAAATTATCTTAAAATCAGTAAAAAAGCTATAGAACAGTTAAACAACAAAATAACTGATAAAAAAGATAAAAATATTTTAGGTATTAAATTAGCTATAAAAACTAAAGGTTGTTCAGGTATGGCTTATGACATTTCTTATGCAACTAAAAAAAACATTACAAAATATGATGAATTTTTGGATAATAAAGAAATAAGTCTTTTTATTGATCCTAAAATATCATTATTTTTATTTGGCACAGAAATGGATTTCTTGGAAAAAAAGACAGAAACAGGAATGATTTTAGAATCAGGATTTGTATTTAATAATCCCAATGAAACTGGAAGATGTGGCTGTGGAGAGTCTTTTTATGTGTAATATACTAAAACAATGAAAAATATAAATAACATTACTCTTTATCAAGATGATCTTCCTGATGATTTGGACTTGGGTGATTCTATTGCTATTGATAGCGAGACTTTGGGATTAAATATTAAAAGAGACAAATTATGTTTAATTCAAATATCATCTGGAGATGGTAGTGCTCATCTAGTTCAGTTCCAAAACAATTATGATGCTCCAAATTTAAAAAAAATTTTGACTAACGATAAAATTTTAAAAATATTCCATTTTGCAAGATTTGATATTGCTGTATTGCAATATTATCTAAACATTAAAATGAATAATTTTTACTGCACAAAAATAGCATCAAAACTAGTTAGAACTTACACAGATTTTCATGGTTTAAAAGATTTATGTAACGAACTAATCAAGCAAAATATTTCTAAAAAAGAGCAATCTTCAAATTGGAATAACAATATTTTATCAGAGGCACAATTAAAATATGCTGCAAGTGATGTGTTATATCTGCATAAGTTAAAAGATAAATTAGATGAAATGATAAAAAAAACCAACAGAACTCAACTTGCTCAGAAATGTTTTGAATTTTTATCAACAAGGGTAGAGCTAGATATTTTAGGTTGGCAGGAATTAGATATTTTTCATCATTAATTTTTAGGGGACATTAAAAAATGGACTATAAAGAAATTGCAAATAAAGTTATAGATATAGAAATTGCAGGTTTAACTGCTATCAAAGATAAATTTAATCAAGATTATGTAAAATTAATTGATTTAATTTTAAACCTTAAGGGTAGGGTGATTTTAAGTGGTATGGGCAAAAGTGGTCATATTGCAAAAAAAATCTCTGCTACCTTATCATCTACGGGAACTTCATCATTTTTTATTCATCCTGCAGAAGCAAGCCACGGAGATCTAGGAATGATTACTTCTGATGATCTAGTTATTTTACTTTCTAATTCTGGAGAAACTAAAGAATTATCAGACATTATTCATTATAGTAAAAGATTTGGGATAAAATTAATAGCTTTGGTGAGAAGAAAAGAATCTATTTTGGTACAAGAATCAGATATTGCAATTGTTTTACCAGAAATAAAGGAGGCATCAAATGTAAATGCACCTACTACCTCAACAATTATGATGATGGCTTTTGGCGATGCTTTAGCCGTAACCCTTGCTAATGTTAAAGGGTTTACTAAAAATGATTTTAGTGTTTTTCATCCAGGAGGAAAATTAGGCAGTGCCTTTATAAAAATAGCACAAATAATGAGAACAGATGAAGATATACCTGTTACTTTTCAAGATAAATTAATGTCTGAAGTTATTATAGAAATGTCAAAAAAATCTTTAGGTTGTATAGCAGTAATTGATAAAGATAAGAATTTAAAAGGAATTATTACAGATGGAGATTTAAGAAGATATATGCAGGAAAATTTTTTATCATTAACTGCAGAGCAGGTAATGACTAAAAATCCAATTACTATGAAAAAAGATATTTTGGCAATATCTGCGGTTAATTTAATGAATAAAAAAGAAATAACTAGTGTTTTTATTACAGAAGGCAGAAAAATTACAGGAGTAATTCATATCAATGATTGTTTTAAAATGGGCATAGTATAAATGAATAAGCATTTTAAAAAATTGCAGATAGGGATAATGTTTTTTAAATATAATGTTATTTTAATTGTTTTTATAATTTTCTCTTATTCAATATATAATATAACTTATAGACATTATCAAACAAAAAAAATAGATAAAAAATTCACTATAAATGGAGAGGTAGAATATCTTTCTGCTATGAAAAAAATATCTTTTATAACTTATGATAAAAACAACAACAGTTATAATGTCAAAGCAGATTTAGCTATAGAAAAAGATAAGTTTATTGTTGAATTTAGTAATATAAAAGGAGATTTTTTATCTAAAAACAAAGTAGATGATAAGAAAAATCTTACTCAATTTGATTCTAAATTAGGATATTTTAACAAAAATAAAAATATTTTTGAATTTACTAAGAAATTAACCATAAATAGAGCAGATAATACAAAATTAGAGGTTGATAAAGCATTATTTATGATTAATGAGCAAAAAATAACAGGAGAAAATAATATTAAATTCCAAAATAGCAATATATCTAATCTTGTTGCTGATAAATTTATATTTCTTTTAAAAAAGAAAAAATACAAATTTTATCATAATATTAAAGCTAAAATTATTAATAGTGAGAAAAAAATTTCTTATTTAGATGCAAATTTTGTTGAAATAGATGATATAAACTTAAAAATTTTTGCTAATCAATATCCAAAATATAGTAATGAAGATACAAAAATTACAGCAAAAAATATTTTTATAAATTATAAAAGATTAGTTGATGGCAAATTGCAAATTAAAAACCTAATTGCTCAAAAAAATGTCAAAATAATTAGTAAAGATACTATTATTACTGGAAATTTTGCTAAATATTTTCCAAAAAGAAAAATTATAAAAATAAAAGATAATGTTTTAATAAAAAAAGAAGGATCTATTGTAAAAGGAGATACTCTTATTTATGACATAGTCACTGAAAATGTTAAAATATTAAAAACAAAAAATAAAATTTTTTTAAAAAATGAAAAATAAAAAAACCTTATTAGCAAAAAATATTGTAAAAAAATATGCAAAAAAATCTGTTTTAAAAGGAATTGATTTAGAAGTAAGTCAAGGTGAGATAGTAGCTTTACTTGGACCTAATGGAGCTGGAAAAACAACTTTTTTTTATAGTTTAGCAGGATTAACTCATCCTAGTTCAGGAAATGTTTTTATAGATCAAAAAGATATTACAAAATATCCCATATATATTAGAGGAAGAATGGGGATTTCTTATCTGCCTCAAGAAAACTCTATATTTCGTGAGATGAATGTTCAAGATAATATTTTATCTATTATTGAACTTAGAACAAAGAATAAACAAGAAAAACAAGAAATATTAGCAAACTTACTTAAAGAATTTAAAATAGAGCATATCAGAAAATCTAAAGCAACTAGTTTATCAGGAGGAGAGCGAAGAAGAGTAGAAATTGCAAGATGTTTAGCCACAAATCCTGATTTTATTTTATTTGACGAGCCTTTTGCAGGGGTTGATCCTATTGCTGTTATTGATCTTAAAAGAATCATAACTTATTTAAAGAAAAAAAACATAGGTATTATTATTACAGATCACAATGTTAGAGAAACATTAGATATTGTGGATAAAGCATATATTATTTATGAAGGAAAAATTTTATTTTCAGGAAATAAAAAAGATATTATAAATAATAAGGAAGTTAGAAATATTTATTTAGGTAAAAATTTTAAATAATTACAATAATTTTGTAGATTTATAAAATATAATTGTTAATATCAGGGCATTAAAGAGTGGGTCAATAGCTCAGTTGGTTAGAGCACGACGCTCATAACGTTGGGGTCGCAGGTTCAAGTCCTGCTTGACCCACCACTTTTTAATTTTATCATATTAGTATTTTAGATAAAGACTTTTTTTATAAATAAAGCTCCTTCATTACACTTTTAAATAATTTAGCAGGATAACTACCTCCTGTTATTTTTAGATCATTTTTAGTTGTTTTTTTATCTACTCCCATCCAAATTCCTAAAACTAAATCCTCACTGAAACCAACAAACCAAGCATCTTTATAACCTTGTGATGTTCCTGTTTTGCCTCTTAAATATAAATTTTTAATATTAGCATTTTTTCCTGTTCCCCAAACAACTACACCATGCAATAAATCTGACATTTTTGCTATATTTTTTTGCTTTAAAATTCTTTTCTTGATAATTTTATGTTGATATAAAACATTATCATAATCATCATAAATATTAGTAATACTAAAAGGCTTAACCTGATAACCATTATTAGCAATTACTGCATAAGCTGTAGTTAATTCTAATAAAGTAACCTCTGCCGTTCCTAAGGTAATTGATGGAAGGTTTGGTATTTTAGACTTTATGCCCATTTTTCTTGCCAATTTAATAATATTTTCTATACCTAACTCGTTACCTAATTTTGCAGAAACAGAATTTATTGATCTAACAAATGCTTCTCTTAAAGTAATTTTTCCTCTAAAATCTTTGGAATAATTTTGTGGATTCCAATCATCAATCTCAATATCTTGATCTATTACCTTATCCTTTGGAGAATATTTATTTCTTAAAGCTTCTATATAAACAAATAATTTGAAAGCTGACCCAGGTTGTCTTTTTGCATTAATAGCTCGATTAAATTGACTTTTTTGATAATTTCTTCCTCCAATAATACTAAAAACCTCACCTTGTTTTGACATAGCTACAACTGCTATTTGAATATTTTTTAATAATGGATCTTTTTTGTATATTTCAAAAATCTCTTTTTCAATAACATTGTGAATATTTTTATCAAAACTAGTTTCAATTTTTACATCTGAATGAAAAAAATCATAATTTTTTTTATAATTCTCAATTATATAATCTGTGAAATATTTCTTATTATTGGTATTAACAATATTTTGCTCCCAAACATTATCTTGATAATAGGCAATAACAAATTCTTCTGCTGTTAAAAACTTATATTTTTGCATATTATTTAAAACAATATTTGTTCTTTCTTTTGATTTTTTTGCATTAATATAAGGAGAATATTTTGATGGTGCTTTTAAAAGACCAGCAAGAAGAGCTGATTCATTCAAATTTAATTTCTGCACTTTTTTATTAAAATATCCTTGAGATGCATCTGCAATCCCATAATATCCAGAACCAAAATATGCTTTATTGAGATATAATTCTAGAATTTCTTTTTTAGAAAAACTATTTTCTATTTTTATCGCAAGTAGAGCTTCTTTTAATTTTCTTCTTAGTTTTTTTTCAGAAGATAAAAAATATAATTTAGCTAATTGTTGTGTAATGGTGCTAGCTCCTTCAACATAGCCAAGATTAATAACATTTTTAATAGAAGCCCTAATAATAGCAATTAAATCTATACCATTATGTTTAAAAAATTTTCTATCTTCTGTGGCAATAATAGCATTGATTAAATGCTTAGGCAATAATTCATAAATAATATAATCATTATTTTTTTTACCAATAGTGGCAATTACTTGTTCATTATTATCTAATATGTAAGATATTTGATTGGTATTTCTATATTTCAAATGCTTAACTTCAGGTAATTTATAATAGCTAAAGAAAAATATAGTTAAAAAAACAGCAATAATAGCCAATGCTATTATTAACATAAGTTTAGTTTTTTTGTTTTTCATATTTTTTAATTGTTATAATAATCATATATTATTTTTATCTATTTATTTTTGCAAATTTATAGGTTATAATTAGACCTATGGGTTTAGGCTTCCTGATCGGCAAAAGGGTCCTTTTGTTTTTCTAAGGGAATATCTTGTTAACATATCCATTATAATATTTACTCTTAATTATATCATAAGCTTTATTTTGTAATGTTTTAGTTATTTTCCTATAACCGTAAAACGGATGTGCTAACCAAATATCATTAATTTCATTAGCAAGATATGTTTCTAACACCATACCATCTAAAAAATTAACTTTTCTATTAATTTTTTGATAATAAAGATTAGAACGATTAAAGGACAATAGATTACATTTGTTTGTTATGCTTAAACTGTCATTCTGTGAAATTAACATAACTTTTTTGCTATCATAAATATTAGTTGCAGATTCTTTCAAAACCCTTACCCATTTATGAATAGCTGCTTTGCTTATCCCATATTTATTACATATCTCAATGCAACTCATATCGCCTTCTAAAAATTTTAAGGCTATTTTTAATTTTAAATTACTATTGTAACTTTTTCTTATTTTGGTCATTCTTTTACCATTAAATTATTTATTAATATAATAGTAATTTTCTTACAATCTGTCTACAAAAAACTGACTGAATTTAGGGGTGCATCATATGATAATCTATGATGTATTCAAAATTACTGCAAACTATTCATAGAATTGATGAAGTAGCCTTGCTTTATAAAAATAATATTAAAATTTCAATCTTTACATTACTGCAAAATATATTTATAAATAAACTTTATTTTGTCAACAGCTATGAACAAAGATATCAAATTAAATATATGATTAATAAAAATATCAAAATAACTATTGCTTGTGATCATGCAGGTTTTTATCTTAAAGAAAAAATTAAAAGAATCTATCATTCATTAGAAATAATAGATTTAGGTACTGATCATAAAGATTCTGTTGATTATCCAGACTATGCTAATAAACTTGCTTTATATTTATTAAAAGACAAAAAGACTAAAGGAATCTTGATTTGTGGAACAGGTATAGGAATGTCTATTGCTGTAAATAGGCACAAACATATTAGAGCAGCTTTGTGTCATAATGCTTTTTCTGCTGAAATGGCTAGAAAACACAATGATGCTAATGTTTTGATTTTAGGAGCAAGAGTTATGAACGAAGATGAATTAGAAAATATTATTGACAATTTTCTTGTCACAAAATTTGAATTAGGCAGACATAAAAATAGAGTAGATAAATTATAATGATCAAAAGATTTACTTTTATTATCAGTGTATTTCTTACTTTATACTTAGCTAGTTTTTTAGCTAAACAAATTAACTTTGATAATAGTAAATGGCTTTCCCAAGATAATAAAATTGAACAAAATAAAAATTTTGTAGAAGAGAATTTTACTCCCAATAAAAATTTAATAGTAATTATTAAATTAAAAGAATCTTTAATTAACTATATTGAAGAGATAAATAGTTTAAGTAAAGATTTAGAAAAAAATTCTAATATCATTGAAGCTCAAACAGTTTTTTCTACACAAAATATTATCAATGATAAAAAAAGCATCAAAATTACAAATTTATATGATGCTTATAAAAAAGGAAGCATAAAAAAACAAGAGCTAGAAGAAAAAATTAAAAACTCTATTTATTATAAAAATTTAGTTTCAACCGATTGGAGAAACTTTTTGATTATTATAAAGCACCAAATACCAAAAGAAAATATTTTTCAATTTAGAAGTGATTTAGTAAATTTTTCTAATGAAATTTTAAAGAAATATAGCTTTTATCAAGATTATAATTTTTCTGGAGAAAGCTTTTTAAATTATAAAATTGATAAAGATAATTTAGAAGATTTACAACTTCTGCTAATATTAGCTTTTCTTGTTGCTGTCTTATTATTACTATTAATTTATAGAGATTTTTTTAGAGTAGTGTTATTATTTACCAGCTCTTCCCTTTGTTTGGTATTTTGTTTTTTAGTTTTTTATCTTTATCAAGAAAACTTTACTATCATAAATATTATATTACCTATTTTAATTATAGTTATTGCTTTATCTGATTCAATATTTATTACTTCAAGAGCTGATTTATTAATGACAAAACATCAGCAAAAAAAGAATATCATTATAAATTTAATCAAACAGACTTGGCTACCTTGTTTTTTAACTTCTATTACTACTGCAATTAGTTTTTTTTCCTTTTATTTTAGTGAAATAATCCCCTTAAAAAAGCTAGGTTTAATTGCTCCACCCATCATTTTAGGTAGTTATATTATTATTGTTACGAGTAATTGGTTGGCAATTTATTATTTTTTAGCTAATTACAAATTATCAATAAGACATTATAAAATAAGCAATAAAATTCTTGGTAAAATTATCGATAGAATTAATAAATTTGATAAATTTTATGATAAGAAAATATTATTAATTGCTCTCATAATGATGATTGTCTCTGCTAGTTTTTTATGGACAAAATTTTATACAGAAACAAATTTTCTAAAAATCTTTTTTAAAAATGACAGTAGAATAGTGCAAGGATATAAAAATTTAGACAATAATTTTAATGGATCAGGCACTGTAAATTTAATTTTACAAAATGAATCATTCACTCAAATTGAAACATTTAATCAATTAAAAAAACTAAAATATAAGTTACAATCAAGTAATGTCAAAGATATTAATTCTTATCACAATGTTATTTCAATGATTCATAAATCATTTAAAAAAGAAGAATTATATCCACAAAATTCATCTGCATTAGAGCAAGAATTATTATTTATCTCTTTTTCTAAATCAGAAACTAAGCAAGATCTTATAGAACCTTATCTAGATTTTTCTTATAAAAACACTAGATTTGAAATTAAAACAAAAAATTTATCTTCATTAGAAATTGAAAAGCTAATTAAAGAATTAAAAATAATTTTAAAAGAAAACAAACAAGAAAAATATATTTTAGCAGGTAATAATGTTTATTTTCACCATTTAAACAAATATATTTTAGACACTCAGTTAAGATCCATTCTAATCACCTTTTTCATCATTACTTTGTTAATGTTTATATTTTTTAATTATAAAATTGCTTTATTTAGTATTATAATAAATTTCTTGCCCGTATTAGTTACTTTGTCAATTATTGCATTTTTAAATATTCCATTTGATTTTTCTACTATTTTAATTGCCACAATTAGCTTTGGGGTTATTATTGATAGTTCAATTCACTTACTTCATATATATTCCTTTTTAGAACACGACAAAAAATTATCACAACATATCAGAGAAAATTCAATGAAGCTAATAGCAAGGCCAATAATTATATCAGCTACAACATTTTCTTTAATATTCTTAATATTTGTGTTCTCTGATTTAATAATTCTAATAAAATTTGGTTTTTTCTGTTTTTTAGCAATTATTTTATCATTAATAACAAACTTATTGTTACTTCCTGCTATTATGAGATATTTTAAATTATCTGATTAGTTTATTTGAATTTTAATTGTATTTAATTTATTAATTTGTTAAAATCTTAACACTCCCTTAATATAAAAAATGATGAAATTTATTCATAGATTAGTTAGAAAAAAGATTGTTTTATTTATTAGTGATAATGCAAGCTGTGCTTATTACTATGATAAAGATAAATTAATATCTTCTGTTTTTACTAATTCTTTTCAAGAAGAGCAAAATAGTAGCAAAATAGCAACATTATTAAAAAAATATCCAAATATATCTATCTATATAATAGCAGATATTTCCAATCAATCTTTTAAAGAGATCAAGATACCATCAACCAATCCATTTATTGTGAGGTCTATCTTAAAAAGAAAGCTTAAAAAACTATATGATGACAATGACTTGCATAGTTATATCAAAATAAAAAATAAAAAAAATTCTAGTAATTTCTTAATTGGTTCAATGTTCATCAATGAGGAACCTTTTTCTTACTGGTCAGAATATTTGAATAAATTTGATAATAAAATTGATTCTTTCTATTCTTTTCCTATGGAATTCAAAGGATTACTTAATCATTTAACAAAATCTCAAGCAACAAAAGCAAGATGGAATATAATTGTTTTACAGACAAAATTAGGTGGTGTTAGAATGATAATCAATAGAGATGGAGATTTTGTTTTTAGCAGATATTTGGATTTATTATCAGATGATTCAGAAATATCTGAAGTGCTTGAGCTAAACAAACAAATTTCTGGAACTATTGAGTTTTTGAGAAGAATTGATTTTAATGATGGTGATAAAATTGCTCTATATTTTATAATAGATAAACAATTAGAGAATGTTGTTAAAATTGAGAATCCAATTACAAAAAGCTATTATTTAAGTTGTAACGATGTTTTTAAAGATTTTTCAAAAACACAAGAATCTAGAAATGATATCATTACTAACCTATCATTGTTTTTTATCAAAAAAGGGAATTTTTTGACCTTTCTAAGCAAGCCATTAAAGAAAGCAAGATTTTTTACTTATAGTAATTTAGCCTTAAATTGCTTAAATGTTTTATTAATAATCACCTTACTTATTTTTGGTATTTCTACCATTTTTCATACTATAAAATCAAATAATTTAGTTGATAATTACAACATACAATCAAAAAAATTACATAAATCCTTATCAACAGAAAAAAAGAAAATTGCTAATTATGATATAGAAGAAACAAAAGTAATTGAGACAGCTAGGTTGCATATATTAATGACAGAAACAAAAGTTGTAGAATTTGTGCCTCAAATTATAAAACTATCATCTGTCATACCAAAAAACATCAAAGTAACTATGTTTAATTGGAAAGTTAACAATAAAAAAGCTGTTTATTCTTTGGATATAAAAGCTTTATTTTCTGGTAAAAATTTAAATTATGAAACTCTTTTTAGTAAATATGATGATTTTATAAAAACATTAGAAGAAACATTTAGTAAATTAAAAATTACTCATTCTGGCTTGCCAGATAAAATGAATTTTTCGAGTAAGATAGATGACATATCTATTAATTTTAAATTAACTGGTGATATTGATGATTAATAATAATATCAAACTAGATAAAACAGATAAAAAAATTAAAATCAAAATTGCTATTTCCTTAGTTATAATAACAATATTCTCTATTTGTTATCACCTAAAAAGTGAATATTATAAAAAATTAACATCAACAGAAAACATTGCTAAAAAAGAAATGTTTTTACATAGAGGAAAAGCAGTTTTTCTGCAGGAGCAAGGAAAAAACATTGATAAATATATGAAAATATGGAAATCATTAGAGGAGAATGGAGAAGATTTTAAAGGTTTAAAAATGACTCTAGCTCAAAAAGTTTTGCAAGATTTAAAAAAGAAATATTATTTTACAGATATTAAAATACAATTATCAAAGCCTATTATTACAAGACATAAATCTAATTTGATGGGTATAGAATCAAGCAATATAACATTGCAAATATCTGCTCATACTGATGTACATATTTTGCAATTTATAAAAGATTTAAAAGAAAAATTGTCAGGAAGAATAATAGTAAGAAACTGCAAAATAAGATTGCATAGAGATATGCAAACAAAAACATTCAAAGAATTATATGATAAAAATATAACTGTTGTATCAGCAAAAATAGAACTTAACTGGAGTGCATTAAAAGAATTATGAAAAAAATATTTTTTATCAAAATTTTGTTATATATTACTCTAGTAGCACATACATCTTTGGCAGAAGAATATATTAGATTATTACCAAACAATTCATTATTTTTTTTAGAGCAAGAAATTGAAGATATAGAAGATATTTTACAAAATAAAAATCCTGTTTTATTGCCTATAATAGAAAAAAAAGAAGTTAAGAAAAAACAAATATTAAAAAAAGAATATTCATTTTTTTTAGATTCAATTTTATATTTTGGTAAAAATAGATGGTCAATTTGGTTAAATGGTCAAAAAATAAATAATAAAAAAAGTAAGAATAATATTAAAATTCACAAAATAAATAAGGATTATGTTCAATTCAAATTTACATCTTCTGTGTTAGGCACAATATCTATTGTTAAAAAATTAATAAAAGAAAGATCACTCCCAAAAAATGTTACTGCTATAATAAAAAACAATAGAGCAATTATTCATTTTATTTTATATCCTAATCAAACATTTTTATTGAACGAAAAACTGTTTATCAAAGAAGGGAAAATATGAAAAATGTCTTGGAGGTAAAGAGCTTAAGCAAGAATTTTAGTAAAAAAGAGATTTTGGAAAACATTTCTTTTGAGATCAAAGAAAAAGAAGTTTTTGGATTAATAGGTATTAATGGAGCAGGAAAAAGCACTTTGATGAAAATCATTTTAGATTTGTTAAAAATAGATAGCGGTGAAGTTGAAATATTTGGCAAAAAATCTATTTATAAAGAATCTAGGGAGAAAGTTTTTTATTTACCAGAAAAATTTTATCCATCAATCCACTTAACAGGAAGAGAATTTTGTGCTTTAGCCTGTTTTAATAAAAAGATAAAAAAAGAGGATTTAAAATTTTGGGCTAAAAAATTAGATTTAGACGATAAAATGTTAGATCAGAAAATTACAAAATATTCTAAAGGAATGGCACAAAAATTAGGTTTAATTTCAATGTTTTTATCTGATGCAAAATTATTAATTTTGGATGAACCAATGTCAGGATTAGATCCTCACATAAGAATAAGTTTAAAAGAATCTTTAAAAGCATACACGAAAAAAGGAAACACCATTTTTTTTAGTTCTCATATTTTGTCAGATATAGATGAAATTTGTGATAGAATAGGAGTTTTACACCAAAAAAAACTAAACTTCATTGGAACCTCTCAAGACTTCAAAAAGCAACATAAGTCTGATAATCTAGAAAAGGGGTTTTTAAATATTATCAACAATTCCATTCAGAACCGTTGATAATTCTAAACTATTTGTCAACTATTGTTAATTTATATTGTTTTTTTATCATTATTATAATATAAACCCGTGTAAATGTTAACTAGATTGCAAAATTGCTCCTATCAACCTTAACTTTAAAAAAACTAGATTGCAAAACTGCTCCTATCAACCTTAACTTTAAAAAAATAAAAATTATGATTAATGTAAGTGATTTATCCATTTCTTTTGCTGGGCATCAGATTTTTGAGGATGTTAATGTCTCTATTAATGAGAGAGAGAAAGTGGGTTTAATAGGTAGGAATGGTAGTGGGAAATCTACTCTTTTAAAATTAATTTTACATAAATTAGAACCAGATAGTGGAACAGTAAAAATCCCTAATGGTTATATGATTGGTCATTTAGAGCAACATATTGCATTTTCTAAAAATACTGTAATGGATGAAGTTTGTAGCATTTTACCAGAAGAAAGAGAGTATGAGCAATGGAAGGGAGAGGAAATTTTAATGGGATTAGGTTTTACCTTGGAGCAAATGGAAAAAAACCCCAATGAATTTTCTGGTGGAAATCAGGTCAAAATTAATTTGGCAAAATTATTGTTAGGTGAGCCTAATATGTTGTTGCTTGATGAACCTACCAATTATCTTGATATTCATTCAATTAGATGGTTAAGAAAATTTTTAAAAAGCTGGCAAGGTGAAGTTGTTTTAATTACTCATGATAAGGCTTTTATGGATAGTGTAATTAGTCATACTATTAATATTCATAGAGGTAATTTTAAAAAAACTAAAGGAAACACTAAAGATGTTTTAGAAAAAGTTTTGCAAGAAGAAGAAATTTATGAAAAAACAAGAGCTAATCAGGAGAAAAAAAGGCAAAAAACTGAAGAATGGGTAAATCGTTTTAAAGCAAAGGCTAGTATGGCAAGTAGAGCTCAATCTAAAATGAAGATGCTTGATAAGGAAGATGTAAAAGAAAAATTATCAAAAATTTCTACTTTGGATTTTAAATTTAATTATGAAGAATATAATAGTAGGGAAAACTTGTTGGAAGTAAAGGATCTTACTTTTGGTTATGATAGCAAAAATATTTTATTTGAAAATTTATCATTTAAAATTGGCATAAATGATAAAATTTGTGTAATAGGAAAAAACGGAAAAGGAAAATCTACTTTATTAAAAATAATCACAGAAAATCTGACTCCTATTGAAGGAAGCACTACAACTCACGACAAAACAAAAATTGGTTATTTTGGGCAGATGAATATTGATAGATTAGAACCTAATTTAAGCATTTATGAAGAAATGCAAAAATATGCTCCTGAAATGAGCCAAACAAATGTTAGAAGAACTTGTGGCAATATGATGTTTACTGGAACATTATCAAACAAGCAGATAAAAGTTTTATCAGGAGGGGAAAAAAGCCGAGTTATGCTTGGAAAAATCCTTTTGAAAGCAACAAATTTATTATTACTAGATGAGCCTACTAACCATTTAGATATGGATTCTTGTGAATCACTAGTAACAGCAATAAAGGCTTTTGAGGGAGCTGTTTTGATGGTAACCCACGATGAGTATTTTTTAAAAGAAATAGCAAATAAGTTAATAGTCTTTGATAATGACCAAGCATTTTTATTTGATGGTGGTTATAAAGACTTTTTGAAAAAAGTTGGTTGGCAAGATGAGTGATTACATACATATTAAAGTGAAATTGATTTACACAAATAAGTAGCTAAATTAGTGATAGAGCTATTAACCATTACTGAAGTTTTATGAAAAATTGTAGACCTATCTTCTAAAAATACATAATCTTTTACCCAATGTAGTTTATTTTTTACCTCCCAATGGCTGTATAAAACATCTTTTCTATAACTATTTCTTCTTTTTTACAAACCATTAGATGAAACATTCCTGATGAAACACTTGGGGTTTTCTTAAAGATTGACATTAAAAACACATTATATATTATGCTAATCTAATTTCAGAATGTTGATTTAATCAAATAAATTTATACCAAAAATCTGCAAATAAAATCAATGTTTTGATATTATACTATTTTAGTTTTATAATTGACCTATAGGCCTTCAATCTGCTCAGCATAAATTGCTTTTTTTAATAATCTGTTAGCTATGGCTAACAAATAATTAAAAAAAACAATTTATGCTAAACATCTTTTTGGCTATAGGTCAATTATAAAACTAAAATAGTATTAGATTAGTATATTCTCCCCTCTTGTACAAAAACATAAGAATAAGCCATATGAAAAACCTAATATTAGATAGAAAATTTGGAGAATCTCTCCCTCAAGAGTTTTATAATAGTAAAGAGATGTTTGATCTTGATATAAAATATATTTTTAATCGTGAATGGATTGCAGTTGGAACAGAGGTAGAAATTCCTAATAATGGAGATTATATTACTGTTAAAATTGCTCATAATTCAATTATTATTTTGCGCGATACAGATGGTATATTGCAAGCATTTCATAATAGCTGTCGTCATAGAGGATCTATTATTTGTCAAAAACAAAAGGGAAAAATTGCAAATTTAGTATGTCCATATCATAGCTGGACATATAACTTAAAAGGAAACCTTATTTATGCTTCAGATATGGGAAATGATTTTGATATTAAAAAACATAATTTAGAATCAGTTCACATTGAATCTATATCAGGAATCATCTATATTTGTATTGCTAAAAACCCCCCTAAATATATGGAGTTAATGAAAAAAACTATGTCTCCTTATATTGAAAAACATAATCTTTTGGATTGCAAAATTGCTTTTCAAAGTGAAATTATTGAAGAGGGTAATTGGAAGCTAGTTATGGAAAATAATAGAGAATGTAATCATTGTTCAGTAAACCACCCTGAACTAATATCTTCATTATATGATGTAGGATTTGGTAAGACAATTGATAATGACTTTATAGATGCCAATAATGCCCATATAAAATTATGGGAAAAATGCTCATTACCTTATAAGGAGCAGGATTATATGAAAAAATATGGATTTAGAGCAGTTAGAATGCCTTTGAAAAAAAATTTCTTATCCCAAACAATCGATGGTAAGTTAGCAAGTGTAAAATCTCTTAATTATGCATGGAAAAATATGTATGGTTTTGGAAATCTAAGCTTTTGGACTTCACCAAATGCTTGGAATCATTTTATGCAAGATCATAATTTAATATTTTATGTAATGCCTATATCACATAATAGAACCAAAGTTAAAACTATTTGGTTAGTTAATAAGGATGCAGAAGAAGAAGTTGACTATAATATTGATCACTTAACCAAAGTATGGGCAAAGACTAACAATCAAGATCGTCAATTGGTAGAGAATAATCAAAAAGGTATTAATAGTGATTCTTATGTTAAAGGTATTTATTCTCCTATAACAGAATCATTTGTAAATGATTATATTAGCTGGTATATTAAGACTCTTAAAACCAACTATTTAAATATTAAAGATTGATTATTATATAATAAAAAATGTTTTCTTCAACTGAACCTAAAAAATTAGACCTACGATGTATTTATATTCAAAACGAAACTAATGATGTTAAAAGTTTTTTCTTTAAATTAAATTCTAATAAATTAGAGATTCTTAACTTTATTCCAGGACAATTTATTACTTTAAACTTAAACATTAATGATAAAGAAATTAATCGTTGTTACACTATATCATCTTCTGCTCTATCACCTTATATAATTTCAATTACAGTAAAACTTCAAAAAGATGGTATAGTTTCAAATTGGCTACATAATAATTTAAAAATTGAAAATGTTATTTCTGCTACAGGTGTTTTTGGTGATTTTGCAATAGATAATTTTTCAAATAAAAAATATTTATTTCTATCTGGTGGTAGTGGAATAACCCCATCTATGTCAATGTTAAGGTCTTGTTTTGATGCTTGTTTGCATAATGATATAATTTTTATTCATAGTGCTCGTTCACCAAATGATATAATTTTTAAAAAAGAATTAGATTATATTTCTAGTAAAAGAAAAAATATCCAAGTTTATTATATTTGTGATAACATTGATGAAGAAAAAAACTGGTCTGGGGTTACTGGCTATATAAATATTTCTATATTGAAAATGTTTGCCAAGGATTTTCTTGAAAGATATACTTATGTATGTGGCCCAGAGAAATATATGAATTTAGT
>CBDCUE010000003.1:0-10631 GCA_965222515.1 Rickettsiales bacterium | reverse complement strand
ATTTAGCACAGAATGTTTTGGAGAAGAATGAATATTAAAAAAACAGATGTTGCAGGGTTGTTTTATCCTAAAGAAAAAAGAGAGTTAGAATTTCTTTTAGAAGAATATTTCAAAAATATAGAAAATAATCAATTTAATAAATCTACGATTGTTATTTCTCCGCATGCAGGTTATAGATTTTCTGGATGCCTTGCTGCATTGAGTCATTTTTATTTAAAAAAAGCAGAAATAATTGCTATTTTATCTCCAGCTCATCAAATGTTTTTTGAAGGTGTGGCATTTCATAAAGCAGATGAATTTGTTACTCCGATTGGAAATTTATTTTGTGATATAAAGGAGAGAAACAATCTTGTAGAAAAGTTTAATTTTATTAAAAATTTGGATAAGGCTTTTATAGGAGAGCATGGTTTGGAAACACAATTGCCTTTTATAAAATATTTGCATAAAAAGGCAAAAATCTTACCTTTTATAGTAGGGAAAACTAGTATTGAACAAGTGAAAAATTTAATTGCAGAATTGCATAAAAAAAATATTTCTATAATAATTAGTTCTGATATGAGCCATTTTTTAGATGAGGAAAATCAGAAAAAAACAGATGATGACACTATTAATAAAATTCACAATTTAGACTATCAAAATTTAGCAGATGATTCTATGTGTGGATTTTTCTCAGTTAGAGGATTGTTGAAATTTTTAGCAGAAAATAATTTTTATATAAAAAATATAGCAAAAGATAGCTCAGCAAGAATAACAGAAGATAGAAAATCTGTTGTAGGTTATGCTTCATTTTTGCTGTCTGAATAAAACAAATGTTGCAGATTTAAAAAATATCTTTAAATTATCAACAGCCCTAATGATAGACAAAAAATAAAATGAAATTTTTAACTAAAAAGATATTATTTATTATATTTTTTTTAACTATTTTATCAATAATAACAATAATAATTATGATTACATCAACAAACAATAACATTTCTTTAAAAGATGCAAATATTAAAACAGATCATTTTACTTTAGATAATGGTATGGAAGTTATTATTATTCCAAATCATAGAGTAGCAGGAATAATGCATATGGTTTGGTATAAGGTGGGAAGTATTAATGAACAAGAAGGAAAAACAGGCTTAGCACATTATTTAGAGCATTTAATGTTTCACGGCACAACAAAATATCCTAAAGATGAAATAGACAAGCAAATATCTGGTTTTGGAGGAACTCACAATGCTTTTACTTCCAACGATTTTACTGCATATTATCAAAACATTCCAAAAGATTATTTAGAAAAAGTTATGGATATGGAATCAGATAGAATGAGAAATTTAATCTTGGAAGAAAAACAAACTGAAATTGAAAAAAACATTGTTTTGGAAGAAAGGTTGATGAGAAGAGATAATTCTCCAAAATCAGTTTTAGGTGAAAAGGTAAGAGCAGGATTATTTGGCAAAAACCATCCTTATGGTAAACCTATTATTGGTTTTGAAGAAGATATAAAAAATTTTACTTTCTCTGATGCTTTAGATTTTTATAATAAATATTATTTTCCCAATAATGCTATTTTAGTTTTAGCAGGTGATATAACTAAAAAAGATGCTCTACCATTAATTAATAAATATTATACAAAATTAGAAAAAGGAGAAAATTTAGAGGTTCAGTTTGCAGAAGAAATAGCAGAAATTAGTAAAAAAAAAGTGGAGCATTATGATAAAAACACTAAAGATGTTACAGTTAGCCTGTCATATTTGGCTCCTGATTTATTGTCAAAAAAAATATCAAATAAAAATATTCCATATTCTTTAACTTTACTTGCTTATTTATTAGGTGGTAATAAAAACTCTATTTTATATAAAAAATTAGCTCTTGAAAAAAATTTAGTTTTGAATGTCTCTAGTAGTTATAGCGATATGTCAAGAGGGCAAAGTTCTTTTGACATTTATTTTACTTTAAAAAAATCCTAAAGATGAAAATGAAGTTATAAAAATTATAGATGAAGAAATAGCAAGATTAAAAAAAGAAGAAATAGAAAAAAGCTTTTTAGTAAGAGCAAAAAATTTGTTTTTAATAGAAACAATTTATAGCAAAGAATCTTATAAATCTTTAGCCTATATCATAGGAATGAATTATACTACTGGAATATCTTTGCAAGAAATTCAAGACTGGGATAAAAAAATATCAAAAATTACAGCTAAAGAAATTAAATTTGCAGTTCAGGAAATTTTTGCTAAACAAAAAAGAGTAAAAGGTTATTTACTGCCTAAATAAGTATTATTTACTTCTTTCTACTATTTGTGTGGCATTGGAAGAAGAAATAACAATAGAAGGATCTTTTTTAATATTTTCTATTATCTCCTTTTTTAAGTTTTTCTTGTTTTTAGTATATATTTCTTGCTTTGTCTTATGATTTTCCTCATAATTTTCTTCTGTGCTTTCGGATCTTGCTCTAGCAGCACAATAGGTTGATATGCTATCATATAGTAATGTTGCTATTGGTACTGTAATTATGAATGCAAAGATAGTGGCAAGTAACCCTCCTGTAACAGAGGTTAGTGCAGAGAATAATAGAAAATTTAATATAACAAAACAAAGTCCTGTAACAATAACGGGAAGAAATTCTTTTTTATATCTAGTTATTCTGTAAGAAAATTCTTTTCTTCCTTCTTGTCTAACTTTTATATATTTTTCATCAGCCTCTTTTTTATATGGGTATAGATAATCTTTTATAGTTTTGTGTATATTTTTAGACATAGGAAATGTTGTTTAGCTATTTAAAACAAGACTCCTTAAAAAAGTGGTTTATAGTATAATTGAAAAATAAAGTCAATATTTACTTGTTGATAATTCTAGGCATTGCTAAATAAGAGTTGGCATTGTTAATAATACTATTTTAGTTTTATAATTGACCTTATGGATTATCAAGAGTAATTAATATATATTAATATAATTATAATTATTATGTCTAGAAAGTCTCCATTTGCAAATAGTTTGTTGTTAAAAAAAGCTTCAGTAGAGCTTGCTAAAATTCCTTCATTTTTAAATCCGTTTGCCATGTCAATTATATATAGGGTCAATTATAAAACTAAAATAGTATTATTTCCCTATGGTAGAGAATGATAGCAAAAAATTATAATGTTGATATATCTGCAAGTGATTATTATGGAGTTTATAATAAATATATTTTTGCAAAAAGACATATAATGACTAAAGCAGAAATATCTTTGGTTGAATCAAAAAACTCTTTAATAAGACATTATTTTGCTAGATTTAACAGAAAAACTAAAAGATATTCTAAAGATATTGATATGATAGAAAATTTTTTGCTTATGCTTTTTAATAAAGAATTATTATTATCAACTTTTATTTAGCAATACCTAATTCCAATATCATCTAGCATTAAAAAACGGCATAGAAAAGTCTTTATCAAATTTATATTGTAATTCTTTTTTATCTATTCCTAAAACATTACCTCCAGCACTTTTTATTATTGAATGACCTGCTGCTATATCCCAGCTACTAATTGAAAATCTTCTAGGGTAAAGATCTGCTTTACCTTCTGCTATTAAACAAAATTTATATGAACTAGAAGTAAAAATTAATTCTTTGATATCTTTGTTTTTTAATTCTTGTAAAATTATTGCTTGCTCTTGCTTTCGTTTAGTGCATAGAATTTTTAAATCATTCTTTTTATTGCTTACTTTAATGAGTCTGCCATTTAATCTAGCTTTCTTGTTTTTATCGCAATAATAAAGCTTTTTTAACATTGGCACATAAATAACTCCAAAAACTACTTGATAGTTTTTGATATAAGCAATATTTACAGTCCACTCTTTCTTTTTTTTGATAAAAGCATCGGTACCATCTAAAGGATCTATCAAAAAATAATTTCCATCTTTTGCATTTGATAAATTTTCTTTTAAATCATTTTCTTCAGAAACTATTGTTTTTTGAGAAAAAAGTTTTTGTAAATTTGTCACAATATATTGATTAGATTCAAGATCAGCATCTGTTACTTTGCTTTTATCTTTTTTAGTAAAAGTTTTATAATCACTGTTAGAGAATTTTTTTTCTAATATTTCTCCTGCTGAAATAGCAATATCATTGATTAAATTTATATCTTTTTCAGTAAACATTGGTTTTTTATATAATTTAGCTATATATTAAATAAAAATATATTAAATAAAAAATTTAAGAATGATATGAAAAACAAAATTTATCTATATGACACCACTTTAAGAGATGGTGGTCAAACTCCTTTTATTGATTTTTCGCTCAATGACAAATTAGACATTGTCCAAAAATTAGATACTTTAGGTGTGGATTATATTGAAGCAGGTTGGCCTGGTGCAAATCCTGTTGATAGTGAATTTTTTGATATTTTTCCTAAAACAAAAAAATCCATTATTACTGCTTTTGGAATGACTCACAAAGCAAAGCTTACAGTCAATAAAGATAAAGGTTTTAGCAATCTTTTAGAGTCAAAAGCAAAAATTATTACTATCGTAGGAAAAAGCTGGGATTTTCAAGTAAGAGAAGCCCTTAATATATCTCTTAAAAAGAATTTGGAAATAATTAAGTCATCAATTAAAGCTTTACAAGAAAAAAAGAAAGAAGTGTTTTTTGATGCAGAACATTTTTTTGATGGTTACAAAGAAAATCCAGAATATTCTTTGGAAGTAATAAAAACAGCATATCAAACAGGGGTAAGATGGATTGTTTTATGTGATACTAATGGAGGAACTTTGCCTAATGAAATTTATGATATTATAAAACAAGTAACTAAAAAAATTAAAGGAGAGAATATTGGTATTCATTGTCATAATGATACAGGCAATGCAGTAGCAAATTCACTGGAAGCAATAAGGGCAGGGGCAAGACAAATTCAAGGAACTTTAAACGGTTTGGGCGAGAGATGTGGTAATGCTAATTTAATTTCTTTAATACCAACTTTAAAATTAAAATTAGGTTACAATATTAATATTAGCAATAAACAATTACAAAATTTAAAAATCCTATCTAATTATTTATGTGATTTATTAAACTATCCTTACCATAGCTATGCACCTTATGTTGGCAATGGAGCTTTTGCTCATAAGGGTGGTTTGCATGCATCTGGGGTGATAAAAAACACAAAATGTTATGAGCATATTGAGCCATCTTTAGTAGGTAACCAAAGAAATATTTTGATTTCTAATCAATCAGGAAGAGCATCTATTATTTCAAGATTAAATAAAGTGAACATAAAAGTGTCAGCAGAAAAATTGGATGATTTAATTGCTTTGATTAAGAAAAAAGAAGCTCAAGGGTTTTCTTACGACATAGCAACAGCAAGTTTTGTAGTATTGGTAAAATCTTTTATGGGTAATTTAAAAGAATGCTATCAATTAGAAAGATATAAAGTGTTGAATGAAAAAAGAAGAGATAAAGATGGTAAGATAGTAACTTTTTCTGAGGCTGTGATAAAATTATTGATAAAAGGTAAATTAGAATTGCATGTTGCAGAAGGTAATGGTCCAGTAGCAGCCTTGAGTAATGCTTTAAAAGAAATTTTGATAAAGCATTATCCTAAATTAGAAAAAACTAAATTAAGTGATTATAAAGTTAGAATTATAGATTCAAAATCAGCATCAAGTGCATCAATTAGAGTAATAATTGAAAATACTGATGAAAAAGGTAGAAGATGGGGGTCTGTAGGAGTTGCAACAGACATTATAGATGCTTCTTATATGGCAATCAAAGATTCTATTTGTTATTATTTGATGTGTTGATAATAATACTATTTTAGCTTTATAATAGACCTATAGCCTTCAATCTGCTCAGCATAAATTGCTTTTTTTAATAATCTGTTAGCTATGGCTAGCAAATAATTAAAAAAACAATTTCTACTAAATTAAAAAGAAATGACTAAAGAAATAAACATATATACAGATGGATCATCGCTTGGTAATCCAGGTAAAGGAGGGTGGGGAGCAATATTGATTTATAATGGCAGAGAGAAAAAGATTTCTGGTAATAACAAAGATGCAACTAATAATCAAATGGAGTTGATGGCGGTTATTCAAGCATTAGAAGAGATAAAAATGGATTCTTTTGCAATTAATGTCTACACAGACTCTCAATATGTCAGAAATGGCATAACTAAATGGATTTTTAATTGGATAAAAAATGACTGGAAATCTGCAAAAAAAAAGCCAATAAAAAACAAAGAATTATGGCAAGAATTATATGAATTAAGCCAAAAATATTCTATAAATTGGCATTGGGTAAAAGCACATAACGGCAATAAATATAATGAAATAGCCGATAAACTAGCAAGAGAAGCTGCAGAAAATTGTTGATAAAAGGGGTTCTATGTTAAAAAGAGGTATTGCTAAATAAAAGTTGATAACAATAATTCTTTATTAAAAAGCATAAGCAAAGAATTTTCTATCATATCAATAGCTTTAGAATATCTTTTAGTTTTTCTGTTAAATCTAGCAAGATAATGTCTTATAAAAGAGTGTTTTGATTCAACTAAAGATGTTTCTGCTTTAGTCATTATATGTCTTTTTGCAAAAATATATTTATTATAAACTCCATAATAATCACTTGCAGATATATCAACATTATAATTTTTGGCTATAGGTCAATTATAAAGCTAAAATAGTATAATGATCATTTCTTCTTCAATATTTTTGAAAACTTTCTTATCCAATGAACAATAAGTGGATTACTTACCCCTCTTCAAGTCTTTCAATAGATCTTATTCCTACCCCTTCTAAATACATCTTTATTACTTTTTCTTTTTTTTCATACTATATTTTTCTCTTTTATCACCAATTACAAAAAGGTCTTAAGCACTCTTTGCATTTGTATCTTTGATAATAATAGCTAGATTTTGCAATCTCTAATATATTGCATTGTCTATAAATAGAGAAATGGGGGTGAGTAGCTTCTATAAAACTTTTTCTTATATTCATTGCTACTCCCCCAAGACTTTTTTTAAGAAGTCCCTCTCCATTATTACCTCAATTCCTTAGGCAAATTAAAAACTATATTTTCTTTTTTACCATCTAAATGTTTTATGTTTGTTTCAAAATTATTCTTGAAAAAATCTAACAATTCTAAAACTAAAATTTCAGGAGCTGATGCTCCTGCGGTTATGCCTATGTTTTTTGTGTTTTTGAACCAAGATAAATCTATGTCATTTTTATCTGCTATTAGATGGCTGGTAATTTTGTTGCTTTCTCCTATATCTCGTAATCTATTAGAGTTAGAACTGTTTTTGGCTCCTATTACTAAAAGTAAGTCTATTTTCTTCTGCACTAATTCTTGAACAGCATCTTGTCTGTTTTGGGTGGCATAGCAAATATCAGTACTTTTTGGACCTTGTATATTTTTGAATCTTTTATTTAATATGATAACTATTTCTTTGGTGTCATCAACACTTAAGGTTGTTTGAGAAACAAAGGCCAAATTTTCTGGCTCTGTTACTTGTAGATTTTTTGCATCTTCTACATTTTGCACTAAGTGGATTTTTTTATCTATTCTACCGCTAGTTCCTTCCACTTCAGGATGTCCTTTATGACCAATTAAAATTATTTCTTTGCCTTGTTCTGCAAATTTTATAATTTGAGTATGAACTTTTTTTACCAAAGGGCAGGTTGCATCAAAAATTTTTAGATCTTTTTCTTGTGCATCTTTCTCTATTTGTTTTGATACTCCATGAGCTGAATAAATTGACAAAGCATTCTTTGGTATTTCTGAGATTTTTTCAACAAAAACTGCCCCTTTCTTCTTTAAAGAATCCACTACAAATTTATTGTGAACAATCTCGTGCTTGATATAAATCGGAGAACCATATTTTACTAATGATTGCTCCACAATAGCAATAGCTCTATCTACCCCAGCACAAAAACCTCTAGGATTTGCTAAAAATATGTTAATTTTTTGTTTTGTATTTTTTTGCACCATTTTCTATATTCTTTTGTTTTGTTCTTGCTATTGCTAAACTATTTTTAGCAACTTTTTTATTGATAACACTCCCAGCTGCAATTAGTGAGTTTTCTTCTATGGTAATAGGTGCTATAAAGCAACTATTTGATCCAACGAAAACATTATCTCCTATTATGGTTTTATGTTTTTTGTAACCATCATAATTACAAGTGATTGTGCCAGCTCCAATATTTACATTTTTTCCTAAAATGCTATCACCAACATAACTTAAATGATTTACTTTAGAAGAATTTTTTATGGTAGAGTTTTTTATTTCTACAAAATTTCCAATTTTGACATTATCTTCTAATGTAGTTTTAGGTCTAATTCTAGCATAAGGCCCTACGACCACATTTTTGCCAATATCAGAGTTTTCTATGTAAGAAAATGATTTTATATGAGCATTATCTGCAATATTTACATTTTCCTTGATGATTACATTTGGCTCAATGGTAACATCTTTACCAAAAGTAACATTATTATAAATAAAAACTGATTGTGGATCAATCATTGTAACCCCTGATAACAAAGATTCTTCTCTTTTTTGCTGAAAATAATATTGATTAGCTTTGGCCAATTCTACTTTGTTATTAACTCCTTGGACTTCATCTTCTAGAGTGGTAATATATTGAACTTTGTCATTGTTTTTATTTGCCAATTCTACAATATCAGTTAAATAATATTCTTTTTTACTGTTATTATTGTTGATTTGCGGGATAAGTTTTTTGGCAGTTGCAAGATCAAATGCCATAATTCCCGAATTGCATAATTTTATCTGTCTTTCCTGCTCATTTGCTTCTTTATATTCAACTATTTTCAAAATATTTTCCTTATCTGTTATTAATCTGCCATATTGATTTTCTTTATTGCTAATAAAAGCAGCGATGATGATTTTTGCTTCTTTTTCTGCTATTTTTTTAATTAGTTTTTTGATAGTTTTTTGAGAAACAAAAGGTGTATCTCCATATAATACAATTAAAATTCCATCTTGCAGAGATTTCTTTTGCTCAAAGAAAGTTTTTACTGCATGGGCAGTTCCCAATCTATCTTTTTGGATTATGTAAGATAAGTTTTTTAGAGATAGATTGTCAAAATATTTTTTGAGATTAAGATGATCATCTTGTGAAGTAATAATATTAATATTTCTACCATCTATTTTTTTAATGCTATTGATTAAAATCTCTAGCATAGGAATGCCAGCAATTTCTTGCATAACTTTAGGTTTTGTAGAATTCATTCTAGTGCCTTTGCCAGCAGATAAAATTGAAAAATAAAGGTTGTAATTATTTATCATAAATTGTAATTTAATTAATTGGTAAGACCGATGCATAAATAAATCTCGTTCTTTGGTTTTTTGTGAGTGTAAAACCCTAAAAAGCATAGCATACTATACTATGTGAGTGTTTGTAGGATTTTATTCGCACAATTTTCTTTTGTTATGAAGTTAAAAAACTCATAATAGAAAAAAACAAAGAACAAAATTTGTTTGTAAAACGGTCTTTAATAATGCTAGTTAAAATAAAGAAATAATTTTAAACTACTAGCATTTAAATTAACTGTTATACTAAAACACTATACTAAAACACTGGGCTGTGTTTGATACAGGTTGCTGAATGTATCTGAAGTAATTGCTCCCTCCTTGCAGACTGTGTCGCATCAAGCAACTTGCATCAAACAGCCCTGACTAAATAAATTTTGTTTTAGTATATTTTTCATTATCCATCTTTCTGCTATGTTATTTATCTTATCTCTTCTTTCATCCTTTGGTATTATAGGAACAATAATATTTGGTATTTCCTTAAGAAAATATCAAACTCGTTTTTATGAAGAAAGCATAAAAAAAAATAAATCTATGGATGAGATGAGTAATGTGTTAAAAGATAAAGAAATGATTATAAAAGATAATCAAGAACAACTTGATTTTTTGGAGAAAAAAATAACAGAGAATGATAGAGAGCTGCATAATTTTACAACAAATAATGTAGCAAAAAATGAGGATAGTACCAATGATGATCAAGAAAACATAAAGTTAAGAGATCAATTTGAGCAAATATCTTTTCAAAATAAAGAGTTAAAAGAAGAATTGGAAGTTCTAAAACGAAGAAATGATGAAGAGTATCAAGAAGTTGGTCAGCAAAATAATCAAAATATTATAAATAATATAAAGATTTTTAAACAGCAAAATCAAGAAGCTTTGAATATTGAGCGAGATTTTAGCAAATTACAATTTGCTTATGATCAAACCTTGCCAGAAGAGATATTTTTTGAAAAAATAATGGATGCCTTATCTTTGCAATTAGAAAAAGACTGTAGCTATGTGGTAAGTGAAGAAAACCCTGATCAATTAGATTATATTATTATATCTAATTATACAGGAGAAGCTTTTCTAATAGATGTAAAATTTTCTTATTTCTTGATGGAAAATAAAAATAACTTAGTTGAATCTGGACAAGAATTGAGTGATATATTAAATGATAGGGTGAACTTTTTTTATAATGCAAAGGATGAGATAATAACTGTATTAGCACAAATGGAAGATTTTAGAGGAGTGAATCAATTGCATAATTGTATATATATACCATCAGAGAATCTTGTATCTATGTTGAAAAAATCAGATCCAGATTTTTTTAAACATTCACAAGAAAAAGATATGATGATATTAAGTT
>CBDCUE010000002.1:0-32661 GCA_965222515.1 Rickettsiales bacterium | reverse complement strand
TATAACTTTTTTACTTGGCAAATGAGATTTTATCTCTGTATATAAAATCGCAGGGATAAATTTATCAATAGTTAAAACTCTCGTTAAATCCACTGGATAAGTAGCTTGTGTTGAGGGTTCTTGATGAATATTAAAATTATCATCCCTGTTTTTAATATTAGATTTTTTCCAATGATTCTCATTTAAACTTACAATCTCGCCACCTGCCATGCTTTCCTCTTTAATTTGCTCAATATGAGAATTATCTTGCACATTATCTATTTGTTGATTTTTTTTAGTTTTTTTTGTTCTAAATAAACTACTTGGCTTAAAACTAATTTTTTCTTTTTCCTCTATCACAATCTTACCGTTTCTTACAACTTTAATAATAGTTTTTGTTCTACCATCTTTTCCTATTATATCTTCCTCTTCCACAATTTCACCCTCTTTTATCTCACTTAAATCAATTACCTCCTCCTCCACCACTTCACCATTCTTATCTAGTTTTTGAATAATTTTTTTAACATTACCATTCTCATCAATAAAAAACTTCTCTCTGATATCTTTAGTTTGATATATTATTTTCTCACCTTTGATAAAATCACCCAAAGCAAGATCTTCTAATTTTTTATCACTAATTAAAACAAATTCATCTACTAATCTGCCGTTTTTTAGCACCTGTTTTTTTCTATAATATTTATTACTTCTTTTTACTATTTTTCCAGTCTGCAACAATTTTCCTAAAGTAAGCTCTTCTAGCTCTTTATCACTAATTGGCATTAATTCTTGCACCATTTGACCATTTCTTAAAACTTGCCTTTTTCGGTAATATTTACCGTTCTTTTTAATAATAGTTTCTTCTATAACATCTCCATTTTTCAACTCTTCTCCTGATCTCAGAATTTCTCCATCTCTCGTTACTTTATTCTCAATATTAGTCACTTCCCTATTAGTTCTTATAACCATTCCCTGCTTATTTAAAGATTGAGTTTCCTTAATTAGTTTTCCATCTCGATATATTACAATAATTCTTTCTTTTATTTTTTGCCTCGGTGTAGTGTTAAAAAATTTGTCATCTATTCTTCCTTGCTCATAATAATGATTCTTTTTATTATTATAATTCATATAAACCGCTACCAAACCCAATAATACAGCAAATATTACCCCCCAAAAAACAAACTTTCTTTCTTGGGCAAATGTTAAAATTGTTTTACCCATTTTTATCTCCTCTTGTCAAATCTACTATTAAACTTCTTCTTATTCTTGGTTTTTACACAAACTGTCTTTTGCCCATTTTTCAAAGTCCAACCTTGGTTTATACTTTCAGCTATAATAAAACCACCCTCAAATCTAGTGTTAACTATTGCATCAAAACCATCTATTACTTTATAAATTACTGGCATTCTACCTGACTCTACAATCCCTTGACCTCGAAAATCAAAATATGTCCATTTACCATCATCATAGGCTGAATATGGTGCTATTTCTTTATCCCCATACATTTTATAATCTATAAAAATCTCTTCTCCCTCCTCTAAATTTCTTAAATAATCATTTTCTGCCGTTATTTTTCTAATTATTTTATCTCTTCGTGAAAGCCTAGCTCCATCTCTTCCCACATCGCTCAAAAACTGTGCAGATTTTTGAGGAGAAAGAGACGGAGCATCTACATATATGGTAAAATCAGGCAACATTTTACTTTGCACCCCATAAGATCTTAAATAAAAATTATAAATTCTTCCTGTTCTTCCTATAATAGTTAAATTTGTGTCAACACCTGCATAAAAACTCTGTACATCCACCATATTCTTAAAATCTGCACTAATAGATGAAACCTTAAATGATTTATTGTCTCCTATGGTATAAGCTTTTATTACTTCATCCTCTGGCAAAACTATCAAAGTTTTGATTCTTAATCTCATCTTAACTTTAAAAGTCTTTTGGGAAGACCATTTAAATCTCATTGTGTTATCATTTGCCGAAGAATTATTAAATTTCACCTGCACATCCCTTAAATTAGTATCCTTTCTTTTCAAAGGCTGTTCTTTTTGTTTTTGTGCAAAAGATTGTTTTTTCTTACCAAAAAAATCATTTACTTTTCCATTTGATGAAAATGAAAAACATAACATAAATATTAAAAATATTGCTATTTTATTTGAGATTTTAATCATTTTTGCATTTCCTCTTTAAAAGTTGGTTTTTCTCCTTTTGATAGACCGTCATAAGTAATAGATTTTTTTCTTACTATATAATTTGTAACAATTAAACCTAACGGGTTTTTAGTCTCATTACTGATAGTTACCCTCTGTTTTCTAAATTCATAAGTTAAATGAACTGTCCAATAGTTTTTATAAGTTTTATTCTCAAAATAATCTATTGTCTCTAATTCTACTTGGTGCAAATTAGCAGACAAAAAGGCATCTGTTACTATTTTTACATCCCTTCTATTAAAAGAACTTTCTCCGTTTATTCTATCATACTCTTTTTTAAATCTATGATGCTCATCTATTGTACTCATAGCAATAACTTTTTCAAATCTATATAATTCTGTTATATTATCAATTTGAGTTCGGTTATATACATAATCTCTCAATTGCTGTCTGATCAATAATTGTTTATTTTCTTTATTAAGTGGTGATGGTATAATTCTAAAATGTATATCTTCCGATTTTGCCATTTCTATATATACCACCTCTTTATCACTTGATAAAAGCAAAATGAAAACCGTCCCTGCTAAAAATAATGTCAGAGTTAATAATCCTAATGTTAATTTTTGATATATTTTTAATTGAGTTAATACTGCGGTGTAAGCTAAACCCAACTTAATATTTATTTTTGGCTCTGCTATCTTTTCTTTAGTCATTTTACTCTATGCATTACTAAAATTTTCAATCTCTTCTTTATTACAAGCACAGGGAGATTTTTCATAATCTCTAGTAATACCTTTTTTTCTTGAACATCCCTCTATCACTAAAAATAAAGTCATAATTAAAAATGTTTTTATTAGTTTGTTTTTCATAATTTTGTTTGTTATTTTTTTAATAATTTTCTAGCCCCACCTATCGCACCTCCTAAAGTCCTGCCACCTAAAACTGTTCCTTGTTTTGCTCCTGTTGCTAGATTTCCCGCTCCTGTTCCCGCTACCCTTGCTCCTGCTACTGCACCACCTGCACCGCTACTAGTTTTTGAAATTGCACCGCTAGTTAAAGCATTGGTAAATTGATATGATTTACTCAACATTACTAAGCTTACAATGCCTATTAGAGTAGCTGTTCCAAAAAAACTATCTATGCTAGGCTTTTCCCCCAAAATTTCTGCATCTGAAAGTAATCTATTTGCATCAATCACTAAATCTCTTGTCATAAAAAATACAAACCCTAATATTATTGATGCTACTGTTGGCAATAGTAAATATGATGTTAAAGTTTTCATAATATTAGTAAAAAGACCTCTTGATTGTGGAAATGGATATAAAAGAACTCCAAAAGGCAAAAATACCAACATTATGAAAGAACAGAAAATACCAACACTATACATAGTTACAAAAGCCACCCTCATAATAAAAAATATTAAAAACAAAATTCCTGCTTTTAATCCAATAGTAATTTTACTTGCCGTATCTGATAACCAAGAACCAGTGCCTCCAGCCATTCTATCGGCTACCCTATTAATTGAATCAGTAAGCTCATCTAAATCTATAAATAAACCTTGAATGCTATTTAGCGAACCTGCCCCATTATCACTCATTGATGCTGTAAGTCTCACCACATAAGCAGGAAAATTTATTAATACTGAAAATAATGGCTTGTAGATATATTGAAAATAAAAACCTGAAGAGTTTGTATACATAATTGCACTAATTAAGCCAAGTAAAATTAACATATTCATAAAACCACCCAAATCATAATTGCCTTTATAGCCTCTAACCAAATGAAATATTAAAAAACAACTAGCCAAAACTACAAAAAGATATTGTGCATCTCCAATCATTATAGGCAAAATTTCACCAACAAATTTATCAGTGAAATCAAGTAAGGTTTGAATTGTGCTGTATGAAACAGAATCTCCTACGGTTGCATTATTCTCCCAAAAATCACTATCAACCTCCACATCATCTGCTATTGCAGATGACAAAAATATAGAAAATAATAATAATATTATTAGGCTTAATTTTTTCATCTACTCATTCTTTTATACTTCCAACCTGATCTTTCTGCATCGGTATAATTTTCCATTTTTGCATTATGATCTTCTCCTGTAAAATTTTTTAATGCCTGTAGTTTCATCATTTTTGCAATTAATAAATTAGTTTTTGCCTGCTCCATAAGAAGCTCTGCAATAAGCCTATTATTAACATCCACAGAATCTTTTAATGACTTTGTTTCATTTCCTTTCATAGCAATATCTGAAAATTCTTGCAGTTTATCAGGATAAGTTTGTATATATAACTCAGCTGATTCCAAAGAAGATTTTGCACTTCTTTGTCCAAAGGCATTTTTTACTCTTTGGTAATTTTTTCTGTTTTTGGTTCCTCTTTTTGGAACAATTTGATCGATCAGTTTTTCCACTCCTTGAGGAGTTTTGTTGTCTATTTTTCTGCCTGTTTTACGATCTTTTAAAAAAACAAAGCTTTTTGTTTGCAAAGAATTTTTTTTAACTTCAGCATCAATAGATCTGTCAAAACCTAATAATCTGTTTAGATTCTCTGTTAATGCTTTTACCTGTTCTTTTGCAATACTGTTTGACAAATTTCCGTTCTTTATTGATTCGTATAATTGTTTTGTTTGATTCGCAGTCTCTAGAAACATTTTCATATTGTTAGTTTTTCTTTCAATATCAGCTTTTAAATCGTAAACCATTTGACCAGTGGCAAATGACTTAAGAGAAAAAAATAATAATAAAATTGTAAGAGAAAAAATTTTTTTTATCATAAAGCCCTCTTGCTATTATAATTCTGACTTTTAGTATCGTCATAAAAATCTATTACTTCTTGTTTTTTATTAAAAACAATTTTTAATCTAAAAATATATCTTTTTTCAAATTTTTGATGTTCTGGAACAAAAAAATGTTCTACTCCTTTTTCATAATAATAAATCCAAGAATCATAATCATAATTATGATATTTTTTATAAGGTTGTCCAAAAGAATTTAAAACATCTCTTTTCGTATGATGTTTTTTTAGTATTTCTTTGTAGTGTTTTATTTTTGGATTTCCTTGTTCATATGGATGCACACATCCTGTAAAGAAAACCAACAAAACACTTAATTTTAATAGTTTTCTTACTAAATTAAATTTTCCCATAATTTTACCTTTTTTAATTAATTATTACTTATAAATTCATCAACAAAGTTCTCATCCCCTGTTTTTGACAATTTCTCAAACTGCTTAACATCTTCATTATTAGATGAAAATAACTTTAAATGCTTCTTTAAACAAGCCAAATCAACATCTAAAATCACCGATTCCCCTCCTTTTCTTTTTAACATAACTTTCCTACTAACATTTGAATATTTTACCCAATGAAACTCCGCATCATTAAGCCCCAAACCATTTATATTTTGATTTTCTTCTGTTGCTCCTATATATTCTGTAGGGTTTGCATTTGAATCAGGATAAATCAAATAAGTAGCTGTATTTGCTATAACTGCTTTTCCAATAGGAGAATCTAAAATTGAAGATGGCTGTTGCACCGCTCCTATAATCACCCCATTTCTTTTTCTCATTTCTTGAAAGGATTGTTTGATAATCGGCTGAAACAATTTATTATCTATATATCTTCCCATCTCATCAATAAAAAGAATATTTGGAGATGGGTTTGTAGTAATATATTCATTAAAACAATGAAATATATAAGTTGACAAAGCACCAAGCACATCTTGATTTCCCAAAACTTGATCCATTCCAAAAGATACAATTGAATTATTAAAATTCAAATTATCCGATTTTGCATTAAATAATAATCCGAACGGATGATCTGATTTTGTTGGATCTTCTGAATCAGGCAACCATCTTGCCAACCTTTTAGCAATTGAAGTTCTGCCTTTATCAGATACAGATCCTAAGGCTCTCAAAATTGTTAAATTTCTTTCTTGTGGATTTAATTCAAAATTTCTTTGCACAGCAGTTGTGATAATTTCTCTTTCTTCTTCATTAATACTTCCAATCAACATTTCCAACCACTGCATCAAAAAACCTTTATTTCTGTTAGTTTCTTTCAGAAGCATAGGATTTAATTTTAAACCTCTATCCTCCCCTACATTAATATATTTCCCATCAAAAACACTAGAAAAAATTTTTAACCCTTTCAAAGAATCAAAAGCCAACATTCTTAACTTTTCATATTTTAAACAATTCATCAATAAAAACTCAATCAAGGTAGTTTTTCCCGTTCCCGTCCCTCCAATAATCAAAGTATGACCAACCACATTTTGTTCAGCTGATTGATGAAAAGTAAATGAATAATTAGTAAAACTATCTGTTTTAAATAAAGCTATTGGTTCCTTACCAAAGCTACACTCCCCTATTCCTTCATGAGAAGAGCCAAGAGTGATAAAATCTGCAAGATTTTCAGTAGTAACCATTAACTCTCTTCCTGATTTTCTATAATAATCAGGAAATATTGACCAAAAATTAGTAGACATTATCATACTTTCAGTCAATACAGAAATTTGATTTGAAGCAAGGTTGGCTTCTATATCTCTTTCTGCTATTTGTAAATCTTGCTCACTATCTCCCAACACCAAAATATTTATGCTATATGCAGACATCACAACTTGATTAGCCTCCACCGCCTCACCTGCCTCTTGTAAATCAAGCAATCTTAAGTCGGTAAATCCCGCACCTCCCAAGCCTTGTGTGTTTTTTAATCTTTTGTCAATTTCTGCTTTAGTTCTTTCTTTATAGATAGGTATTATTTTCTGCACCACCATAAACTCATGTTTTAAATTCATCAATGAACTTAAAACTATATCTGTTGTTTTATTTGCTATAGATTTTAAAGTCAAAATTCTTGCATATCTTCTGCCTTTGCTATTTGATAATGAAATTAATCTTTTTTTCCTATTAAAATTAATTTCAGTTAATGAGATTGAGTTTCCTATATCTTTTTTTTGACCTATCAAATTATCCAACTCTGAACAATTAATAATATAACTCCAAAAATTTATTAATTCCTCATTTTTTAAAACTTCTGGCTTATAAATAGATAATTTTGTAGACATTATATCTCTTGCTGAGTTTATTTTATCTATATGATTTATTAGTTTTTCGCTTATATCAAAATTTTTTGCTAATGGGTTAATTAATTTTTTGAAATCTATTGGAATCTGATATCTTAAAACTAAATAAATTTCTGTTTTATAGGCATTGATAAAATTTTTTTGCCATTTCTCATTTATAGTTTTGGCATATTTATTTTTGAAAGATAGTTTTTTTAATTGCTCAGTTTTAGAAAATAGTTTTTTTCTAAAATAATAAAAACCTAATTCAATTCCCGCAGGAACTGAATCAAAGCTTGTTTTTCTGACATTAAAATAATTATTTCTATGATCAGACGAAACTCCTGAATAATCCATACCTTGCAACTTTATCACTTGCACCAAGCCAAAGTTTTTAGTATAAATTGTCATTTCATCATCTAGCATTTCAACTAGTGGGATTATATCTGCTATTTTTAAAAGATTTTTATGTTCTTGTACCAAAGCATCAATATCTTTTAATTGATTATCTTTTCTAAAAAATTCTTTTGTATGTTTTTTTAAACTTTGTAGCACTTCCTTTAAATATTAATTATGGAATATAGGTTAATTCATCTTTTATTGCATTGAGTGAAAAGTTATGAAATTTCAAGTGTGCCAACAAACTCTCCCACCAAAAAGGATCTAAAAAAGTTCTTCTTTTGCCATAAAAATAACAAAAAATAACCAATGGCACTAAAAAATACATAATTTCCATTTGTCCAAAAAGTAATCCTACATATAAAAATAAAGCACCAACCACAACACCTATACAAAACATATAAGATAAAGGCAACCCTCGGACAATTAAAGGGGTTGTCAAACTAAAAAATACATGGTTATCTGTTTTATATTGTTGCATATTTATCCTAAGCTAGCGCCTGTAATAAATTCTACTATCAACACAATTGATCCAAGTATTGATGTAATAATCAATACATTTATTAAATCTGACCATTGTTTTTTTCCTGCCTTAATTTGTATTATTGTAATAACGGAGTAAACTGTTCCTAAAATTACTACAATCGTTGACACAAAATGCTCATAACCCTCTTTTGCTGTTTTTCCTAATTCATCAAAAGGATTCCCTGCTGCCAATAAATCATTTGGCAACACCATCATCACCAATATTGAAAATATAAAAAAAGTAAAATATTTTTGTACTTGTTGTTTTTTCATTTAAATTTGTTGTTTAAGTTATTTGGTGTTTGTTTAAAAAGCAAAGAAAGCAACAATTGAGTTTTAGAAAAATTCAATTATGTTTCTAACAATTAACAACCTGTCCAGTAATAAGCTGTTGATTTTTATTGTCAATCTTTATGCTGTAAAAAAATACAATTACTCTTAAATAGTCGCACCTAAATAATTACATTTTTAGTTAAATTAACAATTATTAAATAATAAAAAGTGTGTTTTTTCTTAAAAAAATACTTTTTATTACAAAAATTACCATTTGGATTTTGGCAAAAAGATAACTATCTATGCAGTTTAACAGCTTTCTTAAGTTAAATCCCATAGCAGTTGCTATTGCATTCATATTATCGCCCACTTTCCCTTTAAGATAACATCTTGCCCCCCTTGAGCCATCATTTTTAATATGACCTATCACTGGCTCTATCGCATTTCTTCGTTTTTGATATTTCTTTTGCAAAATAGATAATGTTTTCTTTCTTGTTCTTGCCACAATAACATTTTTATCTTTTATTCCATGACCTTTATAGCCTTGATCAACATAAACCTCCCTAAAACTCTTGCCACTCAACCTTTCTGCTTGTTCCAAATTAGATTTTAATGTATGTCCATCATACGGATTGTTATCAAATGACTTTGCTCCTAAAACAAAATTTGACCTAGAACTTACTACAAAACCTACTTTACAACCAAACTCATATTTCTTGTGAGCTTTTCCCTTACTTATGCAACTCACATCTTCATGCCATGAATAAATCTTATTCTTATCCGTTCTTTGCTGATTGTAAATTAACTTTGCTCTTAGCAATGCTTGAAATAATTTACTATTGTTTTTCAAATCTCCTTTCTTATTATCAATATCCCTTATTACTCTACCCAAATAATTCTTTACTTTTTTCTGTTCTGCTTTTGCTTTTCTACCCTTTCTTGACATACTGTATCTCGCTGACATAAAAAGACTCTTTTTACCAACTATTTTATAATTCTGCCTCAATTTTATACCCTCTGCTTCTGCCAACTTTACCAAACTCTCCCTTGCTTTATGGCACAGCTTAGTATCTGTAGGATAAGTTATTGCTTTTTCTTGAACTGTGCTATCTACTGTTACTCTTTTAAAATCAGCTGATTTTAAAACTTTTGTATTTTTTGCTATTTTTATTGTTTCTGAAAACAAATATTCCATCCCTTCTTCTCCTATTCTTTTTCTAAAATACACCAAATTCTCTGGAACTGTTGGTAACTTATGCTCAAAATATCTACTTCCACAAAAATATTGATAATATGGATTCTCTACCCAAAGCTCACATATCTTTTCATCTGATTGCTTTTCTATTTCTTTTAACATCAATAATCCACACATTAATCTTATAGGTAGTCCTCCTCTTCCCAAATTACTATATTTTATAGAAAACTTCTCTTCCATGCTTCTCCAATCTACTAATTTTGATAATATTACTAGTTTATGCTTCATATTTATGATATTTACTAATTCATTTCTGAACATATCCATATCATTTCCTGTTTGGTGAGTTTTGTGTAACATTTTTGCAAGGTTTTAAGAGTTATTGGTAATAAGCTTGTGTTTTTACTATGCAAATTATACAACTAAACCCTTATACTGCAAGGCTTTTTATAGTTTTTTAGGGACGACTATATAGGTATGTTTTTAGTTACATATGTTTTGTATTTATTAAGTTATATTTACTTTATATGTTTTAAAGGTGTTTTATGTTTGTTAAATGATATTTGCTTTGTATGTTTTAAAAGTGTTTTATGTTTGTTAAGTGATATTTATTTTATATCTTTTATATGTCCTAAAAATGTTTTATGTTTGTTAAATGATATTTGCTTTATATCTGTTTATATGTTTTTATAAAATAAAAAAATATATAAACACTTGTAATATAAAAAAAAGATAATATTACTTTAATACATATAAATTTATTGAAATAAAAATTGCTATGAAGATTACAGTTTATAACTTAAAAGGAGGTGTGGGTAAAACAAGCCTTAGTTTAAATCTATCTCTTACCTTAGATTATGGAATTATTACTAACGATGTATATTCTCCTATGGAAAATGTATTACCAAGTAGTAGGTTGTTAAAAATAGAACCCAATGAAGATATCCCTGATATTCCAGAAGATTATAACACTATATTTGATTTTGGAGGATATTTAGATAATAGAGTTATTGATGCTTTAAAAATATCTGACTTTGTTATAATACCTGTTGTTTGTAATATGTTAAATGTTCAAGTGTCTATCAACACAATTGAAGAAATAAAAAAATACAACAACAATATTGTAATAGTAGCTAACAGAGTTCAAGGAGAAGATTTTAAAAACCTAAAAAATGCTTTTGAGGAACTAGAATATAAATATCCTATTATTCCAATAAAACAATCCAAAGCCTTAGATGCAGTTTTTGAGAAGAAAAAATCTATTGCTAGCTTGGTAAAAGAAGGTGGTTTACAAGCATTTAGTTTTAAGCTAGTGAATGAGCAATTTAATAATTTAATTAATTTTTTGGAGGTAAATAAAAATGGACTTATCGCAGCTTAAAAAAGAAACAAGGGGGTATCTAGGTAGTTCTAACACAAGTGACAAAAACATTAAAAAAGAAACAAAAATTCTTGGTAGACCACAAAAATATGAAGAACCTTTAAATCAAAGGATGTCTCTTAATTTTACAAAAACAGAAAAAGAAAAAATAGAACTGCATTGTGAGGAAACAGGTGTAAATATATCAGTATATTTAAGAAGAGCTTTGAAAAAAGCAGGTGTTATATAATATGTAAGAAATAGCAACATGGAGAAAGAAAAACACATAGATTTATTTTCTTTTTATGGAATAGATCTCATTAAAAAAGAGGATTATTCTCAAACCATAGAACTCTACGATGTATTACCTAAATATGTTTATGGAGGGGTAAAAAGAATAGAAGGGAAATTTCTGCATAACATAGAAAGGGCTTTTGTATTTAGAAATAAAAAATTTAATATAAACATATCTCCTGCCTTGATAAGAAATAGAAATGGAATAGAAAAGGCATATTATTTAGGAGAAAGAGAGGAGTTGGTAGAAGATGCATTAAGAAAAATAGCTATCGATAAAGGAAGTGCCGTTATTGATGATTCTGTTGGTGTTTATTTTTCTTTATATGAAGTTGAGCAAGAACTGTCTAAAAGAGGACATGGCTACAATAAAAATCAAATTAAAGAAGCTATACAAATATTACATAATAGCTCTATTAAAATAGAATCAGAAGATAGAAACGATCAATTTGATTTTCACCCAATAGATGTATATGCATTTTCAAAAAGAGGAAGCAAGGACAGGTCTTTTGTAAAATTTAATGTATTAGTAAATAAGTCAATTAAAGAAAACACAAATAGATTGTTTAATTATAAGCAATGTATGTCGTTGAAATACTCTCTTTCTAGGTGGCTTTTAAAAAGAATTTCTCATCACTATACTCAAGGAACAGCAAATAACCCTTATACAATAATGCTTACTACTATTATTAGGGATAGCAGTATATCTGCATATAAGAGATTGCCAGACAATAAGAGGCATGTAGAAAAAATATTAAAAGAAATGACCGCAAGCAATATAATTATTAACTACAAAGAAGAAATAATTTTAAATAACAAAAGAAAAAACAAAATAGAAGATATAAAATATTTTTTATATTTATCAGAAGAATTTTGTGAGGATATTAAGAAAGGAAATTTTTATCAAAATAAAAAAATAGAAGGCAAAAAAACACATGCTATATCTAGTGGTAGCATATCTGCGGTTTTTGTAGAAAAAACAGAGTTAAAAAGTAAGTTCATAGAGCAGGGAGTTTCAGAAGATCTAGCTATTTCTATAATAGCAAAAATTAAAGACAACAAAAAAGAACAGGAAACTCTAGCATCTTTAGAAGCAGTAAAAGAAGCTATAAATATATATAAAGAAAAAGGACAAAAATATAATGCAGATAGGTTAATAAAAACAGCTATAAAAGAAAAATGGAAATCTAATAATGTTGTTAATTCTCAAGAAGAGATAAAAGAAATTAGTGAGTATTTTGGAAAATCCTATAATACAGAAAACCAAGAAAAATATAATAAATTTTTAAATAAATTATTAAGCAAAGTAGGGGAGGGTGATTTTAAAACTTGGTTTAAAAACATAGATTTAATTTCTGTTAAAGAAGAGCAAATAAAATTTTTTTGTAAAAACAAATTTGTTGCGAATCATATAGAAGCTCATTTTGAGGAAAGTTTACAAGAATGTTCAAAAGAATATTTTGGGGTAGATCAAGCAATAATTAGCTTTGAGAAAAAGAAAGTAGCTTAAAAAAAGAAGATGACCACTAATTTAAAAAACTAGCGGTCAGAGCTTTAAGTTTTTACTTGATTTTATATTCCCTTTTAAAGCCACTTGTAAAAACTTATATTTGGTATTATTACTTTTGCAAAGGTGAAAAAGCTATCACAGCTATTAGAAAAATAAAGAAAATTATACCTGCAAGAGGCAATGTTAGGGCTTTGCAGGTTACAGAAAAGCAAAGGAGTTTGTAAAGACCAAGAAGAGGCTGAAAAAGAAATTGCTCTGCGATTGGAAATTATGAGAATAGATAGAGGCATAGCAGAGGGAGAGGCAGATTTTGAAGCAGGTAGATATGAAGAAGCAACACCAAAAATACACAAAGATTGTTTGACAGAATAGAACAAATAGCCTATTCAAAATAGTTGAAATTGTTTTTATGTATTCATATAAAATTACAAGAACCAAAAAGTATGAAGTAGGCATAAAAAAATAACAAAATACATAGCAAAAGACTCTCCCAAAAGGGCAATTTCTTTTGTTAAAAAACTAGTTGAGAACTTTGATAAAATAGTCTCAGCATATCCAAAAATAAACAAAAAAAATGAAAAAGGATATTATTGCCATATTTATAAAAAAAGATATTTAGTCGTCCCTAAAAAACTATAAAAAGCCTTGCAGTATAAGGGTTTAGTTGTATAATTTGCATAGTAAAAACACAAGCTTATTACCAATAACTCTTAAAACCTTGCAAAAATGTTACACAAAACTCACCAAACAGGAAATGATATGGATATGTTCAGAAATGAATTAGTAAATATCATAAATATGAAGCATAAACTAGTAATATTATCAAAATTAGTAGATTGGAGAAGCATGGAAGAGAAATTTTCATTAAAATATAGTAATTTAGGTAGAGGTGGGCTTCCCATAAGGTTAATGTGTGGATTATTGATGTTAAAAGAAATAGAAAAGCAATCAGATGAAAAGATATGTGAGCTTTGGGTAGAGAATCCATATTATCAATATTTTTGTGGAAGTAGATATTTTGAGCATAAGTTACCAACAGTTCCAGAGAATTTGGTATATTTTAGAAAAAGAATAGGAGAAGAAGGAATGGAATATTTATTGTCAGAAACAATAGAAATAGCAAAAAATACAAAAGTTTTAAAATCAGCTGATTTTAAGAGGATAACAGTGGATAACACAGTTCAAAAAAAGCAATAACTTATCCTACAGATACTAAGCTGTGCCATAAAGCAAGGGAGAGTTTGGTAAAGTTGGCAGAAGCAGAGGGTATAAAATTGAGGCAGAATTATAGAATAGTTGGTAAAAAGAGTCTTTTTATGTCAGCGAGATACAGTATGTCAAGAAAGGGTAGAAAAGCAGAACAGAAGAAAGTAAAGAATTATTTGGGTAGAGTAATAAGGGATATTGATAATAAGAAAGGAGATTTGAAAAACAATAGTAAATTATTTCAAGCATTGCTAAGAGCAAAGTTAATTTACAATCAGCAAAGAACGAATAAGAATAAGATTTATTCATGGCATGAAGATGTGAGTTGCATAAGTAAGGGAAAAGCTCACAAGAAATATGAGTTTGGTTGTAAAGTAGGTTTTGTAGTAAGTTCTAGGTCAAATTTTGTTTTAGGAGCAAAATCATTTGATAACAATCCGTATGATGGACATACATTAAAATCTAATTTGGAACAAGCAGAAAGGTTGAGTGGCAAGAGTTTTAGGGAGGTTTATGTTGATCAAGGCTATAAAGGTCATGGAATAAAAGATAAAAATGTTATTGTGGCAAGAACAAGAAAGAAAACATTATCTATTTTGCAAAAGAAATATCAAAAACGAAGAAATGCGATAGAGCCAGTGATAGGTCATATTAAAAATGATGGCTCAAGGGGGGCAAGATGTTATCTTAAAGGGAAAGTGGGCGATAATATGAATGCAATAGCAACTGCTATGGGATTTAACTTAAGAAAGCTGTTAAACTGCATAGATAGTTATCTTTTTGCCAAAATCCAAATGGTAATTTTTGTAATAAAAAGTATTTTTTTAAGAAAAAACACACTTTTTATTATTTAATAATTGTTAATTTAACTAAAAATGTAATTATTTAGGTGCGACTATATAATTACACATAATTTTTAGGTCATAAAAAACATATAACATTTTTATAACTAAAAAAATATCTATAATATATAACACACACAAATTTTTAAAACAAAAAAATAGGTGGCAACTTCTCGTCAATTACAGCAGTTTTCTATCTTTTTCCATTCTTATAGGTGGCAACCTCTCGTCGAAATAGGTGGCAACCTCTCGTCGAAATAGGTGGCAACCTCTCGTCGAAATAGGTGGCAACCTCTCGTCGTTTTTTTTTTAGAAACTAGAGACATCTAGCCTTTTTTGGGTAAAACAAAAAAACTAACCCTATTTAACCCTATTTAATCCTATTAACACACACATTTATGTGTGTGTTGTGTATTCTTTTGTTTTTAATGAAATTTATTTATTATATCTCTTCTATATTACAACAGCAAAATATATAGATCCTTAATTTTATAGGTAGTTATAGCTCCCCGTTTTTTAGAAAACAAAAAATAGGTGGCAACCTCTCGTCGTTTTTTTAGAAACTAGAGACATCTAGCCTTTTTTGGGTAAAACAAAAAAACCAACCCTATTTAATCGTTGATAAGCATATTTATACCTCTTCAAAAAGTAGTAATTTTTGATAGTTCTTCCTTGTAAAGCCAGTCCCTATAAGGGTTTTTAGCACCCCTAAAAATACTATTAAAAATATATATAAAAACACACTGTGTGTTTCTTTCTTTTTTTTCATAATATTTGTATTTTATATTTAAATAAATTACAAAATAAAGGATGGTTTTTTATATATTTTATCTTTTTTAGAAAAAATTAGATAAATAAGAGCATTGACAAATATCTTAAAATACACATATAATTGAGTTATGTAGATAAAATTATGCATACATAAATTAAGAAAATAAGCTAAAATGCCATTTACGAAAAACTCAGAAACATTATGTATAACAATAGAACAGGCTGAGGAAGCATATGCTTATTTAAAACAAGAATCTATTATAGGGATAGGGTTAACTGATGAACAAATAACTCTTGGAAATAGATTAGAATGTTTAAATCCAGATATTTTAAATCCAGATGAGATAAGAAAAGCTTTTGAGATAATACAACAAATAGGAAAAGACAACAAAATGAAAAGATTGTTAGAAGAGGCAAATAATAGGGGAAAAATAGCAGAGGCTATGGCAACAACAGCAAACAATAGGGCAGAAACAGCAGAGGCTATGGCAACAACAGCAAACAATAGGGCAGAAACAGCAGAGGCTATGGCAATAACAGCAAAGACTGAGGCAGAAGAAGCAAAGGTGAAAACATTTATAGCATCAATTATAGACAAAAATACACAAAATATAGGGCTTGTTTTGGAAAAGAGAGAAAACCCATTGCTATTTGAGAACAACACTGTGGCTATTGGTGCAAGAAAAAGAATAATAGATGCATTTTACGATAAATATAATGAGTCAAAAAGTACAATTAACAAGACAGCTACTAATACAAATATAGATCCTTATAAAAATAATAATTTAAATGAAAATAATACAGAAGAAAGTAAGCGGTTATTGCAACATTTGCTATATGTAAATTGTAAGTTGGATAACAATAAATATTATGTTTCGGCTGTTAAAGAAAGATATGAAATTAACAATAACGATAAGCAAAGAAAAGAAGAGGGTTCAGCATTAGATAGCATTAGCACTAATAACCAATTAACAGAAGAAAGATTAGCATTAAATACCATTGAAATAGAAATTCTCAATAAGGCTCAAGGCAATGCAGATAAAGAAGCTAATCAGATAGAAGAATCCAGAAACGGAGAGCAAGGTGATATAGGAGGTAGAAATAGCATAATGTCGTTTGGGAGTTTACATGATCAAGATCTTTCAAAAACAAGAAATGAAAAATGTGCTTCTTTAATGACAAACAATTCAATTTTATATGATAATATTGTAATATTACACAGAGGCTTAGCTAGTTGCATGCAAGAAATGAAGACAGAATATTATAAAAAGACAGAAGTTGCGGTAGAGGTAGCAGGAAGTATGTCTCTAGCTGGTCTAGGAGGGTATGTGGGTTATATAGCTTCTAATAGTGCAAACCTTTCTAAAGAAAGTACGATAGTCCTTATAGCAGCAACAAGCTCATTGGGAGGAGGAGCTGGTGCTATTGCATCAGCTTTTGCTAAGAAAGTTTGTGGAGGAATTATCCCTGCTGTAAAAAGAAGGTTTGGAATTCCTAATAATGATAAAATAGAAGCCCTAAAAGATCTATTAAAATTGTTTAACAATAATCACCTATTTTTAGGTTCTTTAATAATGGATCTCATTGAGCAAAAGGAAATTACATCAAAAAAGATTCAACTAGATAAACAAGAATTATTCAAGATAATATTGGATTGTGCCTATGATGCTAAACCAAAAATAGAGAATAATGATACACTAGTAAATGCTAGTGTATCATTGGATGATTTTATTAAAAATATTGTTGATAGTTATAAAGAAAAAACATCAGAGGAAAACAAATCTGCAGAAATAGATAGCAGTTTACATAGTTCTGTAAGAGCAGGGTCTATTAATGATTTCTTTTCAACCATCAATCATTCTCCTAAATATGATGATAATATAGAGTTTAATGAGTCTATAGTTAACAACAGTACTCCTAATACAAGACAAAAAGTCCAAAATGTTGGCAAGGTAGGATCATCCAAATATTGTGGTATAATGTAGAAAGAATTGGTCAAATCGATTTAAGGAGGTCTGTATTTAAGTGTATGAAAGGTTATATAAAATTTTAACAGGAAAAGTAAAGCCAAAATTAGAAACAGTTTTTTCTATTATAAAAGGATTAGGTTATAATATGGGCATAAATTTATCACCATCAAATCAACCTGCATAATTAGTCGTCCCTAAAAAACTATAAAAAGCCTTGCAGTATAAGGTTTTTTTTGTATAATTTGCATAGTAAAAACACAAGCTTATTACCAATAACTCTTAAAACCTTGCAAAAATGTTACACAAAACTCACCAAACAGGAAATGATATGGATATGTTCAGAAATGAATTAGTAAATATCATAAATATGAAGCATAAACTAGTAATATTATCAAAATTAGTAGATTGGAGAAGCATGGAAGAGAAATTTTCATTAAAATATAGTAATTTAGGTAGAGGTGGGCTTCCCATAAGGTTAATGTGTGGATTATTGATGTTAAAAGAAGTAGAAAAACAATCTGATGAAAAAATATGTGAGCTTTGGGTAGAGAATCCATATTATCAATATTTTTGTGGAAGTAGATATTTTGAGCATAAGTTACCAACAGTTCCAGAGAATTTGGTGTATTTTAGAAAAAGAATAGGAGAAGAAGGAATGGAATATTTATTGTCAGAAACAATAGAAATAGCAAAAAATACAAAAGTTTTAAAATCAGCTGATTTTAAAAGAGTAACAGTAGATAACACAGTTCAAAAAAAGCAATAACTTATCCTACAGATACTAAGCTGTACCATAAAGCAAGGGAGAGTTTGGTAAAGTTGGCAGAAGCAGAGGGTATAAATTGAGGCAGAATTATAGAATAGTTGGTAAAAAGAGTCTTTTTATGTCAGCGAGATACAGTATGTCAAGAAAGGGTAGAAAAGCAGAACAGAAGAAAGTAAAGAATTATTTGGGTAGAGTAATAAGGGATATTGATAATAAGAAAGGAGATTTGAAAAACAATAGTAAATTATTTCAAGCATTGCTAAGAGCAAAGTTAATTTACAATCAGCAAAGAACGGATAAGAATAAGATTTATTCATGGCATGAAGATGTGAGTTGCATAAGTAAGGGAAAAGCTCACAAGAAATATGAGTTTGGTTGTAAAGTAGGTTTTGTAGTAAGTTCTAGGTCAAATTTTGTTTTAGGAGCAAAATCATTTGATAACAATCCGTATGATGGACATACATTAAAATCTAATTTGGAACAAGCAGAAAGGTTGAGTGGCAAGAGTTTTAGGAAGGTTTATGTTGATCAAGGCTATAAAGGTCATGGAATAAAAGATAAAAATGTTATTGTGGCAAGAACAAGAAAGAAAACATTATCTATTTTGCAAAAGAAATATCAAAAACGAAGAAATGCGATAGAGCCAGTGATAGGTCATATTAAAAATGATGGCTCAAGGGGGGCAAGATGTTATCTTAAAGGAAAAATGGGCGATAATATGAATGGCAATAGCAACTGCTATGGGATTTAACTTAAGAAAGCTGTTAAACTGCATAGATAGTTATCTTTTTGCCAAAATCCAAATGGTAATTTTTGTAATAAAAAGTATTTTTTTAAGAAAAAACACACTTTTTATTATTTAATAATTGTTAATTTAACTAAAAATGTAATTATTTAGAGTCTGCTGAATTAGGTAAAAAAAGCAAGGAAAAGGGTTGTATTATAAGGGTTTGAGTGGTATATTTATGTTAGATTTTTGAGTAAAAATGCAAAGGTTTGAAGATAATGACGAGAAAACCTTTGCACTTTTTTAGAAAAAAATATAATTTTTTTTAGACATTGCTATGAGAACATTACCATTATTTGCAGATATGATGCCTTTTGGAGGTAAGTTAGACGAAAACAACAGATGGATAAAATTATCAGAGCTAGTTCCTTGGGATAATTTGATTGCACTTCATGATAAATATTTTGATCCTAAAAGATTGGGAGTGGTAAAATCAGCTAAATTAGTGCTAGGTTTGCTTATCGGTAAAGTAAGATTAGGTTTGAGTGATGTTGAGATATTAGAATATTTTTATGAAAATCCATATTTTCAATATTTTTGTGGTTATGATACTTTTGTAAGCAAGATAACAAAAGTGATGGATCCTAGCTTATTAACAAAAAGAAGAAATAAATTAGGAGCAGAGTATTTTTTAAAATTTGAATCAGAAATATTAGAGGTGCTAAAGGATAAAAGGTTTGTCAAAGGAAAAGAATTGTTGCTTGATGGTACAGTGTTTGAGAGTAAAATAGAATATCCAAATGATGTAAAATTGCTTAATACTGTAAGAAGTTATGCAATTAAGCAAATAGATATATTAAAAAAAAAGTTCAAAATAGAAGAGAAGATAAGAACTTACAAAAGAAAAGCAAAGAAAGTATATTTAGATTTTGCAAAAAAGAAGCAGAAGAACAAGAAAGTAATAAATAAGGCAACTAGGAAAATGTTGAATTTTACTAATAGAAATATTAATCAATTGGTAGCAATAATAAAGGGAGCAAAGAAGAAATTATCGTCTGGTAATTTTCAGTTAGGATTGATTGAGGAGGTGGGTTTACAAGGGTTAATAAAGGAAATAGAAAAAAAGTTAGTAGTAGGAAAAGAGATTTTTAGGCAACAACAAAGAAAATACAAAGAAAAGGTTACAAGTATTCCAGGCAGAATAATAAGTTTTGACCAACCATTTGTAAGACCAATCAAAAGAGGCAAGGAAGGAGGTAAAAAAACAGAATTTGGAGCAAAGGCACATATAGCTTTAACAGATGGTTATGTGTTTAGTGATAAAGTAGAGCATAGGGCATTTAATGAGAAGTTAGAATTAAAGAATAGTTTAGCAAATCATCAAGATAGATTTGAGAGATTGCCGAAGAAGGTTCTGATAGATGATGGTTATTCTTCGTTTGATAATAAAGCTTTATTAAAGAGTTTTGATATAAAACATAGTCTTAAGAATCAAGGAAAATCTACAGCTAAGCAAAAATTAGAAAAAAGGAAATTGAGGAAATCAAGGTCTAGAGTTGAGGGGGTAATAGGAAATTTAAAAAAAGATTACACATTAAATAAAATAGTGTTGAAAACTATGAATGGAGCTGCCATTCAAACTAGTATAGCTATGGTTAGTTTTAACTTATTTAAAGCATTAAGAGAGGTTTAATACAAATATTACATTAAAAATTAAATAAAAAACTAAAAATGGATTAAAAAATAATTTGAAAATATATTTTTAAAATTTAAAAAAATGTCTTTTGGAAAGAATTAATTTTTTATTGGAAAATATTATCTAATTCAGCAGACTCTATTTAGGTGCGACTAATTATAAAATTCATTACCTTTATAATCTTATTTTAAGAGTTTTTTTGTTATCATAAAATTTTTGTTATTAATAGTTATGCTAGTTAAAAGTGAGCCAGTTAAACAATAAAAAAACTACTAATAAGCAATACAGAAAAAGTTAAGTTCTCAAATGCCGAAGGGCTGGAAGAAAAAAATACCATAAAATAAAAAGAATAAAAACCAATAATAAGAACAGCTAAGCTGAAAATAAGTATATACACCTGTTGCACTGATGGTGCTTTTGGTCTTTGCAAGAATGGCTGGATAAAAAGCAGGGTTTTTAGATAACTAAGGGGTGAGTGCAACAATATTGTTAATGATATCAAAATGATATCATATCTATTAAATTTAAGCATCTTTTTTAAGTTTAAAATTTAATTTTGTATTTTTTTACTAAAATCTTTTTAGCACAATTTTATAACTTTTTTTAAAAATGTGTTTTTATATAATTAAGACACTTCCTCTATTTCTTGACTTGTAAAATCAGCTGCTAAGGCTTTTCACTTCATCTAATTCTAACGGAGCATAAATAATTATTTTATTAGATTCTAAACTAAGAGTAATACCGTTTTGCTTGTATAAATCTAATATTCTAGAAATACCATAGAAGTCCCCCTCTTTTTACCAACCCCTTCTGATTTTCGTGTTTTCTAAGGGTTGTAATAGGTATAGTAGAAAATTCTGACAAATACTCAATAGATAACCCTAAGTATCTTCTGCCAAAATAAATAAAATGCCCAGTAACAATCATGGTTATTTTTAACGCTCCCCTTTTTTTTTGTCAGTTTTGCCATTTACACCCCTATTTGTTTCATTTGCACCCCTGTTTTCACTATTTGCACCCCTGTTTTCACTATTTGCACCCCTATTTTTCTCATTTGCATCTGCAATATGCAAAAAAACATCAAATTTACACCTCTGTTGCAAAGAAAAGGAGAAAATGAATTGATTTATTATATGCAGGATAGTATAAATGTAATACATAATAAAATGTTTTTTTTAAATGCTGAACAACAGCCATTTTAAAAAAACAAATAATATAGAATTATGGCAAAAAACAAAATTGAGGATTTTAGAAATGTAACTAGCATTAGATTAAATCATGCAGAGAGATTGTTATTAGAAAAATTAAGTTCTAGAGAAAAACTATCAAAAAGTGAATATTTAAGAAGTTTGCTAAACAATAAAAAAAGAGTTTTTACATTATCAAATGAGCAGGTTGATTTTCTAAAAAAAGAATTTGGAAAATTAGGAAAAATAAATAGCAACATAAATCAAATTGCTTTTCATATGAATTTAGATGTTTTGAATTCAAAAGAACCTGATAAAAATTTAATTGAGCTAAAATCTCTCTATGAAGATACAATTAACAACATAGTGCTTTTACAAGATCGTATTGCAGAATTAATAAAAGTAAAAACTAATTAAAAATGATTGATAATTTGTTATAAGTTGACAATTTATGACATATCTTATATAGTATAACTAATAACTAATAAAAATAAATTATGGCTAGAATAACAATAGAAGTTACAGAAAAACAAAGGCAATATATAAAAATATATTCTGCAATGGAAATATTTAACTATGAAAGATTTTATTTTAAAACGAGCTTTACAAAAACATTTACCAAAAAAAGAAAATATTTTTATAGAGGATTCAGAATTAACAAATGCAGAAATATTGGTAGAAAAATAAAACGATAGAGAGAAGATTAGAAGAAATGAGTGAAAGAGACAAAAAAATTACAGGAGAAACAGTTAGAAGTTTGTTAAAAAAATTAAAAGATGATTAAAAAATATAAAATTTTATTTAATGAAAATTTTAGGAAAAACTTAAAAAAGTTAGCAAAGAAGCATCGTTCTATTGATAATGATATGCTTGCCCTTATTATAGAGTTAGAAAAGGGAAACTTTGCTAAAGCAATTAAGTTAAAGGATAGACAAAATATTTATAAAACAAGAGTAAGATCATCTAATAATAACAAAGGCAAGTCAGGAGGTTTTAGAATTGTTTTTGAAAAGAAAGATAAAGAGTTAGTTGTTTTATTTATTGATGTTTTTGTAAAATCAAAAAGAGTAATATAAAATGGGAGTATTTTTAAATAAACATTTAGAGAAAAATCTTGATTGGAAGAAACAAAAAAAACCTATTTATCAAGAAAGTGGAAAAATTAATTTAGTTTTTAAAAAATAGATTTAAAGATAGTTCTTATTTAAAAAGTTTAAAATCATCAAATCCTCAAGCAGTAATAAAAATTATTTCTCAAGCCACAGGAAACAATCAAATTAGAAATGTTCTAGATTATATAGCAAGGGAGGGAAAGAGTGATAAAGTGATATTAGAAGATGATAGAGATCAAGAGCAAATTATTAGATTTAAGAGTGATAGAGAGAAAATTTTGGAGGAATGGAGTAAAGATTTTATTTCTGATGAAGCAAAAGAAAAACAAAGTTGGAAAACAGAGGAATTAGCTAAATTAACTAAAGAAAGAAAAAGCTTATCTGCTATAAAAGATCTAATAGGGTTGAATGAAGAAAAAGGGGAGAGGTTGAAACAATTAAACGATTTTGTTGCAAATAAATATAAGTTGGATAAAGAGGGTAAAAAAATAGATTTAAAGATTCGTGGAGCTGATACAACACATATTTTATTTTCTGTAGGAGGTAAAGAAAATGTTAGAACAGCTCAGTTTGCTTTTAGAAGGTTTTTAAATGAAAATTTTAAATCCGCTGGTTTTAGATATGTTTTTGCAACTCATAATGATACAGATAATTTGCATTTTCATTTGGTGGCAAATAATAGAAATATTTTAGATAAAGATAAAAAATTACATTTTGACAAAGGAGATTTATTTGTTTTGAGAAGGGAGTTTGCTAAGCATTTAAAATCAATGGGAATAGGAAGAGAATCTACTTTGAGAAAAGATAGAAATTTAGATCAAATAATACAAAAAGAAACTTTTTTGAAAGAACGAAAAACTTGGTATCAAAGTAAAATTATTACAGGAGAAGAAAACAGAAATAGTTATGTAGCAAAATCTAGTATTTTGAAACAAACTCAAAGTTTAATTAAATATGTAGATTCTAGAAAACAATATGAACCTAAGGAGGCAAGAAAATTACATAAACTGCATAGAAATTTAATAAAAATAAAAAAAGAAATGAGCAAGATAAGCATAAATGAGTTTAGCAGGTTAAAAGATGATATGCTCAAAAGTTTTGATAATACGGATAAAGCAATTATTAAAAAAATAGAAAACATTAATTTGCCAACGGAATTTGCAAAGAAAAAAAACAGAAAAGCTATTATTAAAGATATGGTAAAAAAACAAAACTCAGATTTAAAAAATGCTAGAGAATTTTTGATAGATAATTTTAAAACATCTAATGATAAAGAAAGAGCAGAGCTGGCTGATGCTTTGGACTCTATCAACGATTTACTCAAAAAAACTAAGTCCAAAGGGTTGGGTTTTTAGTTTCTTTTAATTGATTTGTTTTTTGAATGGGACTTTGCCCCAAATCCCAAGATATTTATTAAAACAGAGAAAATATTATGCAAGAGGTTTTGTAGTAAATTATTATATTTTGTTATATATATAATTGACTTTAAATAATCTACTAATTAAATTACCAATAACCACTACTTAAAACACAAAAATTAACTAGTCAATCAAACCTTCGTTTGCAGGACTATCTAAAACTAATATAAATTATGAATAAAACATTATTAAATAATAAAATTTTTACCATCAATGGTCTTCAAATTATGATAGATAGAGATCTAGCAGAGTTATATAATGTTTCTACAAAAAGATTAAACGAAAGAGTAAAAAGAAATATAAATCGCTTTCCAAAAGAATTTAGATTTCAATTAACAAAAAAACAAACTTTGGAACTGGTCGCAAATTGCGACCGGTTGAATAATTTAAAACATTCTTCGACCTTGCCCTATGCTTTTACAGAACAAGGGGTGGCAATGTTATCTGCTATATTAAATAGTGAGATAGCAATAGACATGAGTATAAAGATAATTAATGCTTTTGTGGTAATGAGAAGAGAAATATCAAATAACAGCTTGATATTACAAAGATTAAATAAGATAGAAAAACAACAAATACAAGCAGATAAAAACTTTACAGAGATTTTTGAAGCATTATCAGATAAAAAATATTTACCAAGTGAAGGAATATTTTTTGATGGTCAAATATATGATGCATATAGTTTTGTTGCAAAATTAATTAAAAATGCAAAATCATCTATAAAAATTATAGATAATTATATAGATGATACGGTTCTTACTCTATTATCAAAAAACAAAAACAATGTAGATATTTCAATTTATACTAATAAAATATCTAAAGAACAAAAACTAGACTTGCAAAAATATCAAGAACAATATCCTAAAATTACAGTAAAAGAAACTAATAAGATTCATGATAGATTTTTAATAATAGATAATAATGATTTATATCATATAGGAGCATCTTTAAAAGATTTGGGCAGAAAATGGTTTGCTTTTTCAAAAATCAACAAAGAAATATTAACTTTATTAAATAAATTAGAAAATCTAGAATAATGAAAATAGGTTATGCAAGAGTGTCAAAGGCAGATGGCACACAAAATATAGATTTGCAAAAAGATACTTTATTGCAAGAAGGAATAAAAGAAGAACATATTTATTATGATTATGCATCTGGTCAAAAAGAAAAAAGAGAGGGTTTAGAAAATTGTTTGAAAGCATTAAGAGAAGGAGATGTTTTAGTGGTATGGAAGCTAGATAGATTGGGCAGAAGTTTAAAACATTTAGTAAATATAGTACAAGATCTAATAAATAAAAAAATAGGTTTTAAGGTAATAGCAGGACATGGTGCAAATATAGATACTAGTACAGCAAATGGAAAATTAATATTTGGGATATTTGCCAGCCTATCAGAATTTGAAAGAGAATTAATAAGAGAAAGAACTAAGGCTGGCTTGTTATCTGCAAGAGCAAGAGGTAAAAAAGGAGGTAGAAAATTTAAACTTACAAAATCTAAGGTAAAAATTGCTCAAATGCTTATGAAAAATAAGGCAATATCAATATCTGATATTTGTAAGGAATTAGGAGGAATAAGCAAACAATGCCTTTACAAATATGTTGCTCCTAATGGAGAATTACGAGATTATGGCAAACAAGTGCTAAGCAAAAAATTTTTTTCTTGATTTGTCATGTAGTAATTATTTTTCTTTTTGCACATAACAGGGTGTTACAATTCTTATCTGTTTTTGCAGTAATACCCTACTTAACTGAAAGAGCACCAGTTAAATATTTATGAATGACAGAACTAATAAGAGTTTGATAAGGGATGCCTTCTTTTATAGCTTTTATTTTTATTTTTTTTATATCATCTTCAAGAAGCCTTATGCTTAAGGCTTTTCTTTTAGAAGTTTTATCTTTGATAGATTGATAAAGCTGAGTTTTAATTTCTTTAGCTTTTGGATCAGATTTTGGATTATGATTTTCAATATAATCAATTATTTCTAATTCTTCTTTAGAGTAGTTACCACTGTCTTTTTTCATATTATTAAGATTAAAAGTTAATATTTTTTATTATATTTTCTACTAGGTATAATAGTTTTTAAGAAAATAATGTTACTTTCTTTATAAACAAAAGGAACATAATATATATAGTCATTTATACAAACAATAATTAGTTTTTGATGAGGGTATTTATCTTTATTAAAATGTGGAACAATATCAATAATTTTTTTATTTAAAATAGCAAACTCAACATCCTCAAAAGAAATATTTCTACTTTTTTTTAGTAAAGAATTTTTTTCTTCAGACCAATCAATAACTAAACTCATATTTTAAATTAATTAAGACTTACATAAATATATAATACATAGTATACACAGAAGATTCTTAAATACAATAAATAAAATATTTTACATTATCAACTTTCAAAATAAACACTCAAATCCCCAGGAAATTTTTTTTGATAATCTATTATACCTATACAAATAATTTGTTGCATAGTGAGTTTTCTTTTTGATTTTACTTGCTCCAAACAATCCATATCTTCATCTGTAAGCACAAATCTTCTTTGCACAGAATCATTACTAATCTGACTAAATTCTGCTAAAAAATCCTCCAATTTGTCATAATCAAAAAAATAAATCATATTTTTTATTATAGTAGGAATCATCTGATAAGGGAAAGTCTCGTAAATTCTAGGAATTTTGATGTTTTTTTTATGTTGTTTTTTTGTTTGCATTTTTTATTAATTTATAAAATGGTTTGTGGTTAAAATAATAAGGAATTGTTGCCTTTACTGGGTGTGGGGCAAAACCTTGAACAATAATAAAACAATATTTTTTATTTAAACCCAAAATATCTTGTGGGGTAACTAAAGCCATACCTTCCAATGATGATGATGTGCTAATACCAGTAGAATTTGTTTGCATTTCTTTAGAGCTGGTGCTTTTACTAGAAGATGTTTTTTTCTTGTTTTATTGCCTATGATCTTTGATATTTTCTCTGCCGTTTGTAAATTATTTTGTTGAAATATTACTTTGTAAGCACAATTTGAATCAAACATTGATACTGCTTCTCTGCCATATTTTAAAGTTATCTGCTCGTAATCTTGAGCAACAAAAATAGTGTTTACTTTATAACCTCTTGAAACCGATGGCAAATCTCTAATAATATTCATTTTTCCTAATCTAACAAATTCATCTAAAACAAAAGTAACTATTTTATCATCTTTGTTTGGCAGAGATGATATTAATTGAGTGCTTATAGATTCAACCAACATAGACATTAAAGGTTCTAATCTCTTCGCATCCTTATCTCTTATTTTTAAATAAAGTGAGATATTTTCTTTTCTTAAATCATCTCCACAAAAATCCATTTTTCCAGAAGTTGCTTGTTTTACTCTAGGATCTGCAAAAATCTCAATAGTTTCTTTTAAGGTTCCTACAACTCCTGCCCATTGCTTATCACTATCTTCTGAAATTAACACACCATTACCATCTTTTTTTATCTCATCAGGCACTCCTTTAGTTGACATCATAACTCTAATAGTTTTTGCAATATCTGTTGTCTCTAATAATTTATCTCTTATCTCGGGCAAACTTGTTTCTTGATTTTTCCAAATTAACCATTCTGCAAAAAATAAAAAAGCAGATTTTGCTGCATCAATAAAATAACTATCGCTATTTTCATTGGCAGGCTTAAAAAGAATAGATGACATATTTAAAATATAACCCCTAACATCTCTTTTATCCTTTGGCAAAAGCTCTTTGGCAAATGGATTAAACACACAGCTATTATCATCCATTGGATCATATAATAAAACTTTGCTAAATTTAGCCCTGACCTTGCTAGTTAAATCATATAACTCACCTTTGGGGTCGTGAACTAATACAGAATTTTTTAAGGTTAGTAAAGTAGGTATAATAATCCCTGCAGTTTTACCAGTTCCGGGCGGTGCTAAAACTAATAATGATAACGGTTTATCTGTTTTTAAAATTTTGCCAAATGCCTTACCAAGAATAATACCGTTTTTATAATTTAAACCAAATTTTTTTATATAATATCTCTTGGCAAATCTTGCAAAACCATATTTGCCTCCCTCAAAAGTTCTGCTTTTAAAACCAATTAATAAAAACGAAATAAATCCCAAAACAGTTGATAAAAAAATACTCATAGGGGGAATTTCACTTGCCCAAACTAAAAATATTAAATCTAATTTTAAAAAATAATCACTATAAGTAAGCCAAGCACCTATTGAGGCAATAAGATAAAATAAAATTATTCCTAAAACAAATCTAAACATTTTTTTAACCTGTCAATTCTTTATCTTTACTGCCTTTAATCATCCTTGCTATTATATCCAAAGAATTACTAATATTTGATCTTTCTTTATCATTTGAGGTTTTGAAATTCTCTGTAATTAAGGTTCTTGCCTCTTTTAGGTTTTTGTTATGTGTTTTTAATGCTTGTTTTAGCTCTTTTTGTTGCTCTCGTTTTTGTGATTTATCTGTTGTTGTAAGGATTCTCTTGGAAAAACCTTTTATTACTTTATTTTCACTTTCAAGCACAGAAATTATTTCTTTTAAATTTATGGATTTGGTTTGAAATTTGTTTTTAGAAGTTTCAGTAAATTTTTTATAAGCAAGATATTTTGCGCTGTTAATAGCAACCTCAACAGATATTTCCTTTTTTTCTTCTATTATTCTATAAAATATTAAATATTTTTTATAGATATGCTTGTGATACCCATTCTCTGATTTATTGGCATAAGGGAAAACAGAAACTACTTTATTAAAATTCTTCATCATTTCTTTTGTAAAAGAAATTGCCCTTTTTATGCTATCTTTTGCAATATAATCACTAATTTTCTCTAAATTTTTTTCTGCTTCTTTAGAAACTCTTATAAAATACATTATGAAGAGTGTTTTTTTTCTAATTTTGTAACAAAATCATCTATAAACTCACTATTTAAAGTTTTGTATCTTCCAGCTTCATAATCAGCTCTACCTCTTGCTAATTTTCTATTTATTTTAATCATATCTAACTGCAAAGCAATTTGATATTCTGCTTCTTTTTCATCTTTGCAGATTTTGTTTTTAATTAAAGAGCTAATAACTCTTGCTACCTCTGTTTCTAATATGGTTGCTGTCATAATTATATAATAAAAGTTAATTTAAAAAATCCATAATACAATAAAACTATCATTAAGTCCAACTTATTTTAGCTAATTTCAATTGCTGTAAGCTTTTTAAAATATCTTTCTTCTTTTTGTTAGAAAAAGATTTGATGACAAGGTTAAAAATGAATTTAGTTTGTTCAAAACATTAAAAAACCATTGGGTTGGTGAACTATAAAAAACACTTAAACAGATAGCACGGAGGGGGGTTGTTGATTGATGGGGTGAAATATACAAGTTGATGGTAAGCAGTTAAAAACACTAAGAGCCTTGACGAATATAGATTAATATGTTATAACAGGGGTTATATGGGAGAACTATATATTTATATGATAAATTATTAAAATTTAAAATGTTATTTGAAAACAAGGAAAATACAAGTGATAGTGAATTTTTAGACACAGAAATAACTATAAGCGAAAAAGCTACAGTTCTTCAATATCTAAAAGAAGAAAATACTAGGACAGAAAAAGTAAGACAAGGATCTCAGAGACAAATAGAAATATCCGACGACGAAAAGAAAGGTTATATAGGAGGTGAAGCTATCGTAATGTCGTTTGGGAGTTTGTGTGGTCAAGGTCTTTCAGAAACAAGAGGTCGCAAACTTTCTCTTTTACAAGAAGACCCAACACTATATAATTATAATACAGAATTATACAAACAATTAGCTAGTTGCATAAAAAAAACGAAACCAAAATATTATAAAAAGACAAACACTACGATAGAGGCAGTAGGACGTATGGCTCTTACTGGTGCAGGAGGGTGTTTGGGCTATACAATTTCTAATAATGCAAACCTTTCTAAAGGAGATAAGTATATTTAGATTTTGCAAAAAAGAAGCAGAAGAACAAGAATCTATTTGCTTAATTGCATAACTTCTTACAGTATTAAGCAATTTTACATCATTTGGATATTCTATTTTACTCTCAAACACTGTACCATCAAGCAACAATTCTTTTCCTTTGACAAACCTTTTATCCTTTAGCACCTCTAATATTTCTGATTCAAATTTTAAAAAATACTCTGCTCCTAATTTATTTCTTCTTTTTGTTAATAAGCTAGGATCCATCACTTTTGTTATCTTGCTTACAAAAGTATCATAACCACAAAAATATTGAAAATATGGATTTTCATAAAAATATTCTAATATCTCAACATCACTCAAACCTAATCTTACTTTACCGATAAGCAAACCTAGCACTAATTTAGCTGATTTTACCACTCACAATCTTTTAGGATCAAAATATTTATCATGAAGTGCAATCAAATTATCCCAAGGAACTAGCTCTGATAATTTTATCCATCTGTTGTTTTCGTCTAACTTACCTCCAAAAGGCATCATATCTACAAATAATGGTAATGTTCTCATAGCAATGTCTAAAAAAAATTATATTTTTTTCTAAAAAAGTGCAAAGGTTTTCTCGTCATTATCTTCAAACCTTTGCATTTTTACTCAAAAATCTAACATAAATATACCACTCAAACCCTTATAATACAACCCTTTTCCTTGCTTTTTTTACCTAATTCAGCAGACTCTAAATAATTACATTTTTAGTTAAATTAACAATTATTAAATAATAAAAAGTGTGTTTTTTCTTAAAAAAATACTTTTTATTACAAAAATTACCATTTGGATTTTGGCAAAAAGATAACTATCTATGCAGTTTAACAGCTTTCTTAAGTTAAATCCCATAGCAGTTGCTATTGCCATTCATATTATCGCCCATTTTTCCTTTAAGATAACATCTTGCCCCCCTTGAGCCATCATTTTTAATATGACCTATCACTGGCTCTATCGCATTTCTTCGTTTTTGATATTTCTTTTGCAAAATAGATAATGTTTTCTTTCTTGTTCTTGCCACAATAACATTTTTATCTTTTATTCCATGACCTTTATAGCCTTGATCAACATAAACCTCCCTAAAACTCTTGCCACTCAACCTTTCTGCTTGTTCCAAATTAGATTTTAATGTATGTCCATCATACGGATTGTTATCAAATGACTTTGCTCCTAAAACAAAATTTGACCTAGAACTTACTACAAAACCTACTTTACAACCAAACTCATATTTCTTGTGAGCTTTTCCCTTACTTATGCAACTCACATCTTCATGCCATGAATAAATCTTATTCTTATCCGTTCTTTGCTGATTGTAAATTAACTTTGCTCTTAGCAATGCTTGAAATAATTTACTATTGTTTTTCAAATCTCCTTTCTTATTATCAATATCCCTTATTACTCTACCCAAATAATTCTTTACTTTTTTCTGTTCTGCTTTTGCTTTTCTACCCTTTCTTGACATACTGTATCTCGCTGACATAAAAAGACTCTTTTTACCAACTATTCTATAATTTTGCCTCAATTTTATACCCTCTGCTTCTGCCAACTTTACCAAACTCTCCCTTGCTTTATGGCACAGCTTAGTATCTGTAGGATAAGTTATTGCTTTTTTTGAACTGTGCTATCTACTGTTACCCTCTTAAAATTAGCTGATTTTAAAACTTTTGTATTTTTTGCTATTTCTATTGTTTCTGACAATAAATATTCCATTCCTTCTTCTCCTATTCTTTTTCTAAAATATACCAAATTCTCTGGAACTGTTGGTAACTTATGCTCAAAATATCTACTTCCACAAAAATATTGATAATATGGATTCTCTACCCAAAGCTCACATATCTTTTCATCAGATTGTTTTTCTACTTCTTTTAACATCAATAATCCACACATTAATCTTATAGGTAGTCCTCCTCTTCCCAAATTACTATATTTTATAGAAAACTTCTCTTCCATGCTTCTCCAATCTACTAATTTTGATAATATTACTAGTTTATGCTTCATATTTATGATATTTACTAATTCATTTCTGAACATATCCATATCATTTCCTGTTTGGTGAGTTTTGTGTAACATTTTTGCAAGGTTTTAAGAGTTATTGGTAATAAGCTTGTGTTTTTACTATGCAAATTATACAACTAAACCCTTATACTGCAAGGCTTTTTATAGTTTTTTAGGGACGACTAATTAAAGAGTGTAAAAAGGAAATGGACTATGCCCATCA
>CBDCUE010000001.1:0-28731 GCA_965222515.1 Rickettsiales bacterium | reverse complement strand
GTTTATAACTCATCTAAAATATCTATAAATATTTCCCATCCTCAAGCTATCGATTCTTTTTCTTGGAGAGTTATTGACATTATGGCTTCCAACTCTTGCTTGTTAATGGAATACAAAAAGGAATGGAAAACTTTATTTGAAAAATATATATCAAAAGAGATTCAAGAAGCGATTATTTATAAAGATCAATATGATATGAGAGAAAAATGTATAAGATTATTAAGAGACGAAGAGTTAAGATTAAAGTGTGTTAGAGAATGCCAGTATGCTGTTGATAAAAATGGTAGATGGGATGTTGGTATAAAAAAAATAGAAGATTTTTTAAATATAAAATTAATTAATAAATTAGCTAAAAAACATGGGAATTTAGTATATATTGCAAATTATAAAGAAGCTAAAAAAAGAGCAAGGCTTGTAAGAATAATTTTTGTAAATATAAAAAAAAATATAAAAAAAATGATTATTAAGAGTAGTTTTCTGTATAGAATAATAACAATTATTTTTAATAAATAAATTAAATAAAAAAGACAGATATGAAAAATATTTTTATATGCTTTTATTCTATAAATAATGTTATTGCCAAATATGAAGATTTTGCTCATGCATTTGTAGAAAATGGACATAATGTAACATTATGCAATATGAATCCTAATAATGATATGTCTAAGATATTATCAAAAATTAAAGATGTTAAGGTTGATTTTGTGTTTTCTTTTAACAATGTCATCCCAGATGAACTAATATCTATATTCGATTGTAGAGTTTTGGTTTTGGATGCTGATAATCCAAATATGTTTTGGAACAAAGATACTATAAAACATAAAAAGAAGTTGTATTTAGGCTATCAGACTTGTTCTAAAAATTTGTATAAAAAGATTTTTAATTTAAAGCTTAATGATAGAAACTACCTTTATTTTCCTCCGAGTGGCACTAGTTTATCTAGCAACCCTGAATCCTCTATAAAAAATAATATAAGTTTTATAGGAAGTAATTTTTATCCAGAGCATTTAATATTAAATGAGATGCATAATCTAACAGATTTATCTATTCAAGAAAATTTTGAAAAAATAAGAAAAGATTATTATTATAGTGCTGAAGAAAATAATGAGGTTGTGTATAATATGATAAAGGATTTTTATGTGGGGCAGCATAGGATGAGCTATTTATCTGTGTTGACTGATCTAGGTCTAAAAATATATGGTGATAAATCTTGGTTAAACATGAATTTTTATAGTTTTGATATTGTAAGTTGTTTTGATAAGAAATTTATAAGAACTAAAGAAGACAATGAATATGTTTATAATTCATCAAAAATATCTGTAAATATTTCTCACCCCCAAGCTACTAATTCTTTTTCTTGGAGAGTTGTTGATATTATGGCCTCTAATTCTTGCCTAGTAATGGAATTCAAAAAAGATTGGAAAAGTTTATTTGGAAGGTATGTTTCAAAAGAAGTGCAGGGTGCAATTATCTATAAAGACAAGTATGATATGAGGCAAAAATGTATTAATTTATTAAGCAATGAAGAATTAAGATTAAAGTGTATAAAAGAATGTCAAAATGCTGTTAAAAAAGAAGGTAGTTGGAAAGGTAGGTTAAGAGATTTAGAAGATTTTCTACAAATTAAGTTGTTGGATATTAATTCGGATGAAATTAGCATTAATAATGCTAATATAAATTATATTGGTAATTACAAAGAATTGCATAATGATCAGAGTGTTTTGTTGGAATGTGATGGCCAAGAAGGAGTGATATCAAAATGTAAGGTTTCTATAATTCATATCTCAAAAGTAATAGCAAATAGAGTTTTTAAAATACTACCTATGGGATATATTTTAAAAAGAAAAATTTGTGCATTATTAAAGAAAACAAAATAATGGTAATTTGTATAGCAGGTAAAAGATGATAATTTGTATAGCAGGTAAAAATGAGATAGCTTGTAAAGCATTGATGTTTTTATTGAAAAAAAAACAAGATTTTAATATAGAATGCATTTATGGTATAAATAATAGTAATGATAGCGGTGTGGATGGTTGGCAAAAGTCTTTTAAAAAGTGTTGCACTGATAATAATATAAAAATTATTAACATAAATGATGCGCAAAAGATAAAAGATTTAATTTTAATTTCATTGGAATATAATAAAATCATTCCTGTACTATCTTTTGATAGTCAGAAATTATATAATATCCATTTTTCATTATTGCCAAGATATAGGGGGTGCTTTACCTCAATTTGGCCAATAAGAAATGGGGATGATTATACAGGAGTTACATTGCATAAAATGAATAGTGGTATAGATACAGGTGATGTAATAGATTTTATTAAATTTAAAATCAATACAAATGATACTTCAAGAGATTTGTACATCAAATATATGAAGTATGCTTTTATCCTTTTTAAGAAAAATATTATTGATATTCTTAATTCAGATTACTCATGCAAAGAACAAGATGTGATGAATGCTAGCTATTATGCTAGAAAAAGTATAGATTTTTCTAGTGTTAATATTGATTTTAATAAAAAATCTAATGTAATTCACAATTATATTAGATCTTTTATATTTAAAGAATATCAACTTCCAACATTTATGAAGTATAAAATAGCTAAATCCATTCTTACTAATCAAATTGTTAGTAACAAACAAATAGTAGAAAAAAAAGATGTTTTTGAAATTTCTGGCATAGACTCATATAAAATAATTTTAGAAAAAGATCAATGAATGATAAAAAATTAAATGGAAGAAATATAAAATTTAGGCTAGCAAAAATTAATGATGCTGAATTTATTTTGAAATTAAGATTAGAAAAAGGAGGTTTTCTTTCAAAAACAGATGTTGATTTGAAAAATCAAGTTAATTGGTTAAAAGAATATAAGATAAGGGAGCAAAAAAAAATAGAGTATTATTTTATTATAAAAGATAAGTGCCAAAATAAAGATGTAGGAACTATTAGAATATACAATATACAAGGAGGCCAGTTTTCTTGGGGAAGTTGGGTTGTAATAACTGGATCACCATATTATGTGGCAATAGAGTCTTGTTTGTTGTTGTATGATTTTGCATTTTATGATTTAAACCTTGATAAATCTTGTTTTGATGTTAGAAAAGGTAACAAAAAGGTGGTTTCATTTCATGAAAAATTTGGGGCCAGTGTAATAAAAGAAGATAGTTTAAATTATTTTTTTAATTTCTCTAAGGATGATTACAAAAACATAAAATCTAAATATAAAAAATTTTTGCATTATGACAATGATCCCATTTCTTGATTTAAGATCCATTAATGAACAGTACAAGGATGAAATAATCAAGTCTGTTCATAAAGTAATTTCTTCAGGGTGGTATGTTCTTGGAGAAGAGGTTGAGAAATTTGAAAAAAAATTTTATGAGTATTGTGGGGTTAGTTATGCTACAGGTGTTGCTAATGGCTTGGATGCACTATTTCTAATTTTTGAGGCTTATAAAATATTAGGTGTATTTAATGATGGTGATGAAATTATAGTTCCTGCCAACACTTATATAGCCTCTATTCTGGCAATAAGTAAATCTGGATTAAAACCAGTGTTAGTAGAACCTAATATTGAGACTTATAATATAGATTCTGATTTAATAGAGAAAAGCATCACTAAAAAAACTAAAGCTATATTACCAGTCCATTTATATGGAAGATGTTGTGATATGGATAGAATTAATCTCATCGCTAAAAAACATAATTTAAAAGTTATAGAAGATTCTGCTCAAGCTCATGGTGCAATTTATAATAACAAGAAAACAGGAAGTTTAGGTGATGCTAGTGCCTTCAGTTTTTATCCAGGAAAAAATTTAGGTGCTATGGGGGATGGTGGATGTGTAACTAGCAATGATCATGCTCTTGTAAAAACAATAAGGGCTTTAAGAAATTATGGCTCGGAAGAAAAATATCTTAATATATATAAGGGGTGTAACTCAAGGTTAGATGAAATTCAAGCAGCAATTTTATCTGTGAAATTAAAATATTTGGATGAAAAAACTCAAAAAAGACAAGATATAGCAGAGTTTTATTGTAATAACATAAAAAATAATAAAATCATTTTACCTAACTGTCCAAAGAGTAATCCAAAAAGCCATGTTTGGCATTTATTTACCATTAGAACAAAAGATAGAAAGAAATTACAGCAATATCTGTTAAACAATAAGATAGAAACTATGGTTCATTACCCTATTGCTCCACATAAACAAAAAGCATATGAAGAGCTTGCTTTTATGAGATTGCCAACTACAGAGCTGATTCATAAAGAAATTTTGAGCATACCATTATATCAAACCATGAAAAAGCAAGATATTATATATATAGTAAAAATATTAAATGAATATGAGTAATGAATTGCATACGACATAGAATTAATTCTATTAAGGATTTAAACAAAATTAATAAATTAGATGATTTGCTTAGTGAATATACAAAACATTATAAAGGTGTAATTAGTCACCCCTAAAAAACTGTGTTTTTACTATACAAATTATACCAACAAATCCTTATTCTACAAGCCTTTTCTTAGTTTTTTAGGGACGACTAAATATGAAACATAAATTAGTAATATTGTCAAAATTAGTAGATTGGAGAAGCATAGAAAAGAAGTTTTCTATAAAATATAGTAATTTGGGAAGAGGAGGACTACCTATAAGATTAATGTGTGGATTATTGATGTTAAAAGAAATAGAAAAGCAATCAGATGAAAAAATATGTGAGCTTTGGATAGAGAATCCATATTATCAATATTTTTGTGGAAGTAGATATTTTGAGCATAAGTTACCAACAGTTCCAGAGAATTTGGTATATTTTAGAAAAAGAATAGGAGAAGAAGGAATGGAATATTTAGAGTCTGCTGAATTAGGTAAAAAAAGCAAGGAAAAGGGTTGTATTATAAGGGTTTGAGTGGTATATTTATGTTAGATTTTTGAGTAAAAATGCAAAGGTTTGAAGATAATGACGAGAAAACCTTTGCACTTTTTTAGAAAAAAATATAATTTTTTTTAGACATTGCTATGAGAACATTACCATTATTTGCAGATATGATGCCTTTTGGAGGTAAGTTAGACGAAAACAACAGATGGATAAAATTATTAGAGCTAGTTCCTTGGGATAATTTGATTGCACTTCATGATAAATATTTTGATCCTAAAAGATTGGGAGTGGTAAAATCAGCTAAATTAGTGCTAGGTTTGCTTATCGGTAAAGTAAGATTAGGTTTGAGTGATGTTGAGATATTAGAATATTTTTATGAAAATCCATATTTTCAATATTTTTGTGGTTATGATACTTTTGTAAGCAAGATAACAAAAGTGATGGATCCTAGCTTATTAACAAAAAGAAGAAAATAAATTAGGAGCAGAGTATTTTTTAAAATTTGAATCAGAAATATTAGAGGTGCTAAAGGATAAAAGGTTTGTCAAAGGAAAAGAATTGTTGCTTGATGGTAACAGTGTTTGAGAGTAAAATAGAATATCCAAATGATGTAAAATTGCTTAATACTGTAAGAAGTTATGCAATTAAGCAAATAGATATATTAAAAAAAAAGTTCAAAATAGAAGAGAAGATAAGAACTTACAAAAGAAAAGCAAAGAAAGTATATTTAGATTTTGCAAAAAAGAAGCAGAAGAACAAGAAAGTAATAAATAAGGCAACTAGGAAAATGTTGAATTTTACTAATAGAAATATTAATCAATTGGTAGCAATAATAAAGGGAGCAAAGAAGAAATTATCGTCTGGTAATTTTCAGTTAGGATTGATTGAGGAGGTGGGTTTACAAGGGTTAATAAAGGAAATAGAAAAAAAGTTAGTAGTAGGAAAAGAGATTTTTAGGCAACAACAAAGAAAATACAAAGAAAAGGTTACAAGTATTCCAGGCAGAATAATAAGTTTTGACCAACCATTTGTAAGACCAATCAAAAGAGGCAAGGAAGGAGGTAAAAAAACAGAATTTGGAGCAAAGGCACATATAGCTTTAACAGATGGTTATGTGTTTAGTGATAAAGTAGAGCATAGGGCATTTAATGAGAAGTTAGAATTAAAGAATAGTTTAGCAAATCATCAAGATAGATTTGAGAGATTGCCGAAGAAGGTTCTGATAGATGATGGTTATTCTTCGTTTGATAATAAAGCTTTATTAAAGAGTTTTTTATATAAAACATAGTCTTAAGAATCAAGGAAAATCTACAGCTAAGCAAAAATTAGAAAAAAGGAAATTGAGGAAATCAAGGTCTAGAAAAGAGTTGAGGGGGTAATAGGAAATTTAAAAAAAGATTACACATTAAATAAAATAGTGTTGAAAACTATGAATGGAGCTGCCATTCAAACTAGTATAGCTATGGTTAGTTTTAACTTATTTAAAGCATTAAGAGAGGTTTAATACAAATATTACATTAAAAATTAAATAAAAAACTAAAAATGGATTAAAAAATAATTTGAAAATATATTTTTAAAATTTAAAAAAATGTCTTTTGGAAAGAATTAATTTTTTATTGGAAAATATTATCTAATTCAGCAGACTCTATTTATTGTCAGAAACAATAGAAATAGCAAATAAGAATAAGATTTATTCATGGCATGAAGATGTGAGTTGCATAAGTAAGGGAAAAGCTCACAAGAAATATGAGCTTGGTTGTAAAGTAGGTTTTGTAGTAAGTTCTAGGTCAAATTTTGTTTTAGGAGCAAAATCATTTGATAACAATCCGTATGATGGACATACATTAAAATCTAATTTGGAACAAGCAGAAAGGTTGAGTGGCAAGAGTTTTAGGAAGGTTTATGTTGATCAAGGCTATAAAGGTCATGGAATAAAAGATAAAAATGTTATTGTGGCAAGAACAAGAAAGAAAACATTATCTATTTTGCAAAAGAAATATCAAAAACGAAGAAATGCGATAGAGCCAGTGATAGGTCATATTAAAAATGATGGCTCAAGGGGGGCAAGATGTTATCTTAAAGGAAAAATGGGAGATAATATGAATGCAATAGCAATTGCTATGGGATTTAACTTAAGAAAGCTGTTAAACTGCATAGATAGTTATCTTTTTGCCAAAATCCAAATGGTAATTTTTGTAATAAAAAGTATTTTTTTAAGAAAAAACACACTTTTTATTATTTAATAATTGTTAATTTAACTAAAAATGTAATTATTTAGGTGCGACTATTTATTTAGGTGCGACTATTTATTTAGGTGCGACTATTTATTTAGGTGCGACTATTTATGCAGGCGGGATCTTCTAGTTCTTTTGCTCCGTTTTTTTATGATTGGAAAGGGTTGTATGAAAGTGGGTTTATTGATGGGGCAGAGTGGAGGAGAAATCGGTTGAAGTTGTTTTGATTAAGGATATAGAGTATAGTTGCATTATTTGCATTTTACATAATGTAAATACTCTATAGTTTTATTTCCCTTATAATCTCTGTTTTTGTCCGCTTTGTACCTACTATACTCTTTTTGCATGCATCCGTACTCTCCTTTTAAACTCATAATGCTCTTTATATCTTCAATACTCATTAATCCTTCATTGTTGTAACTTAGGAAAATATATTTGCATTTTAGAGAGATTATTAAGTCTGTAAAAGATTTTATTACTTCTTTTTTATAACAATACATAGATTTTTGATGCTTATACTCCCTTAATCCTGTTTTTCCTTTTATGGTTGGATTGTCATATTTACATATAGTTTCAAGCAAATGATAGTTACAAGAGTATTGCCTATGGTTGTAAGGAGGGTCTAAATATACTATATCACTTGATATTTTTTTAACTAGCGAGTTTACATCTTCATTGTAAACCTTATGTTTCTTAGAACTATAAACTGTTTCCACTACATTCATCTTAAATACTTTCTGAGCAGATTTTTTCAATGATTTTAAAAAAGCACCATAAACTGAAGCTGTATTAGCATGTTTATCTACATTTTCTAATAATACCGTAAGTAGGAAATAATACTCACTCATTGTAATTTTTTTCTTATCTTTCCATTGTTCTATTTTTTGTCTAATAGCATCACACTTACTGGCATTATCATCAGAATAATACATTCTTTCATGTTCTTGCCCCTTTGTTCCTCCCGAAGAGTAATTTTTATATATAAACCCCTTTTTTTTATCAAGTTTACATAAATAGTCGCACACAACCTTATTCTTAACTTCTCCCCTGAACTCTTTTAACAGAGGCATTTCTAACTCCAAGTGCTTGAAATCCAATTTTTTATGTGTTTCTATATAGTGTTTATTCAGAATATATGAATAATATTGCATATCGTTGGCAATTATACTATAACCTAATTTTTTAAAATGTTTTCCAACTGCACCTGTACCTGCAAATAAATCACAAAATGTTTCACACTGTTCGTCTACAGTAGTTTTTATTGATTCTTCTATAAATGGTAGTAAAGATAGTTTAGACCCTATATAATTCATTTATATATTACCTGCTCGAATTTAAGTTTACTGTTCTCTATAGAATATACTATATGTTTAATAGATTTTACTCTAGCATTATAAGTACTCTTAAAATTATTAAAAGCTACCTGCATATCTTCTTCATTACATCCTTTTTTATTTGTTGCATTACCTTTTTCTGTAATCAGAATGGCTTTTATATTACTAGGTTTATTAGGTATATAATATTGTTCAACCCAATTAATATATCGTTCTATCTGTTTTATATTATCAACATGCCCTCTTACACTTTTCAATTCTACTATAACCGTATCTGTTTGCATACCGTCTGCTAATGATAACAAAATATCTATACTTTGCATTCCTACTCCACATGATACTTCATTACCTATCCATTCCAATGATTTATTTTCTAATATTTCAGAGTCAAGGCTAGCATTATTCCCTGTGCCAATATTCTGTAAAATATAGGCTTGCAAGTGAGTTTCAAATGCTTGTTGTTTTTTATATTTAGATAATAATCGAGGTAATATATTAATTTTACTTTGTCTTCCTGTATAACTCGATTTACTTCCTTGTAAATTTTTAATTTTGCCTTCCTTAAGGCAAAACTCTATATCCTCCTTGTTGTTTAGCTTTATATGGTTATTTTTTTGCCTAAGAATATAAAACATTCTTTCGGCTTCATATGTTGTTATCATTGTATTTCCTCTATTTGCCTTTAATTTTCTATAGATTAAAGACCATATCATTTGATTAGGAGAGGATAGATTTTTTATTTCATCTAAAGCCTCCCATTCTGTTACTCCTTCAGCATAAACTTCATGGGGACTAATATTTACTCTGAAATTAAGATTTTTATCAAACTTGTTTTGCAAATATTGATCTACATCTGTATCATCTAGAAATCCTATGGAGTCTACAACAAATATACCAAAGAATAAGCCTTCTGTGGCTTGCTTGTTTTGTTGCAAGTAAAATATAATAAAATCTCCTTTTCTAACTCTATTAATATCACTTATCATTCCACATATATTTCTTTCAGTAGAGAAATGCATTGTAGTACTATCACTATTATTAAAATCTATAGAGGGAGGGGGCTTGTCTTTTTGATTATTAAAACCTGCTCCTGTACCTGCAAACATATATTCAATATGAAATTTGAATGTATTTACATCAACTATAAAAACATGTGTAGTAGCCATTACTCTATTTATTTAATTCTTTTACATAGTTCTTAAATGTAGCATAGGATAATGGTTTTTCAAGGTCGGAGTTTATGATTTTTGAAACTGCCATTATTGTTATGCCTTTTGATAAGTAGTCTTTTATTTTTTCTTTGTGGTCGTCTAGGATTTTGCTTTTGTTTCTTCTATTAAGTGGTTGATTATATTTAATACTTGTAACATATTTCTGCCTAATCTTGAGAGTTCTGTTATTATTAACAGATCTCCTTTGGTTAGTTTTTGTTTTATTTCATCTATTTTTCTTACTGATTCATTTTTTCTTGATGATGCTTCTACTTCTACAAATTCTGTAATTGTTAAATTGTTTTTTTGGGCATAATCAAGAATTGTAAATTTTTGACTTTCTAAATTAAGGCTATTTTTAATTTTAAATTACTATTGTAACTTTTTCTTATTTTGGTCATTCTTTTACCATTAAATTATTTATTAATATAATAGTAATTTTCTTACAATCTGTCTACAAAAATCTACAAAAAACTGACTCAATTTAGGGGTGCATCATACTGGGGTTAAAATAGTTATTTCTACTTTGCAATTTAAGGTTATACTATTTTTTTTCAGTTAATAATTGACCATTATCTCTAGAAATAATATTACTGGACTTTTTGTCTATTCAAACATAAGCTCCGCTTAAAACTTGCCTATTAATTAGAATTAAAAATTATTTGTTGGCTTTTTATATACAAATATTGTATAATGGTTGCAAACAACAAAATAAAAAAATAAGTGTTAAATAATTTAAAACTACATAATATTTCTGGTAAAGAGGTTTTACCCATTATTGAAGGGGGCAAAGGTATCGGAGCTAGTAACGGAATTAGTGCCGGGCATTTTGCTTTGGCTGGTGCTGTTGGAACATTTTCTGGTGTAAATGCTCAAAAAATTAATCATAATGGAGAAATAGAAGATTTAATCTATAATGGAAGAACTAGAATAGAAAGACACGAAGAATTAATGAAATACTCAATAGATGCTGCTATTGGTCAAGCAAAAATAGCTTATGACATCGCTAGAAATCAAGGAAGAATCCATATGAATCTTCTTTGGGAAGCAGCAGGGGCAGAAAGAATCCTTCAAGCAGTGCTTGAAAAAGCAAAAGGATTGGTTCATGGTATCACTTGTGGAGCAGGAATGCCTTATAAATTAGCAGAAATTTGCGACAGATATGGAGTACATTATTACCCTATAGTATCTTCGATGAGAGCATTCCGTGCTTTATGGAAAAGATCTTATCAAAAATTTTCAACATATTTAGGAGGAATTGTTTATGAAGACCCTTGGAAAGCAGGAGGACATAATGGCTTATCTAATGCTGAAGATCCTTTAGTGCCACAAGATCCATATAATAGAATCAAAGAGATAAGAAGCTTTATGAATGAAGTTAAATTAAATGATGTTCCTATTATAATGGCAGGAGGAGTATGGAATTTAACTGATTATGAAAAATATTTAAATAATAAAGAAATTGGAGCGATTGCATTTCAGTTTGGAACTAGACCAGTAGTTACTAAAGAAAGCCCTGTTCCAGAAGAATGGAAACAAAAATTACTTACTTTAAAAGAAGGAGATGTTTTTTTAAATCGTTTTAGCCCAACAGGTTTTTATTCATCTGCAGTTAATAATGATTTCATTCAAGATTTGCATAACAGATCTCAAAGACAAATGTTTTTTAAAGCAAAAGCAGATCAGGAGTTTAATCAAGAATTAGCTTATGGAGGTAGAGGTAGAAAAATCTATGTTCAAGGGCAAGATTATGATAGTAGCCAAAAATATATTGCAGCTGGTTATAGCGAATTGCTAAAAACACCTGATAATAGTGTTGTTTTTGTAACAAAAGATCAATCACAATCAATTAGAAAAGATCAAGTAGATTGTATGGGCTGTTTATCTGCTTGTAAATTTAGTAATTGGTGGATGAATGAAGAAAAAAACTACAATACAGGAAAATTACCTGATCCTAGAAGTTTTTGTATTCAAAAAACTTTACAAAACATTATTACAGACGGAAACAAAGTAGATAATGAACTAATGTTTTCTGGTCATAATGCTTATAGATTCGCCAAAGATAAATTATACACAAATGGTTTTATACCCACCATACAACAATTGGTTGATAAAATCGTTATAGGTGAATAATTCTTTTTATTTAGAGTGTGTTTTGCAAAAGACTACTGTAAAAAACTAAGGAATGGTTTATCAACATTTTAAAATCAGATTAGTATAGTATTAGTTCTGAAACAAACTATATTTTTATTAATTTTATGAAAAAGTTACCTATCTCAGTATTTATAATTAGTCAAGACGAAGAAGATAGAATTGCCGCAGCAATTAATTTTGTCAAAAACTTTGCTGATGAAATCTTAGTAATTGATTCTGGAAGTAAAGATAAAACAACAAAAATTGCAAAAAAATTAGGGGCAAAAGTTATTTTTAATAAATGGCAAGGATATGGTCAGCAAAAATATTTTGCTGAAAGTCAATGCAAAAATAATTGGGTTATCAATATTGATGCTGATGAATGGCTGTCTTTAGAATTAAACAACGAAATAAACGAATTATTTAAGAAAAACAATAATGATTTAGATAATTATGCAGGATTTTATAACATAATAGCAGATATTCCTCATTGGACTAAAAAAGCTCGTTTTGGGATATATGCAAAAAAAAATTATGGTTAAGATTATATAATAAGAAATATGCATCTTTTAGACAAAATTCAGTATTTGATTCAGTTATTGTAAAAAACAAAGATAAAAAAATAGGAAAACTAAGAAAAAAAATCTTTCATAACTCCACTAGAAATTGGAGCCATGCTATTGCTAAATTAAATAAATATTCAGATTCTTTAGCAGAAGAATATTATAAGCAAAATAAAAAAGTATCATCTTTTGCTACTGTAATATTACCATTTATTGCTTTTTTTAAATTATATATTATCAAAAAACATTTTATATATGGAGTAAATGGTTTTGTAGCTAGTTTTATTTATGCTTTTGCAAGATTGAGTAAATATGCAAAAATAAAAGAATTATACAAAACAAAAAAATAATGCAGTAGAGAAGAAAAGGACTCAAGTCTTGACTTTTTAAATTATGGCATATTTTACCGAGCTAATAATATAGGCTTTTATCAAGTGGCTTTAGTTTTGTAGCAATTTTTAAATTCAAAAACAGCAATAGTTATTCTGCAAAATTAAGCAATTTTGTTTTAATAGACCTATAGCCTTCAATCTGCTCAGCATAAATTGCTTTTTTTAATAATCTATTAGCTATGGCTAACAAATAATTAAAAAAAACAATTTCTACTAAACGTCTTTTTGGCTATAGGTCAATTATAAAGCTAAAATAGTATAATATAGCCCTACATTGCTAGACTTTTATTATTTTTTTATCTCAACCAAAATTGCTAAAATAGATGCAGGGGTTATGCCTTGGATTCTTCCTGCTTGGGCTAGATTTTCTGGTCTTATTTTATTTAATTTTTCTCTAACTTCATTTGATAATGAACCAATATTATTAAAAAAATCTTTTTTTTTAGGAATTTTGATGTTTTCATCTTTTTTTATTGCCAAAATATCTTTTTTTTGCATTTCTATATAATCTTGATATTTGCAATGAATTTTTACTTGTTGCCAAATGTCATCACTATAATGTTGCACCTCTTGCCATAAATTCTGCTCTATAATAAATTCCTCATCATCTTTTATTTCTGCACAAGAAGATAAATAATCATTAATAATTTTATAATAAATCTCTTTATATTTTTTATCATCAAGATATTTAGCAATTACTAACAAATTTCTTTTTCTACCATCTTTACTTATTTTTATCTGATATTCTGTAGCTTTATTTGGTGATATTTTAATTTTTTCAAAAAGAAGCTCCAATTTTTCTATTTTTTTTATTTTTGCTAAAAAAATATTTTTTTGTTTTTTACTAAGAATTCCCAATTTTAAAGCAAGAGGGGATAATCTTTGATCAGCATTATCTGCTCTTAATTTCAATCTATATTCTGCTCTTGAGGTAAACATTCTATATGGTTCTTCTGTGCCTAATCTAATTAAATCATCAATTAAAACTCCGATGTAAGAATTGTCTCTAGTAAAATTTATTGCTTCTTTATTTTGTACTTTTAAACCAGCATTAAAACCTGCAACAATGCCCTGCCCTGCCGCTTCTTCATAACCTGTGGTGCCATTAATTTGTCCTGCCAAAAACAATCCTTGAATTTTTTTAGTCTCTAGTGACAGGCTTAATTCACAAGGATTAATATAATCATATTCTATAGCATAACCATAGCTAGTTATTTTAGCATTTTCCAAACCCTTGATGGAATGAATATATTGTTCTTGTATTTCTTCTGGCAATGCGGTGGATAATCCATTAGGATAAATAGTGTCATCATCCAAACCTTCTTTTTCTAAAAAAACCTGATGCCTTTCTTTATCTTTAAATCTAGTTATTTTATCTTCAATAGATGGACAATATCTTGGCCCTTTTGATAAAATTTGCCCAGAATAAATAGAGCTTTTTTTGATGTTATCTTCAATAATTTTATGAGTTGTTTTGTTGGTATAAGTAATAGCACAGTTAATTTGCTCTATCTTTATTTTTTTATTCTGAAAAGAAAAAGGCAGAGGAGGATTATCTGCTAATTGACATTCTAAATCTGTCCAATCAATTGTTTTGCTATCTATTCTAGGCGGAGTTCCTGTTTTCATCCTACCTATTAAAAAACCTGCTTTATATAAGCTATCAGCCAATTTTATTGCAGGTTTTTCACCAATTCTTCCTGCTGGAATTTGTTTTTCTCCTATATGAATTATGCCTTTTAAAAAAGTTCCAGTAGTAATAATCAAAGCATCACAAGCTATCTTGCTACCATTTGCCAAAATAACAGCCTTGATAATATTGTTTTCTATAATCATATCCTCAACATCTCCAGCTAAAATATCTAGATTTTTTTGCTCCTGTAATAATTTTTGAATAGCATTTTTATATAATTTTCTGTCAGCTTGAGCCCTTGGACCGTGCACTGCATAACCCTTACTAGCATTTAAAACTTTGAAATGGGTGCCTGAGCAATCAATAGCTCTTGCCATAATTCCCCCCAAAGCATCAATTTCTCTTACCATAATTCCTTTAGCAATACCTCCAATTGAAGGATTACAAGACATTTGCCCGATGGCTTCTTTTTTATGAGTGATTAATAATGTTTCTGCTCCAATTCTAGCAGCAGCACTGGCAGCCTCACAACCACTATGCCCTCCACCAATTACAATTACTTGGTATTTCTTCATTTTATGCTAATTTAATCTCTGCTTTTGGCAACTCCTCTTTTATTTTGGCAAAATCTTCTGATTGTTCAAGTTCTGCTAGCAAATTCTTTTCTATACCTGTTTCTTTATCTGCAATAGTTGCAATGTTTTGATCATTTGTTTTTTTGATAATAAGAGCAAAATCATCTCCTAAAAACTTTTTGGTTTTTTCCTGCAATAATTTTTTAAAATGATCAGGTATTGTTATTTTCTCTAGTAATTCTAAAGAATTCTGTGAAAAATTAGTAGCAACAAGGTTGTTTTTTAATAAATTATAAATTATTGGCTCATTTGTTTTAAAAATTTCTACAAATTCTAAAAAATTACTGGGTTTTGCTAAGCAAGCAGGCTCTTTTGCTACTATATTCTCTTTTTCTACAAGATTTTCTACTTTACCCTCTCTAACTATCTCTTGTTTTGACTGTTCAATTTGCTTGCTTTCTAACTGATCAATCATTTTAGACAAATTGCTTTGCGGTGCCAAGTGAGCAATTCTAATAATAATCATTTCTAAAGCATAAAATTGATTAAAACTTTTATTTATTTCTTCAATTGCCTTAAGTAGCATTTGCCAAATACTAGAAAGACTAGCTATGCTTAATTTTTCTGATAGTTTTTTTATGCTATCTTCAGTTTCAGAGCTTAATTTTGTTTCAACAAATTTATCTTGCAGAATGTTTGCTTTAGAAATTAAATAAGTTATTTCTAAAAGATCATTCAAAATGTTTTTTGCCTCTGCTCCAGAATTATAAATATCTTCCATCATTAGTAATGATTCTTGTATATCTCCTATAGACAATTTCTTGAAAAGTTCTAAAATCTGATTTAAATTTCCATAACCAAGATTATTTCGGACATTTTCTTCTGTTAAATTGTCATTGGTTACTAATCTGACTTGATCCAACAAAGAAAGAGCATCTCGAACTGAGCCACCAGCATAATTACACAAAACATCTAAAGAATTTTCTTCAAAAGCAATCTCTTCTTTAGCACAAATGTTTTTTAAATGCTTTTTTAGCATTTCATTAGTTAATCTTTTTAATTCAAACTTCTGACATCTTGATAAAATTGTCAAAGGTATTTTTCTGATTTCCGTAGTGGCAAAAATAAATTTAATATGAGCTGCTGGTTCTTCTAATGTTTTCAAAAGTGCATTAAAAGCACTGTTAGATAACATATGCACCTCATCAATAATAAAAATTTTATATCTAGCTAGTGAAGGAACATAACTAGCATTTTGAATTAATTCTCTAATATTATCAATTCCTGTATGGCTTGCTCCATCCATTTCTATTACATCTGGGTGACTACCAGCAACGATAGATGTGCAATTAGCACATTTTAAACAAGGATCTAATTGTGGTTCTGTTTCATTTTCTTGTTCACCAGTGCAATTTAAAGTCATTGCAATAATTCTGGCCGTGGTGGTTTTTCCAATTCCTCTAATTCCAGTTAGCAGAAAAGAGTGAGCTATTTTTTTGCTTTTTATAGCATTTTGTAAAACCTGCACCAAGTATTTTTGACCAATTAAATCAGCAAATTTTTGAGGTCTATATTTTCTAGCAAATACTTTATATTCCATATTTTTGTTCGTTCATTATGTTATTAAGAAAATTAGCAATCCTTCAAATCAACTTCATTTTAACATAATTTACTATATTATTAATAAAATTGCAATCTACAAAATTACTACCTTTTTAGGACTGTAATTGCAATTTAGAAAATTTTATTTAAGATTAGAACAATCTAATGTAACAGGATTATTTTTTAAATTATCAAAATAAATTTTTATGACCCAGAAAAAATTATCCTTTAATCATTTACTTTCTTCAGACAATCTTACTAAAAATGATCTAAAAAATATTTTTATCCTTGCCAAACAATATAAAAATGAATTTTTGCAAGGAAAAAAAGAATGGGATGTTTTGCAAGGCTACATTTTAGCAACTTTATTTTTTGAACCAAGCACTAGAACAAGACTATCTTTTGAAGCTGCCACTATTAGGTTGGGAGGCAAGGTAATTACTGTTGAATCAGGAGATTCATCTGCTCTATCCAAAGGAGAGTCTCTTTTTGACACTGGAAAAATAATCAGCTCTTATGCCGATTTTATTGTTGTAAGACATCCTGACATTGGCAGTAGTCAAAAAATTGCAAAACATTCTTCTTCTCCTGTAATTAATGGTGGAGATGGTGCTAATGAACATCCCACTCAATCATTACTAGATTTATACACTATTTTTGAATATAAAAAAAAATTAGATAATTTAACTATTGCCTTTGTAGGCGACATACAACATAGCAGAACCATACATTCTTTACTCCATTTATTAAAATTACATAATAACAATAAATTTATTTTTATTTCTTCAAAAAACCTTGCTTTTAGCCAAGAACAAAAAGAAAAATATCTGAAAAACACAGGTTTTGTTGAATATGACAACATTCAAGATGGCTTAAAAAATGCCGATATTTTATATATGACTAGAATACAAAAAGAAAGATTCACCAAAGACCAAAATATGAAAAAAGAATATTTGGATAATTGTTTATTGAAAAAAGAACATTTTGAACATAGCAAAGATGATTTGATAGTAATGCATCCTCTGCCAAAAGGTAAGGAAATAAGCGAAGAACTTGCAGATTACCCTCAATCAGTCTATTTCGAACAAGCCAAAAACGGCCTATTCGTCAGAATGGCCTTGCTAAGCTTGCTAAAGAACTAGTAAAATTGTTTTTTCTACCCCACACTTCTTTGAGAAGATACCTCAGATACATTAATGCTACCTGAATTAATCATAGAACAAGGTGTTTCAAATTTAGCTTGTTGATTACTAAAATTCTCAAACAAACCTTTTATTCCCTCACATAGAGGACTTTCTGTTTTAGTAGCTTCTATTTTTTTTATTTTCATAACTTCTGTTATGTTCTTTAAAACTTCTAGATTTTCTTCCGTTTCTTTCATATCTTCATCTCTCCATTTATTCTCAAAAAGCTCTCTCTTTCTTTTTTCCTTTTTTAACGACAGGTAAGAGCTATCTATGTATTCTTGTATAACAGTATATGACTCGCACATTTGCATCAAAGAGCTCGAGATTGCATTATAATACTATTTTATGCTTTACATTAAAAATTTATTAAGAAACATTGCTTTATACACTCCTCTCATTCACCTCTATAAATAGTAATGTTATTTTCTGTTTCTTGTAATTTTATTTCATAAAGATTAGGTAAATGTGGTTTTAGCCATTGCCAAATTACCCAAACAATATTTTCTGCCGTTGGAATAATTTCTTTAAAAATTTCTACATCTTCATTCAAATATTTATGATCTACTTTATCAATAGCATTTTTCATCATAATATCTTTTAGCTCATTTAGATTCATCACCATTCCTGTAACTGGGTCAACTTCTCCTTTTATAGTAACAGATATTGTGTAATTATGACCATGGCAATTGCTGCATTTATTATACAATTGCCAATTTTCTTCAGGACTAAGCTCTTCTGTATATAATTTGTGAGCAGTAGAAAAAATCTCTTTTCTAGTGATCTCTCCAATTCTTTTACTATTTTTATTTATCATTGCTTTTTTTAATAGATTTCAAAAATTCCTTGATGCAGTTTCTGCTTGACTATTTTTTGTAACTCTAAATTATTAATTGAAACAAAATAAGCTATATAATTTTCTACCATCTTTTCTTTTTTTAAAATTTTATGAGTTTTTGACTTTGCTATTATTTTTAATAAATCATCAAAATCACTTTCTTTATCACAATGAATTAACATTTTTCTTTCACTATTATCTTCTTTTTTATATTTTATATTTTGTCCATCAGTACAAAATTTATTTTTTTCACCATCAATAATATTGCATAAATCAGAAATAATAGCACTAGATGTTTGTTTAGCCCCTGCTCCATATCCTGTCAGAACAAGCTCTTCTGCTAAATCTGATTTTATATAAACTGAATTCATTGCACCATCCACATTTGCTAAATGATGCTTTTTAGGCAATAAAAATGGATAAACATATTGAGAAACATAGTTATTTTTTAACTTAGATTTTGCTAATAATTTTATTTTATAGCCTAATTTTTCTGCAATAATAAAAGAATTGCTACTAATGTCCCTAATTCCTTGTAAATCTAACAAATCAACAGAAACAGAGCTATTAAAACTCAAAAAAGAAAGCAAGATTATTTTGTGTGCTGTATCAAAGCCATCAACATCTGCTGTTGGGTCTGCTTCTGCAAAACCTTTTTCTTGAGCTATTTTTAAAGCATTATCAAAAGAAATTTTGTTTTCTGCCATCGAAGATAAAATAAAATTGCAAGTTCCGTTTAAAATACCATAAATTTCACTGATTTTATTAGAAATTAATGATTTATTAATCATTTTTACCACTGGAATAGCCGCTACTATGGCCGCTTCAAAAAACAACTCAACATTATTTTTCTTAGCCAGCACAAATAATTCATTACCATGCTTGGCAAGAAGTGCCTTATTGGCAGTAACAATGTTTTTTTTAGCCTGCAAAGCTTTTTTTATCAGCTCATAAGCAATACCATCTGCTCCACCAATTAATTCTATAATAATGTCATTATTGTCATTTATTAATGATAATGGATTGCTGTTCCAAACAATGTTCTTTGCAATCTTTTTGTCAGTTCTTGAAGATATAGCAGAAATATTTATTGTTTTAGCTAATCTTTTTTCTAAAAAAGATTTTTCCGCAATTAGATATTTAAGTACTGACATTCCTACATTACCAACTCCTGCTATTGCTATATTTATTTGTTTACTCATTATTACAAAACACTTCGTTTAATTAGACTTTCTAGAAGCTCATCAACTTGCTCTTTTTTATTGTATTTGACAAAAGGAAAGTTTTTATCAGTTGCTTCTTCATATCTATGATATTTTTCTACTTCCAAACTTTCTTTATAATTAACAGAAAAAAAATCATGATTAATTAATTCTAAATCATCTCTAGTTTTTTTCAACTCCTTTTTCTCTTCCTTTTTAATTTGTTTTATATATTTATTATCCAAATTAGCTATAAAGCCATTAGTTTTCTGTGTTTTTTTAGTTCGTTTAAAGAGTTTTTTTTTAACATTAGGTCTAATTACAATTTGATAAGGATAGTAATTATTGTAATAATTAGGAAAATTTGCTCTAGCTCCTGTGTTTGCTACTACGGGGCTAGATTCTTTTTTAGAAAGTCTACTCTTGCTAAAAGAGTGAGACGGCAACAAATTAGCAAAATTATTTTTAGCAGGCTTTCTTTTAGCTTGTTTAGGAACACCATTTTTTCTAGGGAGAGGCTTGGAGAATTTATTTTGTGCTTTGTAAGGAATGTGAGTCTTAATCACACAAGAAAATGTCATTATTAACAATGGTATAATAAATAAAATTCTCATTTTCTAATAATAATTGTATTGCTAAATCCCTTTTCTACTATTCTTTTTTTTAAATTAATAGCATCATCTCTCTGCTTAAGGGGACCAATTAATATTTTAAAAACATTGCTTTTAAAAGATTTATTAATCACAACATCATAGCTATATAATTTGGTGGCCACTTTTAAAGCATTGCTTTTTCTAGCATAAGCTCCTATTTGAATATAATAACCTCTATCTAAATTTGTTACCACATACAGGTCTCCATTTTTTCTAGGATAAATTTTACTAGTTGTCTTTTTAATTTTTTGAGTATCTGCTATCCTAGCTGTTTGTGCCATCTTTTGGCTATCCTTATCCATTATTTCTGTAGCATATATTTTATTTAGATCTTCTTTGTTTAAAGTTTTTATTTTTTTAATATTACCATTTGCCACTTCATCTTTAACATCTTTAAAAAAATCATCATAAAAACTCTTATTTCCAACTGTTACCTGCTTATTCAAATTTTCAGTTATGGGCCGAGCATTTTGAGTTTCTATTATTTGATTGTTTTTAATAGGAATTCTTTTGCTTACATTTTGATTGCAAGAAGCAAGTAATGATAATAATATAATAAGGTAAAAACTATATTTTTTAGATAAAAGGTCCATAATTTTATTGAAACTATACTAAAACAAAATTGATTTGGTATATTGTAAGTTTTTTTAATTAATATAAAGTAACTAATAATTGTTTTAAAGTAAAAAAATGTTAATTTTATTTTCATATAGTTTTAATATATTGCTAGGTCTTGCTTGGGGTAGTTTTGCCACTATGGCAGCTTATCGTTTAGCAAATAATAAACCTTGGATTGGGCAAAAACCATTTTGCACCGAATGCGGACATCATTTAAGCTTCATAGACTATATATCTTTACTTTCTCTAGCTTTATACAAAGGAAAATGCCGATATTGCAAAAAAAAATACCCTTATGCTTTAATTTATTTCTGCACAGAATTATTAATGCTTATTTATTTTGTGCTTAATTTTCATATAAATAATTTTAGTGAATTATTAATCATCAATATGTTCTTAATCATTATTTTTGTGATTTGGTCAGTGATATTTTTTAACCATAAAAAAAATATTTCTATTTTTCTTACCTTAGCATTTTTTATTATTATCATCAAAAGAGTTTTGCTTGATAATTCAATATATCCTGCATTTTTTATCACCAGTTTTGCAGTTTTTATATCATTGCTTTTGAGACATATTAATTATGCGATCGAACATAATTTCAAGCAATCTTTAAATTATTTACAATATCAAAAAAAGCCTAGATTATCGAGTGATGATATGATTATTATTTATTTATCAATTTTTGCTGCCCTAATCTTACTTAAGCTAAAACTTATTTTATTGATTTTACCTTTATTTTCTTTATCATTACTTGTTTTAAAAAAAAAGCAATGGCTTTTGCCCATAATTGCTAATATAATAATAATTTTGATGATTTTTTTATGAGCAAAAAAAAAGTTTTAATCATAGATTTTGGTTCTCAAGTAACCAAATTAATTGCAAGACGAGTAAGAGAGATGGGGGTTTATTCAGAAATAATTAATTATAATGAAGATCTTACAAAAATCAAAAATGCAGATGCCATAATTTTTAGCGGAGGCCCGAGTTCAGTTAGTGCAGAAAATGCTCCTGACATTAGTAACGAAATTTTTAAATTAAATATTCCAATTCTAGGAATATGTTATGGCGAGCAATTAATTTGCCAAAAATTAGGTGGTAAAGTAGTTTTTTCAGATAATAAAGAATTTGGCAGAGCAGAAATAGATATTTTGGAAAAAAAACATATTTTATTTGATAATGTAAAAAATAATATTGTTTGGATGAGCCACGGGGATGTGGTAACAGAAATTCCTGATGGTTTTAGGGCCATAGCAAAAACAAATTCGGCACCTTATGCAGTTATTGCCAATGATAAGCAAAAAATATATGGCTTGCAATTTCATCCTGAGGTAATTCATTCTATTGATGGAGGCAAAATAATTGAAAACTTCATTACTAAAATAGCAGGAATAAAACCTGATTGGAATATGGCTGATTATAAAAAAATTGCCATTGCTGAAATTAAAGAGAAAGTACAAAATAACAAGGTAATCTGTGCAGTAAGCGGTGGAGTAGATTCCACAGTAACCGCAAGTTTGATTGCAAAAGCAATTGACAAGAATCTAACTTGTGTTTTTGTAGATAATGGCTTGCTTAGAAAAAACGAAGCAGAAGAAGTTCAAAAAATCTTTGCTAATTTAGAAATAAATTTTATTTTTATTGATGCTAAAGAAGAGTTTTTACAAAATTTAATAAATATCTCTGATCCAGAAGAAAAAAGAAAAATAATTGGTAAAACATTTATCAAAATCTTTGATAGAGAAGCACAAAAAATCAAAAATGTTAAATTTTTAGCTCAAGGAACATTATATCCAGATGTAATAGAATCTTCTCATCCAACTGGCGGAGTAAGTGAGACCATTAAATCTCATCATAATGTTGGCGGCCTACCTAAAAATATGAATTTAAAACTTTTGGAACCATTACGAGAATTATTCAAAGATGAGGTTAGAAAATTAGGCTTAGAATTAGGAATTGCCAAAGATTTAATCAACAGGCACCCCTTTCCAGGACCAGGACTAGCCATCAGAATAATTTCTAGCATCACTAAAGAAAAAATCAAAATTCTGCAAGAAGCAGATGATATTTTTATCAAAGAAATAAAAAAAGCAGAGATTTATGATGAAATATGGCAAGCTTTCGCAGTGTTGCTACCAGTAAAAACAGTTGGAGTTATGGGAGATCAAAGAAGTTATGATTATGTTTTAGCTTTAAGGGCAGTAACAGGATCTGATGGAATGACAGCAGATTATTACCATTTTTCTCATAAATTTCTAAGCAATGTTTCTTCCAAAATAACCAATCAAGTAAGAGGAATAAACAGAATAACCTACGACATAACCTCAAAACCCCCCGGAACCATAGAATGGGAATAACTTTTTGGTTTTTTGGAGGTTAGGTTGTTATGTGCAGTTTTGTTATCTATAACACATTTACACGAATATTTTGTTTTTTGTGGGAGTAATACTATTTTAGTTTTATAATTGACCTATAGCCTTCAATCTGCTCAGCATAAATTGCTTCTTTTAATAATCTGTTAGCTATGGCTAACAAATAATTAAAAAAAACAATTTCTACTAAACATCTTTTTAGCTATAGGTCAATTATAAAGCTAAAATAGTATAAGGTTAGGGCTGGCAGGTTATAACCTTTACACTAAGCTTTTTTAAAAATTTTTATTTTTAAAAACCTCCCAGAAAGCAATAGTTGCAGAACTTGCTACATTTAGACTTTCTGCTTGGGGGTCCATAGGAATGGATACTAATAAATCGCAGTTCTTTTTCACCAGATCTCTAATTCCTTTATGTTCATTACCCAAAATAAGAGCTAATTTATCAAATTTTTTTAAATTACCAATAGAAACCTTGCTACTTCCTTCTAATCCTATGCACCAAAATTCTTGTTGCTTTAATTTCGCAATATTTTGATTAATATTATTCATTTGATAAAAATTAACATATTCACTAAGTCCTGCCGATGATTTTAATAAAATATCATAGTCAGAAATGGAGTTTCTACTGGTCAAAGCGATATTTTTAAAACCAAAAGCTAAGGCTGATCTAATTATTGCTCCAATATTGTGAGTGTCTGTTATTTGATCCAAAATAACTATATTATCTTCATTTTTATGATAAAAATCATTAATATCTTCTATTTCATTAGCAAAAGTTTTAATCGCAATATTTTGATGATTAACCCCTTCTGCCAAAATATTATTTAAAGTTTTAGCTTCTACAATTTGTGTTGAAATATTTTTAAAACTCGTTCTAAAAACATCATTACTGCTTAATTTTTCTTTAGTTTTATCAGTAATTAGGATTTCTAAAACTTCTTTTTTTCCTGCTTTTAGTACTTCTTCAATTGGATGAATACCGTATAACCAAATAGTTTTTGACATAAATTCTTTCTTGCAATTTTATAAAATATTGTTAGCTTTCCTTTTGAAAAAAAATTATAAACCAAACATACAAATTAGTAAATGAAAATAAGTAAAAAAGTTCAACAAATCTTAGATTGTTATTCAAGCGAGAATGCAGGAATAAAAAAAAACCTAGCAAATATTTTAATGTCAGGAAAATTGGCAGGAACAGGAAAAATGATAATTTTGCCTGTAGACCAAGGTTTTGAACATGGTCCTGCAAGAAGTTTTGCAGCAAATCCAGAAAGCTATGATCCAGAATATCATTTTAAACTAGCAATAGATGCAGGCCTTAATGCTTATGCCGCTCCTCTTGGAATGCTAGAATGCGGTGCAGATAAATATGCAGGAGCTATTCCTCTTATTTTAAAAATAAACAGTTCAAATTCACTAGCAACAGAACAAGAAGCACCTTGTCAAGCAATCACAGCATCAGTGCAAGATGCTTTAAGATTAGGTTGCAGTGCCATTGGTTTTACAATTTATCCAGGTTCTGATGCTCAATTTGAAATGATGGAAGAAATAAAAGAACTATCATTAGAAGCAAAGTCTTATGGCTTAGCTACTGTAGTTTGGTCTTATGCAAGAGGAGGAAGTCTTAGCAAAGAAGGAGAAACAGGAATTGACATAATAACCTATGCAGCTCATATGGCAGCCTTGCTTGGAGCAAACATAATCAAAGTAAAATTACCAACAGATCATTTAGAACTCAAAGAAGCAAAAAAAGCTTATTTAGACAATAAAATAGCAATAAACACTTTAACCGAGAGAGTAAGCCATATCAAACAAGCTACTTTTAACAATAAAAGATTGGTTATTTTTTCAGGCGGAGCCAGCAAAGGCTTAGAAGCTCTTTACGATGAAGTAAGACATATCAGAGATGCAGGAGGAAACGGCTCTATCATTGGCAGAAACACTTTTCAAAGAAAAAGAGAAGATGCACTTGACATGCTAAACAAAATAATTAACATTTATTTGGGCAAGGAGTAAATGGCTAGCAATTCTTCGAAGAGCTATAGCTTCCCTAGTATAATTCCATAAAATAACAAATCAAGTTTTCATAATTAGAATTACCACTCAAGAGAGTAGCAGTTGCCCTGAGTTTTTTTTAAAATACTGATAACACACCAACCCTAGACAAAACCCCATCTACTTACATAATCCATCTCATTCTTTTATCTTAAATAATTTCATTCCATTTGAGGCCTTGGTTAAAACTATGTCATTTTCTTTTAACGAATCTTTGATTTTTTCAATATTTTCTTGATTTATTTCTGCAAAACAAGAAATTTGTTGCTGTTTCGGCAATATTTCAAAGAGTTTTGTCATATCTGGACCTATGGCAATTACCCCGTCAATTTTTGTTAAAAATTTTGTTAATTGCAGATGTTTTTTCAAAGAATCCTTACCTAATTCCAACATATCACCCAAAATCGCTATTTTTCTTTGTGTTTGACTAAAATTTGATAAATATTTTAATGATGATTGCATAGAAACAGGACTAGCATTATAACTATCATCAATTAAAGTGATGTTTTTATTTAAAAAATTGCTAATTACCTGCCCTCTTCCTTCAATTGCACCTAAATTAATGAATTCAGACAAAATTTCTTGAATATTTAAACCTAGAATTTGATAAATTAACAAAATAGCCGATAATGATTTGGCTAAATCATCATTTAATGGCTTAAATTTTAATTTATAACTGTTTTTTTGCTGTAAAACACAATTAATTTCTAAAAAATTAGCTTTTTTAGTAAAATTTTTAATAAAAAGATCGTTTTTTGCATTTTTTTCTCCAAAAAAATGTGTTTTTATACCAAAAAAACCTTTTTTTGCCATTTCTTGAGCAATTTCTTGAGAAAAATGATCATTTCCTATCACCAATTGTCCATTTTTCTTATCTAAGCCATCAATAATCTCCAGTTTTGCTCTAATAATACCAGAAACATCTTTGAAATTTTCTAAATGAGCCTCTGATATTTGGGTGATAATAGCAAGATGAGGTTTGGCAATTTCACTTAAAAAATTAATTTCTTTAGAATGATTCATACCTAATTCAAAAATTGCAAAATCAATTTTTTTTGGCATATTAACCAATGATAAAGGCAAACCATAATGATTATTAAAATTCCCTTGAGAATAATAGCAACGATATTTTAAATTTAATATTTGTTGCAAATTTTCTTTAAAAGTAGTTTTGCCTACACTTCCAGTAATAGCAATAATTTTTGTAGTTTTTTTGATGTTTTCTCTTTTATATTTGGCCAGTTTTATCAAAGCATCATAACAATTTTCAACTTTTATTTGAGAAACAGCTATTTTTGTATTTATTTTCTCTACAATAGCACAAGATATTTGTTTTTTTGCTACTTCTTGCAAAAAATTATGCCCATCAAATTTTTCTCCTTTAATGGCCAAAAAAATATCATTTTTTTTAATATTTCTACTATCAATAGAAATATTTTCTGCATCAAAACATAAATTCTCATCAATATTTAAGGCTTTTGCTAATTCTTGTCTATTCCACATAAATTAAGTTCTTGAATTATTTTAATAACATACTAAAGTAAATTTAGTATAGAGATATTTATGTATTTTCTATAAAAATACAACTTTTAATTATAAATATATAAATGTCTCCTGCAGGAAAAAATTTTACCTTGTTTTTTTGTTTCTTTGGCTTGATATTTTTTGCAGTAGCTTATATTTCTGCCATTTTGTCAATTACCTTTTTAAATAAAGATAGCTATCATTACACTTTAAAAGTGGTACAACAAGATTTTCTTTCACAAATGTCATTTCTCTATCAATCTTTTTTTGGATTTTGGAAAACATGGTGGAAATATAAAACTCAAATAACTTTTGAATCACATAATTATTGGGCAACAAAATTATTTTTAGCAAGTTTCACTCCATTTGCTACATTATCTTTTTTTCTTTTTCTTTTTAGAGCTCCTATTTCAGATTGGAAACCTTTTAAAGAAAAAGAAAAAATCCATGGTGATGCAAAATGGGCAAAAGAAAAAGATATAAAAAAAGCAGGGTTAAGATCAAAACACGGAATGCTTTTAGGTAGAGATAAAAAAGGCTATTTGATAGCAGATGGCTATCAACATTGCTTGCTCTTTGCCCCTACTGGATCTGGTAAAGGTGTGGGTTTTGTAATTCCTAATTTATTATTTTGGAAAAATTCAGTAGTGGTACACGATATAAAACTTGAAAATTATGAACTAACCAGTGGTTATCGTAAGAAAAAATTAAAACAAGATGTATTTCTATGGAACCCAGCATCTCCTGATGGTATTAGCCATTGCTATAATCCTCTTGATTTTGTTAGTAAGAAAATGGGAAAAATGGTAGATGATGTGCAGAAAATTGCTAATTTACTATTACCTAAACAAGATTTTTGGGAGAATGAAGCAAGAAGTTTAATTGTGGGGGTAATGCTATATTTACTATGCGACAAAAAGAGAATAAAATCATTAGGGGAAGTGGTAAGAGTTTTAAGAAGTGATGATGTAGTATATAATTTGGCTGTAGTGTTAGATACTATGGGAGATATTTTGCATCCAGTTGGTTATATGAATATTGCAGCTTTTTTACAAAAAGCAGATAAGGAGAGGTCGGGAGTAAATTCCACTGCAAATTCAGCTTTGGAATTATGGTCTAATCCTTTGATTGATACAACAACTGCTACTACTGATTTTGATGTAAGTACTTTTAGAAGAATACCAACTACAGTATATGTTGGCTTAACACCTGATAACATTCAAAGATTAGAGCCTTTAATGAAGATTTTTTATCAACAAACTTCATCATTACTTACTACAAAAATTCCAGGAAAAGATGAAAAAGGTGGAGTGATGTTTATGATGGATGAGTTTCCAACTTTAGGAAAAATGGAGCAATTTAAAACAGGGATTGCTTATTTTAGAGGATATAAACTTAGATTATTTTTAGTTGTACAAGATACTCAGCAATTAAAAGGAGCTTATGAGGATTCAGGAATGAATAGTTTTCTGTCAAATTCTACTTATAGAGTAACTTTTGCAGCCAATAATTTTGAGACTGCTCAATTAATATCTCAATTAATTGGAAATAAAACAGCTTTTCAAGAATCTCAAAATAAACCAAGATTTTTAGATTTAAACCCAGCATCAAGAACTCTCCATGTTTCAGGTGTACAAAGAGCCTTATTATTACCACAAGAAGTGATCGGCTTACCAAAGGAAGAGCAAATATTACTAATTGAGGCAACTCCACCAATCAAAAGT